>NZ_JBNPTO010000012.1:0-238926 GCF_051167715.1 Bradyrhizobium sp. HKCCYLS20291 | reverse complement strand
CAGCACGGTCATCCTGCGGCTGTCACAATCTTCGCCATCAATGAGCCCAAAAACTCAATTGGCTCACGGGCTCTACGCACTCTCACCGATCAGGCCGCGTTGTAGCCCGCGACGGCCTTGACCTCGAGATACTCCTCGAAGCCGAACCGGCCCCACTCGCGGCCGTTGCCGGACTGCTTGTAGCCGCCGAACGGCGCGGTGCGGTCGTTCGGAACGCCCTGCAGATTGACGTTGCCGGCGCGGATCTTGCGGCCGACCTCGCGGGCCTTCTCGATCGTGGGCGCCGTGACGTAGCCGGCGAGCCCATAGGGCGTGTCGTTGGCGATCTTGACCGCCTCCGCCTCGTCGCTCGCGCCGATGATGACCAGCACCGGCCCGAAGATCTCCTCGCGCGAGATCGTCATCTCGGGCTTGACGTCGGCGAAGATCGTCGGGCGGACATAGAAGCCCTTGTTGACACCCTCCGGCAGACCCGGACCGCCGGCGACCAGGGTTGCGCCCTCCTCGATGCCCTTGTTGATGAGCGCCTGGATCTTGTCCCACTGGCCGCGATTGACGACCGGGCCGATCGTGGTGCCCTCGCCGCGCGGATCACCCGCCTTCGTCTTGTCGGCGACGCCCTTGGCGATGGCGGCGACCTCCTTCATCCGGGCGGCTGGCACGATCATGCGCGACGGCGCGTTGCAGGACTGGCCGGAATTGTTGAACATGTGCATGACGCCGCCGGTCACCGCCTTGGTCAGGTCGGAGCCCTCCAGGATCACGTTCGGCGACTTGCCGCCGAGTTCCTGGCTGACGCGCTTCACCGTCGGCGCAGCGCGCTTGGCGACGTCGATGCCGGCGCGGGTCGAGCCGGTGAACGAGATCATGTCGATGTCCGGATGCTCGCTCATCGCAGCACCGACCTCCGGCCCGAGGCCGTTGACCAGGTTGAACACGCCCTTCGGCACGCCGGCTTCATGCAGGATCTCGGCGAAGATCAGCGCCGAGGTCGGCGTGAACTCCGACGGCTTCAGGATCATGGTGCAGCCCGCGGCCAGCGCCGGCGCGACCTTGCAGGCGATCTGGTTGAGCGGCCAATTCCAGGGCGTGATCATGCCGACCACGCCGACCGGCTCGCGCACCACCACGGACGACGGCAGCGTTTCCTCGAACTCGTACTTCTTGAGCACATCGAGCGTCGACATCAGGTGACCGAGGCCGGCGCCGGCCTGCAGCTTTTCGGCCATCGGCAGCGGCGCGCCCATCTCGTCGGAGACGGCCGCACCGATCTCCTTCATGCGGCCTTTGTAGATCGCGATGACCTTCTCGAGCAGGGCGACGCGCTCGTCGCGGCTCGTCTGCGAAAAGGTCTCGAAGGCGCGCTTGGCGGCAGCCACGGCCTTGTCGACATCGGCCTTGGAGCCCAGTGCAACCTCGTACATCGCCTCTTCGGTCGCCGGATTCACGACCGGGGTGGACTTCTTGACGACCGGATCGACCCAGGCGCCGTCGATGTAGAATTGCAGGCGATTGACCATCGGAAAACCTCTTCACGTGGAAGCATATGGGAGGGCGGCAGCGCGCGGGCCGGCATCCTGGCACGTGCGATCCGCGGGATGAACCCGCCACATGCGGGGACCGGGGTTGCGTCCCGCGGATATAGGAGCAAGGCCGCGCTGCGCGCAAGTCAGCCCGCGCTCATCAGCCCCGATCGTCTTGCGGTGCACAATGCGAGGCGGTCAGGCGCCAATCTCGAGCTGGTTGCGGACGAGATTGAAATAGAGCCCGCGGCCTGCAGCCAACTGCCGGTGCGTCCCCGTCTCCACGATGCGTCCGCGATCGAGCACAATGATCTGATCCGCATTGCGCACCGTGCTCAGACGGTGGGCGATCACCACCTTGGTCAATCCCTCCGTCAGCCGGGCAAAATTGGCCGACACCGTAGCCTCCGCGCTGGCGTCCAGCGCCGACGTCGCCTCGTCGAGCAACAGTAGCTGCGGTTGGCGATAGATCGCCCGCGCGATGAGCAGCCGCTGCATCTGACCGCCCGACAGGCCGAGGCCGTTCTCACCGATCCTGGTGTTGTAGCCCGTCGGCAGCCGCTCGATGAAACCTCGCGCATTCGCCACATCGGCTGCCCATAGCAGCCGGCGCCGGTCGATGCGTTCGTCCGTCAGGGCGATGTTGCGCGCAATCGTATCGGCGAACACATGGCCATCCTGCATCACGGCGCCGCAGACGTCGCGCCAATCGCGGGCGCGGAGCTGGCTCAGCGGCGTATCGCCAACCCGGATCTCGCCGCTCTCCGGTTCGTAGAATTTGAGCAGCAGCTTGAGCAGCGTCGTCTTGCCGCTGCCGCTGGCGCCGACGATCGCCGTCATTCCGCCCTCCGGAATGACCAGCGAGATCCGATCCAGCACCGGCGGCAAATTGGGATTGCCATACCGGAACGAGACATCCTCGAGCACGATGTCGCCGCTCGACACCGGGGCATAGACCCTGTCGGCCCGATCCTCCGGCTCCGCTGCATGCACCTCCGTGATCCGCCTCAGGCTCAGCACGGCATCCTGGGCGCGCTGGACCAGGAACACCAGATGGTCCAGCGAGGCGGTCATCTGCCCGAGCATGGCGGTCAGCGCCATCATGGCACCGAGCGTCAGGTCGCCGCGGATGACGGCGTAGGCGGCGAATGCATTGGCGCCGATCGAGGTGCTCGACGAGATCAGCGCCGATCCGGCTTGCTGGAACTGCTGCAGCTTCATCGCCGCGAGCTGAACCTTGAACAGCCGAACCTGGACATGCTCCCAGGCCCAGCGCTTCTGCGTCTCCGCCCCGGTCGCCTTGACCTCCGCCACCGCCTGCACCAGCTCCATTTCGGTTGCCAGGGCTTGTGCGGCCTCGCCGAAGCGCTGGTGATCGATACGCCGGCGGGCCGCAAGAAAGCGCGTGACATAGGCGATGTTGAGGACGGCGCCGGCGAGGAAGATCAGCAGTATCATCCAGCTGTAGGTCGCAATGACGATGGCATAGACCATCAGCGTCAGCAGCGAGAACGCCGCCTCCAGCACGCCCGAGGTAAGAAAGCCCTCGATGCGGTGGTTGTCGTTGAGCCGCTGGATCACATCGCCGGTGGTGCGCGCATCGAAGAAGCTCATCGGCAAATTGAGGATCGTCTGCAGGAAGTCGGCGATCATCGCGATGCTGATCCGCGACGACAGGTACAGCATCAGCCAGCCGCGGATCAGCGTGATCGTGGTCTGCCCGAGCATCAGACAGACCTGGGCAGCGATCAGCACGGTGACCAGCGAGACGTCGCCGCGCTCGATGCCCTGATCGACCAGCGACTGGGTGAGGAACGGCGCGATGAAGGCGAGCGCGCAGCCGACGCCGGTCGCAATCATGAGCTGGACCACGAGCTCGCGATGCGCCAGTGCATAGTTCAGCAGATGCCGCCAAGGTGTGGACGGCTGCGCGCTGGACGAATGCCAGTCGCGCAAGGCTGGCGTCGGCTCGAAGAATACGGCGACGCCAACCGGCCGATCATTCTCGATATGAGTGGCCCACGCCTGATGGAAGTCTTCGAAGGAGTGATCGATCAGGCCTGACGCCGCCGGATCCGAGACATGAACGCGGCCGCCGCTGATGCGGTGGACGACGACGAAATGATTCTGTTTCCAATGGACGAGAAAGGGAAAGCGGTCCTGCTCGATCAGCGCCACCAGATCGCAGCTCACCGGCAGCGTGCGAAAGCCGATCTCCTCCGCCGCCTTGCAGATCGACAGCAGGTCGGCACCGTGCCGACTCTTGTGGACAATCTCCTCCACCTCAGCCTGTGGAATGAGCTTACCGTAATGACGCGCGACGATGCGCAGGCAGGTCGGCCCGCAGCTCGTCGCATCCGGTTGCTGATAATGAGGAAACGCGGCCATGCTACGCAAGCCGGACGCCGGGCCGCCGAACGCCGACGGCCCGACGAACGCGGGCTCAGATGATCTGTGCGACGCCGACGGCGACGTTCTCGACGCCGGTCGTGATCTGGTTGAAGGTGTTGATGCCGGAGATGACCTTCGGATTGTTGTGCGACGCCTTCACGACAAGCCCTTCCACCGCCTTGAGGACGGCATTGAAGCCGGAGAAGATGGCACTGAGGCCGGTCGCCAGCGCGAAGTTGCCGCCGGTGATCTGCCGAAGCTCGTCGTCCGAAAGCCTGCGCGCCTGTCCCTGCGCGAGATCAGTCTGCATGGATGTGATGCCTTTCCTGCTGTGCGACACTGCCGCCGCGGTTTGCTTTATCCACCGGTCCCCTATCCCCAAAAGCCGGCCAATGAATGATGGCATGCATAGTCGCCACGACAACGCGAAATCACTGCAGCCACGGCATTTTCGTGTCCGGCTGTTGTCGTACGATCACGTTGCAGATCACGACGTCCGGTGCGTGAACTAATCGCCCGGCCTTCGTACTACTCGGTCCACGACGCGAGATGCGCGAACACTTGCTGGATCAGCCGTAGATTGTTCACCTCGATCCGTGCATCGCCGTCCATGTTCTGCGCGAACTGCACGGTCTTGCCGCTCGACAGCGTCAGTCCATTCGGAAGATCGAGCAGAACCCTGTATTTGCCCTCGATCGCGACCGCGCTGATCGCGGCCACCCTGGCCTCGAGCTGGCCGAATTCGAGCCGCGGATAGGCATCGAGTCGGATCACGACCTTCTGCCCGAGCCTGACCTTGCCGAATCCCGCTTCCGGAATGAACGCAAACGCCGACGGCGTCGAATGAACCGGCTCGACGATCGCGAACGTGTCACCCGAACGAATGTTCTGTGCTTCGGACCAGAGACCGAACAACCGTACGCGGCCTGCCTGCGGTGCGCGAATGACGTTGATACGATCCCACTCCTGCATCACGCCGCGCAGATCGCGCAGCGCGCTCGACAGCCGCCCGACCATCTCGGTGTCGCGGTCGCGATGAGCTGACAGCAGCGCGCTGATCTCGCGCTCGGTCGAGGCGATGGTCGCGAGGTGACGGGCGGTGGCGATGCGCGCCTCGGCGACGCGGTCGCGCTGCGACTGCTTGCCCTGTTCGAATCTGTCGAGATAGGCCGGGGCGGCCAGGCCCTTGGCGATCAGGGTCTCGCGGCCCGCCTGCATGCGCTGGTCGGCCTTCAGCGAGGCCTCCGCGGCATTTTCCTTGTCGGCAAACTGACCGACCAGCTGCCGGTAGGCCGCCACGACCTGCCGCAGCTGCGCCACCTGGTCGGACGTCTCGGTCGAGGCGCGGAAGGTCTTGAGATTGCCGAGCGCCTGCACCACCGCAAGCAGCGGAGCTGCCGCGCTGCCGAGCCGCGCCGGGGTCACCGCGGGCAGCGTCGGAAGCGCAGCGCTCTGCGACAGATCCGCCGGAAGATCGGCGAGCCATTGCGCGAGCTGCAGCAGCTGACGCACGTCGCTGCCGTCGTCGAGCACGGTCAGGATCTGGTCGCGCTCGACCTGGTCGCCGTCTTTCACCGTGAGCAGGGCCAGCTTGCCGCTGCCGCGGCTGAGCAGCGTCACCGGCATTTCGGCGGACACGACATGCGCACGGCCGCCGACGACGGAAGGATAAGGCACGAGACTCGCGACGATGAGCACCGTCGCAAGCGCGATCGCGGTGACGACAGCGCCGGCACGAACCAGCAGCGGTGGCGGGGCGCTGATGATCTCGCGATAGACTTCGCTGCGAAGCTGCGGCAGAGGCCCGCTTTCGACTCCCGCCCTTGCCGTCGCGCTCCGACTGACCGCGGGGCGCAGACGCCGCGCCGCATTCACGACCTGCGTCTCGACACTCTGTCCCACGGCCTTCAGGTTCAGCATCTCACGCAACAGCTCGTCGATCGCCAGCTCACCGCGCGAAACTAGGGGTGCCGGAACTACGCGTCTACCCCGTCGCCGCCCGAATGCCCTCGCGACGTCGCTTTCGAGCCACACCGAAGCATCTGCTGCAATCGGGACCATAGTCATCCCGTCGAGAATCCGGCCGTTATCGCAAAAATCGCTGAAAAAACAGGCATCTCAAGGCCGCAAGAAAATCCTGCGCAAATGTGAACTGCTTCACAATGAGCCGTCAGAAGCCCGGCTATTCTCATCAGCGGATCGGGTGATGTTCGGACAACGCCCGAACCGATTTCATAACGGACAGTTGGTCGACCCCTATTTCAGCTGTTGATTTCAGCACGAACCTTTTGCCTCCGCTTGCTCAGCCCGCCTCTCTCGCCGCCAGCGAGGGAGGCGTGCGCTGTTTGGACATCTGATCGACTGCCTCCCCTCACACCGCCATCTTGCGATGCCGCACCGGCGCGCCGGTGAGGCTCTCGGCGGCGTCGATGATCGCGTTCGCGTCCATGCCGTTGTGGCGGTAGAGATCGTCGATCGTGCCGGTCTGGCCGAATTTCTCCACGCCCAGCGCCTCGACGCGATGGCCGCGCACCGAGCCGAGCCAGCCGAGTGTCGCCGGGTGGCCGTCGATCACGGTAACGATGCCGCAATCGCGCGGCAGCTGCGCCAGCAGCTGCTCGACATGGCTGAGATGCTGCACGCCGCGGCGGTGCCGCCGCAGGCTGCGCGCCGCCGTCCATCCGGCATGCAGCCGGTCGGCCGAGGTGATCGCGAGCAGGCCGACGTCGCGGCGCGACTCGCCGATCAGGCCGGTCGCCTCGATCGCCTCCGGCGCCACCGCGCCGGTGTAGGCGACGATCACCTCCGCATTCGGGCCCGGCTTGCGCAGCCAATAGGCGCCTGCGGCGATGTCGGCTTCCAGCTCCGGTGACATGATCCGCTGCGGCTGATCGATGGTGCGCGTCGACAGCCGCAGATATAGCGAGCCGCCCTCGCCCGCCACGGCTTGCATGTGGGCAAAACCCCATTTCATGATCGCGGCGAGCTCGTCGACGAAGGCCGGCTCGAACGATGACAGCCCGTCCTGCGCCATGCCGATCAACGGCGTCGCGATCGACTGGTGCGCGCCGCCTTCCGGCGCCAGCGTGACTCCCGACGGCGTCGCCGCCACCATGAAGCGCGCATCCTGGTAGCAGGCGTAGTTCAGCGCATCGAGGCCGCGCTCGATGAAGGGATCGTACAGCGTGACGATCGGCAGCAGCCGCGCGCCGTTGATCGAATGCGACAGGCCGAGCGCCGAGGCCATGATGAACAGGTTCATCTCGGCAATGCCGAGCTCGATGTGCTGGCCCTTCGGCGAGGCCGCCCAGTTGAAGGTCGACGGGATCTTCTCGCTGCGGAAAAGGTCGGCCTTCTCGGCATGCGCGAACAGGCCACGGCGGTTGACCCAGGCGCCGAGATTGGTCGAGACGGTGACGTCGGGCGACGACGTCACGATGCGTGAGGCCATCGCGGTGTCGCTGCGCGCGAGATCGTTGAGGATCAGGCCAAAGCCCTGCTGCGTCGACATCTGCGCTGCCGCCGTGAAAGTCAGCCGCTGGGGCACGTCGAGCACGGCGTCATCGAGCCGGCGGCCGTCGCGGTTGAACGGCACGGCCGCGAGGAACGCTTCCAGCGTCGCAGCGTCCTGGGTCAGGCCTTCGAACTTGTCCCACTCGTGGCCCGGGCGAATGTTCTGCTGCGCGCGCCACTTCTCCATCTGCGCCACCGTCATCAGGCCGGCATGGTTGTCCTTGTGGCCCTGGAACGGCAGTCCGACGCCCTTGATGGTGTAGGCGATGAAGCAGACCGGACGATCGTGGTCGATGGACTCGAATGCCTCCAGCATGCTCGCCATGTCGTGACCGCCGAGGTTGCTCATCAGCGCCAGCAGCTCGTCGTCGCTGCGCTTGTCCAAGAGCCGCGTCACGTCACCCTGGTCGCCGATCTCGTCCTGGATGTGCTTGCGGAAGGCGGCGCCACCTTGGAAGCACAGCGCCGCGTAGAGCGCGTTCGGGCAGTTGTCGATCCAGCGCTTGAGCGCCTCGCCGCCTGCTTCCGCGAACGCCTCGCGCATCAGCCGGCCGTATTTGACGATCACCACGTCCCAGCCGAAATTGCGGAACATGGTCTCGAACTTCTCCCACAGGCCTTCGCGCACCACGGCGTCGAGGCTCTGGCGGTTGTAGTCGACGATCCACCAGGTGTTGCGCAGGCCGTGCTTCCAGCCCTCGGCCAGCGCCTCGAAGATGTTGCCCTCGTCCATCTCGGCATCGCCGACCAGCGCAATCATGCGGCCCTCGCGGCGGTCCTTCATCCAGCCGTGTGCCTTGACGTAGTCCTGCACCAGCGACGAGAACAGCGTCTGCGCCACGCCGAGGCCGACCGAGCCGGTCGAGAAGTCGACGTCGTCGACATCCTTGGTCCGCGATGGATAGGACTGCGCGCCCTTGAAGCCGCGGAAATTCTCCAGCTTCTCTCTTGTCTGACGGCCGAACAGATATTGGATGGCGTGGAACACCGGGCTCGCATGCGGCTTCACCGCAACGCGGTCCTCCGGGCGCAGCACCGAAAAGTACAGCGCCGACATGATGGTCGCCAGCGAGGCCGACGAGGCCTGATGGCCGCCGACCTTGAGGCCGTCGGTGTTCGGACGGATGTGGTTCGCGTGGTGGATGGTCCAGGACGACAGCCACAGCGCCTTGCGGGTCAGCGCGTTCAGGATGTCGAGACGGTCTGACGGTGCGGATGCTGACGATGCGGATGGCCTGGCCATGGCGCTGCTCCCGGACGGTTTGTTGAATGAGCCATTTTAATCCTCCTCCGGCGGCCGAAATTCTCAAAATATCGCGCACAGGACGCCATTATTGGGATATTTTCCCATCGAAGCCGCCCTTTCCGGTGACCCATTCCAATGCCCGACCTCGACGCCATCGACCGCAAGATCCTCGGCCATCTCCAGGCGGACGGACGCATCACCATGCAGGAGCTCGCCGACAAGGTCGGCCTGTCGGTGTCGCCCTGCCACCGCCGCGTCAAGCTCTTGGAAGAGCGCGGCGTCATCACCCGCTACATCGCCACCGTCGACCAGAAAGCGCTCGGGCTGCACGTCTCCGTCTTCATCTCCATCAAGCTGGCGCGGCAGAAGGAGGAGGACCTCAAGCGCTTTGAAAAGGCGATCTCCGCCTGGCCCGAAGTGCTCGAGTGCTATCTGATGACGGGCAATCGCGACTACATGCTGCGCGTGGTGGCGGCTGATCTCTCCTCCTACGAGGCGTTCCTGAAGACCAAGCTGACAAGGCTCGACGGCATCGCCTCGATCGAGTCGAGCTTTGCGCTGAGTCAGGTGAAGTACTCCATCGCTCTGCCGGTGTGAGCCGAACCGCCTCGCCACCCACCGCCGTCGTCCCGGCGAACGCCGGGACCCATACTCCGCAGCAGTCGTGGTGAGACAAGGCTGGTCCAACATCTCGCGCAACAACGTCTCCCTGGGGTTATGGGTCCCGGATCGGCGCGTGCTACGCACGCTTGTCCAGGACGACAGCGGAGAGCTGGGCGGCGCGACCGCGTTGACCTCTTCGATGTCAAAGCGCTGCAGGTGTGAGGCGGCCTGTCTCCGCATTCTCAGGTGTCGTCCCGGCGAACGCCTGGACCCATACGCCGCGGCGGTCGTGGTGAGACAAGACTGGAGCAACATCTCGCGCAACATCTTCTCCCTGGGGTTATGGGTCCCGGCGTTCGCCGGGACGACGGCGGAATTCGGAGCGCGACTGTTGGTCAACACGAGCACGGAGTAACAAGGGCGCGACGAAGGGGCATCGGGATCATCCCACGCATTCGCCGTCTCGCGACGCCTTGCGCCCGAGTTGTGCTGATCTCATCGCCCTCCGTAAGATGAAGGGCGCAGGGAAGGCCGGGCGCTGGCCGCGCCCGTGGCCCGCCTGCGAAAAAAATGCAGGCGGCAGGTACCACAGGTCTGGCCGAGAACGCCCGGCCCTCCCTGCGCGACGGTTTTGACGGCTGCTTCGCATTCTCCCCGGTGCACCGGCTTTTGGCCACCGTGCGCGCCATGCGCTATCAGCACATGACGCGGGACACCAGCTTCGGGGTGCCAGGACCGCGCGACTTGACCGTGCGTGCATCGTCGTTCGTCGGCGCGACTGATCACGCTGCAACGACACACGCCCATCGCATTCCGCTGCCGACGTCCATGACGACCGCGATACGTCCCCTCCGACGCAACGGAACGAGCGGGACAGTAATGCTGATTTTGCGAATTCGCCAAGCGGTTTATTTTTCGCAGCAGGGCTGGACAGGATTTTCGCGCGAGACCTGATTTGCCCGACGAGCAGTCGCATAGCGAAATGCACAACCGCACGGAATTGTCACTCTCAACGATGCTGCCAATCAGTGACTCCGTCATGCCCGGGCTTGTCCCGGGCATCCACGTCGCCCTCAGTCTGCCGAACGACGTGGATGGCCGGGACACGCCCGGCCATGACGACGCGGAGATGGACAGGCACACAACTCCGATTTTCAAAGCAGCAACTCTGGACGGAGGAGGCGCGAAGCGCCGTCTCGAACCGTGAGGCCAGCGATGAGGCCCGCAGACTCATCGCCTTATTCACGCCTGCGATCTGTCACGACCAAGGCCGTCATTGATCCAGATCAAACGAGTGCTAATAATCACCGTCGACCCGATCAAATCCTTGATGTTCCTCGATTTGATCCAGATCAAACGGCCGCAGGCCGACCGCAGCATGGCCCAGGGACGTCCATATTGGCCGTCAAAAAGCGCCACATCTCGCCGTCAGATTCTGCGGCACAGCATGCGCTGCGGCACGGAGTCACAGGGATTGCGAGACTAACAACTCCGCCCCTGTAACCGTGACGTCAGCGCGATCGTGAAGACCAACTCGCGACCTGGAAAGCAATGCAGAACAACAGCGCTCAACGTTCGTCCCGATACGACTACGCTTCGCAGTATGGAGACGCCCGGCCGCTCACGCATGTGGCGGTCAAGGTGGCTCCCGCCCGCTATCAGCCGGCCGCACAGCCCGGCAGCCGCAGCACCGGGCGGGCGGAGCGGCGGTTCTGGCTGACGATGCAGACGGTCCTGCTGGTCGTCGGCGTTCTCCTGGTGAACCTGCTGCTGTTCTTTCCTCCGCTCGGCATCGCGCTGATGTGGAATCTCCTGATTCCGGTCGCGCCGGCGCTGGTGACGATCTCGCCCGGCCTGTGGCGCAACATCTGCCCGATGGCGACCTTTCATCTGCTGCCGAACAAGTTGGGCATCTCGCAGAACATCCGCATGCCGGAATGGGGCGCGGCGACGCTCGCGGTGATCAGCGTGACCATGCTGTTCATCGTCGTGCCGATGCGGCGCATCGGGCTGAATGTCGACGGGCCGCTGACGGCGCTGATGCTGCTGTCGGCCGCGTTCATGGCGTTCGCGATGGGCTCGGTGTTCGAGATGCGCTCGGGCTGGTGCACCTCGCTGTGCCCGATCCATCCTGTCGAGCGGCTCTACGGCACCAACCCGGCCCTGACGTTCAAGAACGCCCGCTGCAACATCTGCGAGGCCTGCAGCAATCCGTGCCCGGACTCGACGCCGGAGCTGACGCCGACCGCGGGCGTGCCCACCAAGGTGCAGCAGTTCCTCGGCAACTTCCTGACCGGCAGTTTTCCGGGCTTCGTCTGGGGCTGGTTCCAGGTGCCAGACTATCCGCCGGAGCAGGTCGGGCAGCCCGAGATCATCACCGCCTATGCCTGGCCGTTCGTGGCCGCCATCGTCAGCTACGTCATCTTCAAGATCGGCGAGCACGTGCTGCGCTACAAGCCGGCCACGCGGACCAAGATGCATCGCATCTTCGCGGCAGCCGCGATCAGCACCTACTACTGGTACCGCCTGCCCGGCCCGGCGTCGCTGCTGCCGGACTGGTTTCCGCTGGTCTCGCACCTCGTCACGACGCCGTTCTTCTTCTGGTTCCTGGTGCTGCGCTCGCCGAAGGTGAGCTGGCTGAAGCGGCCGGTGATGGCGTCGAACTACTGGTCGAGCCGGTTCGAGAGCACGGCCAACAAGAATCTGATCCGCGTCTCACCCGGCACGTGATCCGGCACGATCTTCCCCACCGTCACAGCGTCTTCGATCGAGGAGTAAACCATGTCGAACTTCAGGACCGTCACCGTCAAAGGCCGCCAGTTCCGCGTCCGCGCGGGTGACGTGCTGCTCGATGGCGCGCTCGCCAACGGCGTCGAGATTCCGTTCGACTGCCGCGCCGGCACCTGCGGCACCTGCATGGTTCACGTCGCCAAGGGCCAGACGGTGTGCGGCGAGACGCATACGCAGGGCATGATCTATGCGTGCCAGGCGCGCGTCGTCTCGGACCTCGACGTCGACGTCGAGGACGTGCCGGAGATCGATATCAGCAAGGCGCGGCTGGTGGGCCTGCGCGAGGTCGCGCCCGACATCATGGAGCTGATGATCGCACCCGAGAAGAGCATCAGCTATCTGCCCGGGCAGTACTTCAAGTTCACCTTCGCCGGCTATCCGGCGCGCGCCTACAGCCCGACCGCTTCGTTCGACGGCCGCATCGGCGGCCGCGTCCTCCATCTCAACATCAAGAAGGTGCGCGGCGGTCGCGTCACGCAAGCGCTCGGCAGCGGCATCCGCCCCGGCCACCGGCTGCGCATCCAGGGGCCGTATGGCCATGCCTTCCTTCGTCCCGGCGGCGCCGGCCGCCTCGTCCTCGCCGGCAGCGGCACCGGCTTCGCACCGATCTGGGCAATCGCGGCGATGGCGCTGCGCGAGCAGCGCAGCCGTCCCATGGTCATCATCGCCGGCGCCAAGAAGCTGCCGCAGCTCTACATGACGCCGATTCTCGCGCAGCTGGCGCGGATGCCCAACGTCACGATCATCCCGACCGTCGAGGAAGGCCCGATCAACCACCCGTCGATCCGCACCGGCCGTATCGAGCCGCACATGCCGACGCTGACGGCCTCCGACGTCGTCTATGCCTGCGGCTCGCCGCGCATGGTCACCGCGCTCGCCGGCATGGTCGAGAAGGCCGGCGCGACGTTCTACGCCGATCCGTTCGATTCGGCGCCGCCGGAGGCGCCGTCCGGCCTGATCGGCCGCATCAAGACGCTGGTGGCGCGCCGGCCGCCCGAGCCGGAGCCGAGCCGCGACAGCAGCAAGGGCCGCGACAGTGGCAAGAGCCGCGACAGCTCGCTCGATCCGTTCGAGCGCGCGCTGTCGCTGGTGCCGAAGGATCCGATCGAGGACGATCTCGCCCCGCGCCGCCCCGAACCCCGCCGCAGCGCGGCCGCCGAACGCGACCACGCGCTGTCGCTGGTCCGCGAACGCGCGCTCGGCGATCCCCAACTGCAGGACCGCCCTCGCCGCACCGCCAACCAGATGGCGTCGGGGCATGTGTGAGAGGCCCCATACGGCTCGGTCATCAACGGTCGTCACTCCGGGGCGCTCGCGATAGCGAGCGAGCCCGGAGTCCATAACCACGAACCTGCGTGTCGAAGTGCGATGGCAACTCAGGCCGACGGACCCACGACCGCTGCGGCGTATGGATTCCGGGCTCGCGCTCCGCGCGCCCCGGAATGACACCGAAGGTGGAGAGGCAGCTCCTCGTCAAATCAGCTTGCGCCTTGCCAAACTCCGCATCAGCGCACCAACACCAAAGGTCCAGGGCTCGCATTCGTCGCTGTTGCGCATGCGGTTGACGAGGCGGCCGAGTTGCGGGGCGGAGATGGTGACGATGTCGTCGCGCTTGTGCGTGAACCCCTGCCCCGGCGCGTCGCGATCCTTCACCGGCGCGAACATCGTGCCGAGGAACAGCGCAAAACCGTCCGGATATTGATGCACGGTGCCGATGGTCTGGGCGACGAGATCGGTCGGGTCGCGGCTGATCTTCGAGATCGAGGAGTGGCCGTCGAGCACGAAGCCGTCGCTGCCTCTGACGTTGAGCGCGACGTCCATCTTGCGAACGTCGTCCAGCGTGAAGCTCTTGTCGAACAGGCGCAGCAAGGGGCCGATGGCGCAGGAGGCGTTGTTGTCCTTGGCCTTGGAGAGCAGCAGCGCCGAGCGGCCCTCGAAGTCGCGCAGGTTCACGTCGTTGCCGAGCGTCGCGCCGACGATGTTGCCGCGGCTCGACACGATCAGCACGACCTCCGGCTCCGGATTGTTCCAGGTCGATTTCGGATGCAGCCCGGCATCCATGCCGGTGCCGACCGATGATAACGTCGGCGCCTTGGTGAAGACCTCGGCGTCGGGGCCGATGCCGACCTCGAGATACTGGCTCCAGGCGTTCTGCTCGATCAGCACCTGCTTGAGGTGCATCGCCTGGTCGGAGCCGGGCTTGAGCTTGGAGAAATCGTCGCCGACCAGGCGCACCACCTCGGTCCGGATCGCCTCGGCCGAGGCCGGATTGCCGCGCGCGCGCTCCTCGATGACGCGCTCCAGCATCGAGATCGCGAAGGTGACGCCGGCGGCCTTGAGCACCTGCAGATCGACCGGGGCCAGCAGCCACGGCTTTGCCGGATCGCGGCGGTCCGGCGCGGTGTTGGCGAGGATGGCGGCGAGATCGCCGATGCGCTCGCCCTTCATCGCGCGCAGGGCGGCCGCCGGATCGTCGTGCTCGCACAGCGCGGTGACGGTGGGGAAAGCTGAGGTGACGTCGAACACGCCGTCCTCGCGAACGGCGACCACGGCCGGGCCGTCGACATCGGGCCACCAGATCCGGCCGACCAGCGTTCCGCTGGTGCCGTCGTCGGGCAGGACGGATTCGGGCGTGAGGTTGATCATGGCGGCGTGCTCCCCTGGCTTTTCTCGTTGGTCAGGGCACACCTAGCATCGGCCTGCGCCGGCTCCAAGCCGCTCAGTCTCATTCCGTTCGGGGATGGGCCGGGCTCACGGATTTGGCGAGCTCTCGCCGGCGACCTGCAGCAATTGCGAACGGCGGACGCGTTCGCGATGGGCGGTGTAGAGGCCGCTGGAGACGATGAAGGCGGCGCCGACGATGGTCCACACATCCGGCACCTCGCCGAACACCAGGAAGCCGAGAATGCTGACCCACAGCAGCTGGGTGTAGGAGAACGGCGCCAGCACCGAGGCGTCCGCGTAGCGGAAGGCCAGCACGACGATCCACTGTCCCATCGTCGAGGCGACGCCGACCAGCACGCCGAAGCCGATGTCCTGCCAGGACGGCGTGACCCAGACGAACGGCACCATCGCCGTGAGCAGGCAGACGCCGGCGATCGACGAATAGGTCATGATGGTGATGGCATGCTCGCGACCACTCATCATGCGCGTCATGATCAGGGTACAGGCCCAGGCGAACGCCGAGGCGATCGGGAACAGCGCGGCGAGATGGAAGGCGCCGGTGCCGGGGCGGAGAATGACCAGCACGCCGAACAGGCCGACCGCGGTCGCGATCCAGCGGCGCAGGCCGACCTTCTCACTGAGGAAGACGATCGACAGCGCGGTGACGAACAGCGGCGCGACGAAGCCGGTGGCCGAGGCCTCCGCGATCGGCAGATAGCGTAAACCGGTGATGAACATCAGCGACGAGCCGAGCAGCGCGACGCCGCGCAGCAGCTGCAGCTTCGGCCGCTCGGTGCGCATCGCAAACAGCGGCGAGCCCGGGATCATCGCCGGCACCATGATCAGCGCGAAGATGGAAAAGCGGATCCAGGTGATCTCGATCGAGGGCAGCGTCTTCGACAGGTATTTCGCCGTGACGTCCGAGGTGCCGAGGAACACGGTCGACAGCAGGATCAGCGCGATGCCGTGGAATGGCCGGTCGGCGCGGGCGGGCGCGCGCTTGTGCTGATCTTGCGGCTTGTCCTGGAGCGCGCTCGGCATATCGTCGAGCCGCGCGGCGGCAGCCGCGCTGGGGGGCGGGGTCACGGTCGAACTCGGAATTGGAATGCGAAGCGAATCGGTGAGAGGCGACAAAACGCCAAATGCGCCGCAACGACAACCCGCCTAAAGCGGGCAGCACTTATGCGTTGCCACGCGCCGCGGTAGCAAACATCCGTAATACTCCGTGATGCCGCATCACAACATGTGATGCTGCATCACAACATCGGCAGACCGCGCGGCTTCGGCCCGCGTGGGAACGCGCGATCAATCACGGCGATATCAGCCTCGGTCAGCGCGATTCCGCCGGCGGCGGCGTTCTGCTCGGCGTGCTCCGGCCGTGAGGCCTTGGGGATGGCGAGCAGCGACGGCGCGCGCGTCAGGAAGGCCAGCGCGACCTGGCGCGGCGTCGCTGCGTGCTGCGCGGCAATGCGCTGCAGCACCTCGCCGCCGGGACTGCGCGGCTCGGGGAAATCATCATGGCCGAACGGCGAGTACGCCACCACGGCGACGCCATGCTGATCGCACCACGGGATCACGGCGTGCTCGATGGCGCGCTCCTGCAGATGATAGAGCACCTGGTTGCAGGCGATCTGGCCCTCGCCGGCGACGTCGAGCAGCTCGTCGAGATCGTCGATGTCGAAATTGCTCACGCCCCAGGACTTGATCTTGCCGGCGGCCTTCAGCTGCTCGAAGGCAGCGACGGTGTCCTCCAGTGCATACGAGCCCGGCCAATGCAGCAGGTAGCAGTCGAGCCGGTCCGTCCTCAGCCGCTTCAGCGAGCGCTCGCAGGCGGTGATGGTGCCCTTGCGCGAGGCGTTGCTGGGCAGCACCTTCGAAACCAGGAACACCTCGTCGCGGCGGCCGGCGATGGCCTCGGCAATGACGAGCTCCGCCTCGCCATACATCTCCGCGGTGTCGATGTGGCTCATGCCGCAGTCGAGCCCGCGCTGCAACGTGGTGATGGCGCGCCTGCGGTCGGCGTGGTCGAGATACCAGGTGCCCTGCCCGATCACGGACACGCCGGCGCCGCCGGTTCCGAATGGCTTGTGCTTCATGGCAGCGAGCATAGAGGATGCCGCGCGTGGCGTCGACGCCTTCACTCCGTCATTGCGAGCGCAGTGACGAGGGCTGCGCCATCGTCTCAGGTGCGGACTTGGCTAGCTCGCCACCTTCACCGACTCCTCCGCCTGCGCGGGCGTCTGCGCGATCAGCCGCTTCATCTCGGGGATGCACGAGCCGCAGTTGGTACCCGCCTTGAGCGCCGCGCCGATCGCGGCAGGCGTCCGCGCGCCGGCGGCGATGGCGTCGCAGATCGTGTCGCGGCCGACGCCGAAGCAGGCGCAGACGATCGGGCCGCCGCCGGTGCCGTCGGGCGCGCGTCCCGACAGCAGCATGCGGCGCTGCTCGTCGTCGAGACGCTCAGTGGCGAACATCGTCTTGACGATGTTCCAATCGCCGGCATCGTGGCCGGGCCCGACGAACAGACAGGTCGCGATGCGATCGCCGGCGAACGACGCGGCGCGATAGACGCCGCCGCCGACATCCATGTAGTCGGCGACGTCGTCGGTGGCGCGCGCCTTCAGCCAGGCCGGCCAGCGCATGAGGTCGCCATTGTCGGCGAACAGATAGCCGAAGCCGCCGGTCACGGTCGCGCGCGCCCACCACAGATGGGATGGCAGCGCGAGCTCGGTGCGCGACAGGATGAAGCCGCGGAACACGTACTCATAGGGACTGATTGCGGCCGGCGTCGCCTTGGCCTCGGGCTGCCCGGAGAACGGATCGACATGCGAGGCGACCAGCGCGCCGACGCGGCCATGCGAGGAATTGGTCGCGTTCCAATGGATCGGCGCGAACAGCATGCCGCGCTGCTGGCGCTCGCTGACGACGACCTTGAGGATGCACTGGCCGTGCTCGGTGGTGACCTTGGCGAAGCCGTCGGGCGTCAGGCCGTAGCGCAGCGCGTCGTCCGGATGCACCTCGACGAACGGCTCCGGCAGATGCGCGCCGAGACGCGGGCTGAGGCCCGTGCGCGTCATCGTGTGCCACTGGTCGCGGATGCGTCCGGTGTTCAGCCGGAGCGGACGCGCGGCATTGGTCTCGCTGCGCAGCGCTGGCACCTCGGGCGCGACGAAGCGCGCCTTGCGATCGTTCGTGTAGAACGCGCCGTCGGCAAAGAAGCGCGGCGTTGGCGGCTTGCCCGCAGGCGCCGGCCACTGCACCGGGGCCATCGTCTCGTATTCGTCGTCGCTCAGCGTCGCCAGCGCGCCGATGTCGAAATCGCGGCTGCCGTCGTTCTCGAACGCCGACAGCGCGGCATGCTCACGGAACACGTCCGCGGCGGAGGTGTAGTTGAAGGCCGCGCCATGGCCGAGCCGCTTGCCGACCTCGCTCAGGATCCACCAATCCGGCTTGGCCTCGCCGGCCGGCGCCATGAAGGCGCGCTGCCGCGAGATGCGGCGCTCGGAGTTGGTGACGGTGCCCGACTTCTCGCCCCAGGCCTGCGCCGGCAGCAGCACATGGGCGCCGACGTCCACGGTGTCGTTGGAGCGGACGTTCTCGGAGACGACGAACAGCTCGAGTTTCTTGAGCGCGGCGCGGACGAGATCGGCGTCCGGCAGCGACACCGCCGGATTGGTGCCGATCACCCACAGCGCCTTGATCTCGCCGCGCGCGATCGCCTCGAACATCGCGACCGCCTTGAGACCTTCATGGGTGGCGATGTCGGAGGCGTTCCAGAAGCGTCTGATACGATCGATGTCCGGCGGCGTGAAGCCCATATGCGCGGCGAGCTGGTTGGCGAGCCCGCCGACCTCGCGGCCGCCCATCGCGTTGGGCTGGCCGGTGAGCGAGAACGGCCCCATGCCCGGCTTGCCGATGCGCGCCGTGGCGAGATGGCAGTTCAGAATCGCGTTGACCTTGTCGGTGCCCTGCGCCGACTGGTTGACGCCCTGCGAATACAGCGTGACGACCTTTGGCGTGTCGCGGAACAGCTTGAAGAAGGCGGCGACGTCCGCCTCGGACAGGCCGGTCGCAAGCGCGGTCGCTGCCGTGCTGCCGGCGAGATTGCGCGCCCGCGCAAGCGTCTCGTCGAAGCCCACCGTGTGAGCCGCAATATAGTCGCGATCGAGCGCGCCGCTGTCGGCGAGATGCACCAGCAGGCCGGAGAACAGCGCGGCGTCGGTGCCGGGCCTCAGCCCGAGGAACAGATCGGCCTCGCTCGACGTGTCCGTACGGCGCGGATCGACGACGACGAATTTGGCGCCGCGATTCTGCTTGTTGGCCAGCATGCGCTGGTACAGCACCGGGTGGCACCACGCTGCATTGCTGCCGACGAACACCAGAAGGTCGGCCTGATCGAGATCCTCATAGCTGCCGGGCACGGTGTCGGCGCCGAACGCGCGGCGATGGCCGGCGACCGAGGACGCCATGCACAGCCGCGAATTGGTGTCGACATTGGCCGAGCCGAGAAACCCCTTCATCAGCTTGTTGGCGACGTAGTAATCCTCGGTCAGCATCTGGCCGGACAGATAGAAGGCCACCGCGTCCTCGCCGTCGCGGGCAACGATGTGCTTCATCCGCGTCGCGACGTGGTCGAGCGCATCGCTCCACGCCACCCGCTCCATGCCGTGCTTGCAGCGGATCATCGGATACAGCAGGCGACTATCGAGCCCGAGCGTCTCGCCGAGCGCCGAGCCCTTCGAGCAGAGACGACCGAGATTGGCCGGATGCGCGGGATCACCCGATATAGCGGCGCCGCCGCTGCCGTCGGGCGTCGCCAGCACGCCGCAGCCGACACCACAGTAGGGACAGGCGGTGCGCACCGTGCGCAGCTTCGGATCGACTGTGGTCATGGTCGTGCGTGGCCCCTTCTCACGCTGCCCGCGGCCGCGCCCCCGCGCGGCCGAACATCATCTCGGTCCGGATCGACGCGACCGGCTCGCGGGCGCGGATCAGGTCGCGATACCAGAGCGCATCCTGGGTGTCGCCGATCAGCACGGCGCCGGCGAGCCGGCCATCGGCGATCACGAGCTTCTTGTAGATGCCGCGCCTGGCATCGTTGAGCACGATGGCCTCGCTGCCCTCGCCGCCGACGAAGTCGCCGGCCGAGAACACCGACACGCCAGACACTTTCAGGTTGGTCGAGACGATGCTGCCGCCATAGGCCGCCTTGCGCCCGGCGAGATGCCGCGCCAGCACCCGCGCCTGCTCATAGGCGGGCTCGACCAGGCCGTAGCATGTGCCGCGATGCTCGGCGCATTCGCCGAGCGCGAAGATACCGGGTGCCGACGTCTGCATCGCGTCGTCGACGACGATGCCGCGGTTGACCGCGAGCCCCGCCTCTTTCGCGAGCGCGACATTGGGCTTGATTCCGGCTGCAAAGATCACCGCGTCGGCGGCGATCCGGCGTCCGTCGGCGAGCTCGACACTCTCGACACGGGCCGCGCCATGGATCGCGGCCGTGCTCGCCTGCAGCAGCACCTCGATGCCCTTGCGCTCGACCAGCACCTTCAGCAGCGCCGCCGCGGGTACATCGAGCTGCCGCTCCATCAGCCGGTCCATCAGATGCAGCAGCGTCACCTTGGCGCCGGCGCGCGCCAGGCCATAGGCGGCCTCCAGCCCGAGCAGCCCGCCGCCGACGACCACCACCCGCGCCTTCTTTGCCGCGAGGGTCAGCAGCACGTCGGTGTCGCGGCTGTCGCGGAACGTATGCACGCCCGGCAGATCGGCACCGGGCACCGGAAGCCGCAGCGGCAGCGACCCGGTGGCGAGCACCAGGCGGGAGAACGCGACGTTCTCATCGTTTGCGATCTGCAACTCGCGGCGGCCGACGTCGATGGCCGTGACGCGTGCGCCATATTTCAACGTCACGCCGCGCGCCCGCCACCAGGCGGCCGGCCTGAGCTCGATCTCGTGCGACGCCGCCTCACCGGCCAGCACCGACGACAGCAGCACGCGATTATAGGCCAGCCGCGGCTCCTCGCCGATGACGGCGATGGCGTAGCGGCCGAGCGCCGTCTGCGACAGCTCCTCGACCAGCTTCGCGGCGGCCATGCCGTTGCCGACGATGACGAGCGGTTCACTCAAGGTCTCACCTCCCCAGGGCGAAGAGTGGTAGACCACTCTTCGAAGGCCGGCTGATTAGGCCGCTTCGACGAAGCGGTGCCGCTCGTAGAGGAACTCCAGCACGCGCTGGCGGCACTTGACGTAGGTCGGGTTGGTCGCGAGATCGAGCCGCTTGCGCGGACGCGGCAGCGCGACCTCGAGCACCTCGCCGATATGCGCGCTCGGGCCGTTGGTCATCATCACGATGCGGTCCGACAGCAGCACGGCCTCGTCGACATCATGCGTGATCATCAGGATGGTGTTGCCGAGCTTCTGATGCAGCGCCATCACCGAGTCCTGCAGATGCGCCCGCGTCAGCGCGTCGAGCGCGCCGAACGGCTCGTCGAGCAGCAGCACCTTCGGCTCCATCGCGAGCGCACGCGCAATGCCGACACGCTGCTTCATGCCGCCGGAGATCTCGTTCGGGCGCTTGTCCTTGGCGTGGGCCATCTGCACCAGGTTGAGATTGTGCATGGTCCAGGCGTCGCGCTCGGCACGGGTCTTGGTCTTGCTGAACACCTTGTCGACGCCGAGCCGCACGTTCTCATAGACGGTGAGCCAGGGCAGCAGGCTGTGGTTCTGGAACACGACGGCGCGGTCCGGTCCGGGCGAATTGACCTCGCGCTCCTCCAGCAGCACGCCGCCGGTGGTGGCCGTGGTGAGGCCGGCGACGATGTTGAGCATCGTCGACTTGCCGCAGCCGGAATGGCCGATGATCGAGACATACTCTCCCTTTTCGATCGAGAGGTTGATGTCCTTGAGCACCTCGGTGGTCGCCGCGCCGCGGGTGAAGACCTTGTCGACGTGGTCGAGCTTCAGATAGGCCATGATCTCTATCCCTCTCAGTTCGTCGCGGTGCCGCGGGTGACGATCTTGCCGACCACCGCGATCAGGCGGTCGAGCACGAAGCCGATGATGCCGACATAGAACAGCGCCAGGATGATCTCGCTGATATGCGAGGAATTCCACGCGTCCCAGATGAAGAAGCCGATGCCGACGCCGCCGATCAGCATTTCCGCGGCGACGATGGCGAGCCAGGACAGGCCAATGCCGATGCGCAGGCCGGTGAAGATGTAGGGCGCGGCCGCCGGGATCATGATCTTGGCGAAGAATTCCAGCGGATTGAGCTGCACGACAGCGGCAACGTTGCGATAGTCCTGCGGGATGTTGCGGATGCCCACCGCGGTGTTGATGATGATCGGCCACACCGAGGTGATGAAGATGACGAAGATCGCCGACGGCTGGCCGTCGCGGAACGCCGCGAGCGACAGCGGCAGCCAGGCGAGCGGCGGGATGGTGCGCAGCACCTGGAAGATCGGATCGAGGCCGCGCATCGCCCACACCGACTGGCCGATCAGGGTACCCAGCGCAACGCCGACGACAGCGGCGATGGCATAGCCGATCGCGACGCGGCGAATGCTGGCCTCGAGGTGCCAGAACAGGCCCTTGTCGATGCCGCCATGATCGAAGAACGGATCGAAGATCAACTCGCGGGTATCGGCAAACACACGCGACGGCGGCGGCAGCGCTGATCCGGAGCGGCGGCAGAGCAGCTCCCAGATCAGCATGAACAGCGCCAAAACGATCAGTGGCGGCACGACGCGTACCGCGACCTCGCGGGCCATCTTCACATAGCGCTCCGCTCTCGGCGGCTGCTTCGGCGTCATCGCGACGATGGACGCGGAAACGGACGGGGACGCGATCGGCAAGACCTTCGGTGCGTGATCATTGGTCAACGCTGGCATGGACATCGGAAGCTTTCTCCGTGCAATGAGAGGAGCCGCGCGCGGTTCACGCGCGCGGCGACAGTCCTGATCAGACGTCGACGCGCTTGATCGACAGCGACTTCAGGTAGGCAGCGGGATCTTCCGGATCGAACACCTTGCCGTCGAAGAACGTCTCCTTGCCGCGCGACTTCGAGGTCGGAATCTCGGCGGCAGCGACGTTCATCTCCTTGGCGGCCTCGCGCCAGATGTCCTCGCGGTTGACCTTGGCGATCAGCGACTTGGCGTCGAAGCCGGCTTCGTACTTGCCCCAGCGGATGTCCTCCGTGATGAACCAGAGGTCATGGCTCTGGAACGGATAGGAGGCGAAGTCGCGCCAGTACTTCATGATGTGCGGCGAGTTCTCGACCACCTTGCCGGTGCCGTAGTCGAACTTACCGGCGGTGCGCCCGGCGACGTCCTCGACCGGGCAGTTCATCCACTGCCGCTTGGCCATGATGGTCGCAAGCTCCTGCTTGTTCTCCATCTTGTCGCACCACTGCTGGGCTTCCATGACCGCCATGGTCAGCGCCTTCGCAGCCTTGGGATATTTGTCGACGAAGGCGGCGCGCATCGCGAAAGACTTCTCGGGATGCTTATTCCAGATCTCGCCGGTGGTCACCGCGGTGTAGCCGATGCCCTGGTTGACGAGCTGCGCGTTCCACGGCTCGCCGACACAGAAGCAGTCCATGGTGCCGACCTTCATGTTGGCCACCATCTGCGGCGGCGGCACCACGATGGTCTCGATGTCCTTGTCGGGGTCGATGCCGCCGGCGGCGAGCCAGTAGCGGATCCAGAGATCGTGGGTGCCGCCGGGGAAGGTCATCGCCGCCTTCACGGACTTGCCGGAGGCCTTCTTCTTCTCCAGCGCCGCCTTGAACGGCGCGGTGTCGAGGCTGAGCTTGAGATCGGCATATTCCTTGGCGACCGAGATGCACTGCGCATCGAGATTGAGCCGAGCCAGGATGTACATCGGCGTCGGCTGGTTGTTCTGCGTCACCTTGCCGGACGAGATCAGGTACGGCATCGGCGTCAGGATGTGCGCGCCGTCGATGCCGTTGCCTTCGGAGCCGAGCACGAGATTGTCTCGCGTCGTGCCCCACGAAGCCTGCTTCTGCACGTCGACATCGGGCATGCCGTATTTGGCGAAGATGCCCTTGTCCTTGGCGACGAACAGCGGGCCGGCATCGCTGAGCGCGATGAAGCCGAGCTTCGCCGCGGTGACTTCCGGCCCTGCTCCCTGAGCAAAAGCTCCGCCGGGAAAGCCCAGCTTCGCAGCCGCGAGCAGCGCCGCGGTGCCGGCACCGGCCTTGAGAAGCTGGCGGCGGCTGAGACCGCCACGGCGAGCAGGATTGGTCGTCTTCGTCATGAGTGCTGTCGTCCCTTGTGTGAAAAGCGCTCGATCGGTTGAAAATCCCCTCCTGCCAATCGCTGTTCAGCCCTGCGCATAGGTGCGCGTTCCGAGGGCGGCCTCGGAGGGGCAGCGTCAGATGTCGGATGGGGATTGCGCAGACGGCATCGATGGCGTCGGAACCATCTATTCAAGCTTCGTGCCAAGGATCGATCACGGAATAGGCCTTGGATAATCAAAGGCCTAGGCGAAGCAGCCGGAGGCTTCGGACGCGTGCCACCGCACCTAAAATTTGCGATTCGCCCACTTCCTGTGCGTTGCACAAAAAGTGGGCGGACCCGCCCGAAGCTGGCAAAGGCTCCCACAAACCGAGCTCTCGTGAGCATGGTCCGGCAAGGCCGGACTGGCCCGCAGCATGTGAGTTCACCTTTGACGAAGTGCTGCTTCGCGCACGGCAGCCGCCATTGGAAGGGCTGGCGATTTCGGCTATCACCCCTCCACCCTGAGATGCGCGCCTCCGATAACGCGACGCGCATCGGGCCAACAAAACCAAGACAAAGACCGCGGAGACGCCTGATGCTCGCCCCGACACCCGCCTCGCCCGAAACCGTCGGCATGTCGAAAGCCGCGCTCGAGCGCATCGATGCGCATCTGAAGCAGCGCTATGTGGATGCCGGCCGCTTTCCAGGCACCCAGCTCATGGTCTACCGCCGCGGCAAGATCGTGCATGCGAGCTCGCTCGGCTATGCCGACGTCGAACGCAAGGTGCCGGTCAGGGACGACACGATCTACCGCATCTATTCGATGACCAAGCCGATCACCTCGGTCGCCTTCATGATGCTGGTCGAGGAAGGCAAGGTCGCGCTCGACGAACCCGTCGCCAAATACATTCCGGAGTGGAAGAATCTCGGCGTGTTCGTCGCCGGCACGGCGCCGGCCTTCCTCAGCCGGCCGCCGACGCGGCCGATGCTGATCATCGACCTGCTGCGCCACACCTCCGGCCTCACCTACGGTTTCCAGCAGCGCTCCAACGTCGATGCCGCCTATCGCGACGCCAAGATCGGTGCTGTGGAGAAGGCGGGCACGCTGCAATCGATGATCGACGATCTGGCGAAGATTCCGCTGGAGTTCTCACCCGGCGAGGCCTGGAACTACTCGGTCTCCACCGACGTCGTCGGCTATCTCGTCGGCAAGATCGCGGACAAGCCGTTCGAGCAGTTTCTGAAGGAGCGCATCTTCGATCCGCTCGGGATGGCCGACACCGACTTCCACGTCCCCGCATCGAAGGCGCACCGGTTCGCCGCGTGCTACTCGGCCGATCCTGCAGGTAGCCTGTCGTTTCATGCGGCCGACCGCAAGGGCGGCCTGACCCTGCAGGATGATCCGGCCACCAGCACCTTCCTCACCCCGCCCCACTTCATCTCCGGCGGCGGCGGCCTGTGCGCGACGACGGCCGACTATCTCACCTTCTGCCGCGCCCTGATCAATGGCGGCGAGCTCGGCGGCGTCCGGCTGCTCGGGCCGAAGACGCTGAAGCTGATGACGTCGAACCATCTGCCCGGCGGCGTCGATCTGCCGGCGCTGTCGCGCTCGATGTTTGCCGAAGCCGCCTACAACGGCATCGGTTTCGGTATCGGCTTCTCGGTGACGATGGATCCGGCGAAGACGCTGATCGCCGGCAGCCCCGGCGAATATGCCTGGGGTGGCGCGGCCTCGACCGCGTTCTGGATCGATCCGACCGAAGAGCTGATCACGATCTTCATGACCCAGGTGCTGCCGTCGAGCGCCTATCCGATCCGGCGCGAGCTGCGCACCATGGTCTATGCCGCGATCAGCGAGAGCAATCTGTAGCAGCGGGAGTGTGGCGCCGAATCCGCTGCCGGAACCGGGAGATCACCGCGCAGCGAGCTTGGCTCGCCGCGGCCGCGTTCCGATGCTGACGACGATGTGAACGGCTGCAACCGCAGAGCCATTGCGAACGCAGCCGCTCCAGCCTGATATCCAATCGCGGCCTGCCCATCGCACCGAGCCCACGTCTCTTTTTCTCGTCCCACCGGCGATCCGAAACGCGACCTCAACGGGGCCTCCTTGCCAAAGCTCTCCCTGCCGGTCCGGCTTGCTCTTCTGGTCGCGGGGACCACGCTTCCGCTCATCCTGTTTGCCAGCGGCATCGTCTTCCACAACTACATGCAGGACCGCAGCGACGCGCGACAGCGGGTGCTGGAGACGGTGCGCAGCATCCGCCTGACGCTCGATGCCGAGATGCAGCGCATGACCGGCGGCGTCCAGGTGCTGGCGCTCACCGATGCCCTGACCAACGGAGACTTCGAGCGCTTCCGGCCGATCGCCATGGGCTTCCTGGAGCAGTACGGCCGGGACGGCACGATCGTGGTGGCCGATCGCAGCGGCCGCCAGTTCTTCTCCTCGGCAAGCACCGACACGGCCCACCTGCCGCTGCGCGGCAACCGCGAGATCACCGAGCGGGTGTTCGAGACCCGGCAGCCGCAATATTCCGACCTGTTCTACGGCGTCGTGAAGAAGAAGCTGATCGTGACCGTCGAGGTGCCGGTGTTTCGCAACGGAGAGGTCATCTACGACATCTCGTTCAGCCCGCCGCTCGAGATGTTTCAGACCCTGTTAGAGAAGCAGCGTCCGAGCGCCGACTGGACCCTGTCGCTGCTCGACCGCAAGGCAACCGTGTTCGCTCGTGTGCCCAATCTCGCCGAGACGTTCGGCAAGCAGGCCTCGACCTCGGTCTATGACCGCATGATGAGCGAGCACGAGGCGACGCTGTCGAGCCTCTCGCTGGAAGGCCAGCCGCTGCTGTCGAGCTTCACCCACTCGACCTTGACTGGCTGGATCATCGGCGCCGGCATCAGCGAGGCCTCGCTGGTCGCACCGCTGTGGCGCAATCTCGCCATCACCAGCCTGATCGGCGGCATCATGCTGGCGATCGGTCTTGCCTTCGCGGTGCGGATGGCGACGACGATCGCACGCGCCGAGATGCTGCATGACCTGCTGATCGAGGAGCTCAACCATCGCGTCAAGAACACGCTGGCGATCCTGCAGGCGATCGCTGTGCAGACCTTCCGCAGCGCCAGCCGTTTCGAGCGCGACAAGTTCGAGGGCCGGCTTGGTGCGCTCGCCGAGGCCCACAATCTCCTCAGCAAGGAGAAATGGCAGGGGTCCGAGCTCGATGACGTGATCGGGCGCGTGCTCAAGCCCTACCGCCTGAACAATCCCGAACGCATCCGCATCACGGGGCCCAAGGTGGCGCTGTCGCCGCGGCTCGCCGTGGTGCTGTCGATGATCGTGCACGAGATTGCGACCAATGCCGCCAAATACGGCGCGCTGTCCAACGACAGCGGAACGGTCGACCTGTCGTGGGAGCTCCTGAGCGAAGCCGACGCAGCGAAGAAGCTGCCGGCGCGGCTGCGGCTGGTATGGCGGGAGACCGGCGGCCCGATCGTCTCGGCGCCGATCCAGCGCGGCTTCGGCTCCCGCCTGATCGAGCGCAGCGCGCGCGATCAACTCGGCGGCGAAGCGACCGTCGACTTCCTGCCGCCCGGCGTCATCTACACCATCACCTTCACGCTCGCCGACTGACCGGGCGCAACAGGGCGCGTCAGCCGAACTTCTGCAGAGCCGGGAAGGTCTCGAGCAGCCAGATGCTGAAGGTGGACACGGCGCCGGTCAGGAAGCCGATGCCGGTGGCGACCATCAGCACGCCCATGGCGCGCTCGACATTCACCAGGTGGCCGCGCATCCGCATGAACAGCGCCGAGAACTGCTCGATCATGAAGGCGGCGACCAAGAACGGAATGCCGAGGCCCGCCGAGTAGATGGCGAGTAGCCAGGCTCCTTCGGCCACCGAGGCCTTGGCCGCAGCGATCGAAAGGATCGCGGCGAGGATCGGCCCGATGCACGGCGTCCAGCCGAACGCGAAGGCGAGCCCCATGACATAGGCGCCCCACAGGCTTACCGGCTTCGGGATCGGCAGGCGGCCCTCGCGCATCAGGATGCCGATCCGGGTCAGACCGAGGAAGTGCAGGCCCATGATGATGATGATGATGCCGGCCAAAATGGACAGCTCGGCCGACCAGGCGCGGAGGTGCTGGCCGATCTCGGAGGCGCTCGCGCCCAGCATCACGAACACCGTAGAGAAGCCGAGCACGAACAGCGCCGCGGACAGCATCACCGCGCGGCGGGACACGGCCGGCGCCTCTTCGCTCTCGATGTGCTCGATCGTCGCACCGGTCAGATAGACGAGATAGGGAGGGACCAGCGGCAGCACGCAGGGGGACAGGAAGCTGACCAGGCCGGCGATGAACGCGGCCGGAATCGATACGTTCTGAATCATGCTATTCCCGCTCGTGGCGCCGCGCCGATCGAGGCGCCGCAGCATGACTGCTTCATGCCGCCGATATCCGGAATACGCAACAGAGGCGCCGAAGTTACGGCCGGGAACCGAACGGCTGCAGCTGACCCGCTCAGGAGACGGCGAGACGTCGCCGCCGCCACACCGGCCTTTTTTGGCGCGGCCGCTGCCGCAAAGGGGGGAGATTGGAAGCGCGAGCTGCGTTGCTCGCTCGTACCGGTCAGCTCATCAAATCACGTTGAAGCTAAATGCACCTTTGTGCGCATAGCGAATTGTGCTATTTGACGACTCGGAGCAGCGGCGGGCGTCGCTGTCCGGGCTGCAGCTTCGGATCACGCAGCTTATCGGGGTTATCAGCTTGCACCATTTCGTCGCACAACGATTTGAGGTCGTCTTCGCTGAGACTGTTGAGCTTCATGCGAAGGTCGAGGATCGCAACCGAGACCATGTGCGCCGATTCGCGATTCCCCGCCGCAACGAGGGCCGCGCGGCATTGCTCCAGAGTTGCCAGCACCGCAAGCATTTGTTCGTCTGAATTGGCCACAGGCGTCGTTCCGTTCTAGCTTCTGACGAAATGGAGCCGAGACAGTCCCGCCCCGCGGATGGCTTCCAGATGCATCATCTCGTTCCTCATAGCGCATGCCCCCATGCGCACCCGACACGCGCGTCGAACATTCCTTCCGCCCATCATCGCGGTCGGCACGCCGACTGTCACCCCATCACCGCACGACCATCTATCGAACACGGCATTTGAAGAGTCGGCGCTACCAAGCGTTCATACAGATAGCATGACCGCCGGCCATCTTCGAATACCATTTCATTGCAGTCGAGGCAAAAACCGTCGATGCTGCGTTCGACTCGCGCTCCGCGTGTCCACGTGCTACTCGGCGTGTTGTGCCGAACTTCTGCAACCGGCGTCCCCTGCTGCAGAGCACACGTGTCGAACGTCAATATCTCGACCAATCCACTGTTCTCGACCAATCCACTGTTTTCGACTGTCCGACTGTTCTCACTCTACCCATGGCAACGTATCGGAGACTTCCGTAGTTCATCGGGACCACTCTAGCAGCCGGAGAGAGCTTGTATGCGCGTTGCGGCGGAACGGGGCGTTCCTCAGAAGGAACGCCAAGAGGTAGCCGGGTCACGTACCGCGGACGTTTCGGCGCAGTCCGGTGACCCGTCCATTGCTCCGAATGCACCCAATAGTGATCAGACGGCCGATACAGGTGCAGTCAACGCATCGCAGTCGCCGGCCGCAAAGCCAGTCGGCCGAGCCGCGCCCGGCCGAGTTGCGCCGGCGAAGGCTGTCGCGGGCAAGCCGACTCTGGCGAGCCTGACCGATTGGGATGCCGCGCGAATCTTTCTGGAAGTCGTGCGCGCCGGCAGCTTCCGCTCCGCTGCCGAGCGTCTCACGCTCTCGATCAACGCCGTACGCCGGCGCATCGATGATTTCGAGCGCCAGATCGGCGCGACGCTGTTCACTCGCGACGTGCACGGTGCCCGCCTGACCGACGAAGGCGCGTTGGTGGTCTCGGCGGTCGAGCGCATGGAAGCCGCTTCGTTCGAGCTGTTGCGTTCGGGCGATGGACTGGCCGGCGCTGCATCAGGCGAGGTTCGAGTCGCCGTGACGGAAGGGCTCGGCACCTTCTGGCTCGCTCCCCGCCTGGTCGAGTTTCAGCAGAGCTTCCCGAACGTGAATGTCGACCTGTATTGCGCGATGCGCTCGGCCGACGTGTCGCGGCACGAGGCCGATGTGGCCATCCATCTGTCGCGGCCGGCCGCGCTCGACGTCAAGCTGGTCCGGCTGGGCCGCATGCACCTGATGTGCTTCGCGAGCGAAAGATATTTGGAGGCGTACGGCATACCAAAGACGATTGACGATCTCGTCAAACATCGCTTGGTTCTGCAGGTCGCCGACGAGGCCGCCGCCAATGAAGCGTTCGCCAGCATCTTCCCCGGTCATGATCAGCGAGACCTGATCGCCATGACCACCAACGTGTCGAGCGCCAATTATTGGGCCGTCGCCCATGGCGCCGGTATCGGGGTATTCCCAACCTATGCGAGTGCGCTGGGCGGGAAGATCGTACCGCTTGAGGTCGACCTCAAGTGGTCCTACGATATCTGGCTATCTTACCATGCCACCACCGGACGCATCCCTAGGGTGCGCCACATGATCGACTGGCTGGTGGAGGCTTTTAACCCTGGCAAATACCCGTGGTTTAAAGACGAATTCATTCATCCACAGCAACTTAAAACAGTATATATGGGTGAACCCCTGACCCATCTATTCGGGGGATTTCCGATGGAAGGACGGTAAAATCAGTATGAATAAATCAGCGGCAAAGAAGATGAAGCAGCGCAGTGCCGGCAAGCCCGACATTGAGCTTGGCAAGCGGATCCGCTTGCGTCGCGTCGAGCAGAAGATCTCGCAGGCAGAGCTCGGCGAAAAGCTCGGTGTGAGCTTCCAGCAGGTGCAGAAGTACGAAAAGGGCGTCAATCGCGTCGGCGCTGCGCGCCTGCAGCAGATCGCGACCGCGCTCGACGTGCCCGTCACGTTCTTCTACGACGGCGACAACAAGGCTCGTGAAGTCGAGAGCCTGCTGTTCCTGGACTCGGCTTTCAGCCTGCGGTTGCTGCGCGCCTATAGCAAGATCAAGGACCAGACGGTGCAACGTCAGCTTGTTGCCCTGATGGAATCGATTGCAGCAAACGAAGAGTAAGGCACGGCCGTCTGATCGGTTCAGACGAGTCTCCTGATGGACGTGGGCCATCATCGCTCGAGGGCGCAACTTGGGGGCGCCAGGCGGCCAGCCAGCTCGGGCGGGGTTCACGGTTCTAGCAGTGCCCGACCTCGCTTTGTCACGTCGGTGGATCGACGCGGCCAGCGTCGGGTCCAACCTCAGCGCCCTGCGGAAGCCGCGCGGCTGCCAATGGTGTTTTCTCTGCCGTCATAGGAAGTGGCGGCATGAAGATGTATGCGCGCCGGTGGCGGAGCCACGGCCCTCACGTTACCGCCTGATCCCATCCCAGAACTGCGATTCGGTTATGCCAGCCGACAGGCGCGTGGCGCCCGGTCATGCGGGATCGTCCGTTGACGCCGCAGCTGCCCCCGTGAACGATGCGGCCACCTGCCCTCCTGCTCCGGGACGACCATGCCGGCCGCTGCCCCCTCTCTCGCCTTCGCCGACGGCAAGATCCTGCTGACCCGTCCGGGCGGCGGCGTCGGCCTCGTGACCTTCAACAATCCGGACAAGCGCAACGCGATGTCGCTGGAGATGTGGGACGGCCTCGGCCAGGCGCTCGTCGCCCTGCGGGACGATGCCGAGATCCGGGTGGTCGTGCTGACCGGCGCCGGCGACAAGGCCTTCGTGTCCGGCGCTGATATCAGCCAGTTCGAGCAGAACCGTCACAACGCGGTGGCCTCGGAGGCCTACGCGCAACGCAGCGCCGCCCAGCGGGCGCTGCTGGCAGACTACCCCAAGCCGACCATCGCCTGCATCCGCGGCTTCTGCCTCGGCGGCGGCCTGCAGATCGCGATGCTGACCGACATCCGCTTCGCCGCGCCCGACTGCCAGTTCGGCATCCCCGCGGCCAGGCTCGGCATCGCCTACGGCTATGACGGGCTGCGCAACCTGGTGTCCCTGGTCGGGCCGTCGCAGGCGCGGCTGCTGCTGTACGCGGGGATGCGGATCGACGCCGCGGAAGCGCTGCGCATTGGCCTCGTCGACCGGATCATGAGCCAGGACGAGCTGCTGCCGGCCACGCTCGACATCGCCCGAACCATCGCCGGCAACGCGCCGCTCGCGGTGCAGGCCGCCAAGATCACGATCGCCGAGGTGCTGAAGGACGAAAGCCGCCGCGACATGGCGGCCATCAAGCAGATCGGCGACGCCTGCATGGACTCCGAAGACTTCCGCGAAGGCCGCCGCGCCTTCATGGAGAAGCGCAAGCCGGCGTTCAAGGGACGCTGACCTCTGGTCTCGCGCTCCGCGGTCGCGTCGATCGTCCTCATGAGAGAGCCCAGACGCTGGCAGCGCATCAGGCGCGGCGCCTCGTCTAGCTCCTGATATCAGCGCGGGGCGCGATCCACTCGAACATGCGGCGGCCGAACAGGCCGCCGGTGCTGACGAACACGGCAGCCGTTCCAAAGTTGAACATGATGATCATCAGGGTCGCGTCGCCCGCGTGAAGGAGCGACAGGGCCGTCGCGGTGATGGCCGCGACCGACAGGCTGCCCATGAGCGTGACCGCCATGGGGCGCAGCGGCGCCACGTACCGCAGCATCACGAGCATGGCGAGAGAGAGCGGCAGGCTCGTCAGCACCAGGGTCGCAAGACAACGGGTCGCCTCGCCAAGACTGACCCCGTCCGGCCCGATCGATATCCATTGCGAGAGGCACTGGTAGCCGACGTTCGAGAGCCAGATCGCAATGGCCGGCGCAGGCAGCAGCAGCCACCACCGCGAGCGGTCCGGCAGACTGACGAGAAATGCCGCGGCGGACGCCAATACGCCGGTGCAGGCGGCCCCGGCCAAACCGGCGGCGAACACGGGGTCAAGCAGCCGCTGCATGAGGTCCGAACGGACCCCCTGACTGACCGCCATGAGCGCCACGACCGTTGCCGCGAGGAGCAACCAGCAGGCCGCGCGCAGCAAGGGAGGCCGCAGGCGTCGCACCGGCTTCATGTTCGCGGCCAGCGAGTCGATGAGATCGGGTGTCGCGATCATGGCTCCCTCCGATCGCCCAGGACCTTGCGCAGATTCTTCACGGCGCGATGCACGTTGACCTTGAGCGCGGTGATCGACATTCCGCTCGCCTGCGAAGCCTCCTTCAACGACATCTCGCTGAGCTTGAGAAGATGGACCGCCTTGCGCTGCATCGGTGGGAGCTCATTGATCGCCTTCTTCAATTCGTGCCGGTCCGGCCCGCCATCCGGCTTCGATTGGGGTCCGGAGACGGTGTCATGCTCGGGCGCCAGCGGCAGCTCGCGGCGGCGTTGGCGCCCTTGCCGGCGCAGCCGATCGATGAACCGCCGCTTCGCGATGGTCACGAGCCACGGGCCGAACGGCCTGGTTGGATCGAACGTGTGCCGGATGGCGTGGACGGTCAGCAGGACATCCTGCACCGCGTCTTCGATATCGCTCGGGTCACGGTGCCGCCGCGCCGCCAATGATCGCAGGTACGGCGTGATGTCCTGAAGCAGGCGCTGATAGGCAGCTCTATCGCCGTCCTGGGCGTGGGCCATCAGGATCGCCCAGTCGGCATCGCGGATGGTGGGGCCGGATATGATGCGCGGAGCGTCACGATCGCCGCCGACGAGCCTGAGTTGCGGCGCGCGGCCGCCTGGATCGCTCATCGACGGCATCCGGCGGAGATGTCCGGGGCGGTCGCGCGCCCGAACGGAATCGCAATCCCGTCCAAGCGCGTCGCAAATCCAGGGATCAGCAAGGCCGACAACACGATCTCCGCTGGCTTCGAGGTGACCTTGCCGACGGCTCGGCGGCAAGCGAGCGGGCGATTTGTCCCGTTCAATGAGATGTTCGCCGGAACGCGGAAAAGGTTACACAGGCGATCTCACCCACCGCTATCCAGCCGGGCGTCAAGGCTTGCGCCCTACCCAGATCATGCCCTTGCCGGAGCCCAAGGTCGGTTTCCCGCGTTACCGTTCGTGCTGGTGATTGGGCAGGTTAGGTTGCTCGACGCAGTGTCGGCATTCGAATACGCCACGTCCGATGGAAGCGAGGAAGATCGCTAGAAGACCAGTGCCTTCAGGCGATCTCCTCGACCGACAAGACCGGCGATGATTGGGGAACAGCGGGCCGGAACGCGGTGAAGAAAAACAGCGGGTTTGGCAGCCAGTACAACCAGCCGACGAACGGCTCACGCGTCCCGTCCGGAAGACGCAGGTCGAGCCAGACGTACAAGAACTTGTAGACGCAAAGCCCGGGGCGCCAGTTCGGTTTCAGCCGCGCCGTCTTCAGGTACCTCCGCGCGATGTAGTAGTTGCCTTCGAACGGTGTGATGCCGAACAGGGCGATCGGGCCCTCCGCGATGACCTCGCCGCTGGCCCTATGCGTGATCCGGACGTGTCGCGACATGCTTCGGCCTCCCTGCAGGACGTGCCGATCCCGTTCGCGGCATCGCACGGAAGGTTACCTGGTTCTCGCTGGAGAAAGCGGCGACGCGAACCGGCCCGATACAACACGTCGAACGCTCGGGATTCTAGAGCGCCTCCAGCACCGCCTTGGTGACGTCGATCGTGCCGGCCCGGCCGCCGAACTCGAAGGGCTTGAGACCGGACGCGTAGACCTTGTCGACCGCCTGCTCGATCCGCTGCGCCGCCTCGGCGGCACCTTCGATGCCGTGGGTGTCGGCGAGCCAATCCAGCATCATCGCGGCCGACAGGATCATCGCGGTCGGGTTGGCCTTGCCCTGCCCCATGATGTCGGGCGCCGTGCCATGGCACGGCTGGAAGACGGCGTGACGGTCGCCGATGTCGGCCGACGGCGCCATGCCCATGCCGCCGACGAGACCCGCGGCGAGATCGGACAGGATGTCGCCGAACATGTTCTCGGTGACCAGCACGTCGAAATCCCAGGGGCGCTTGACCAACATCAGAGCGCAGGCATCGATGTAGAGCCGGTCCGTCGTCACGTTCGGATGCAGCTGAGCGACCTCGTCGAAAATCTTGCGGAAGTAGGCGAAAGCCTTGAACACGTTGGCCTTGTCGACGCAGCCCAAGGTGCCGGGGCGGCCGCGCGCCTTGCGCCGTTCGGCGAGCTTGAAGGAGAAGTTGAAGAGCCGCTCGGAGGTCTTGCGGGTGATGACGAGGGTTTCGCGCGCCTCCTCATGTGTCACGACACCTTTGCCCATCGAGGCGAACAGGCCTTCGGTCGACTCGCGGATGACGACGAAATCGATGCCACGCTCGGCCGCGCCGACGATCGGACTCGGCACGCCCGGGATCAGCCGCGCCGGACGCACACCCGCATAGAGATCGAAATGGAAGCGCAGCTCGATCTGCGGCGCGATCTCGGTGTTGTCGGGATAGCGCACCGAAGGCAGGCCGCAGGCGCCGAGCAGGATCGCATCGGCCTGCTCGCACAGCTTGATCGTGGTATCCGCGATCGAGACGCCGGTGGCGAGATAGTTGTTGGCGCCCGCTTGCGCTTCCGTGAAGCGGAACGACAGGCCCGCCTTGGCCTCCACTTTGCGCAACACTTCAAGTGCCGGCGACATGACCTCAGGGCCGATGCCGTCGCCGGGCAGGACTGCGATGTGGAGGGCGTTGCTGGAGGGCATGTGTTTCGTTCACGATCCGAGGGAGTTACGGCCGTCATTGCGAGGAGCGAAGCGACGAAGCAATCCAGGGTCTCAACCTGGGCCCTGGATTGCTTCGCTCCGCTCGCAATGACGGATATGAGAGCAACGGTTACGGCGTCAGCACCGCGCGTCCGACCAGTTGGCCTTTCTGCAGCTCGCGCAGGGCGTCGTTGGCCTTGGCGAGCGGCATCGGGGTCACCGGGATCGGGGCGATGTTCTTGGTGCGGACGAGGTCGAGCAGTTCCTTGGTCTCGCGGAGATTGCCGACATAGCTGCCCTGGATCGTGACCGCCTTGATCGGAATGAGCGGCAGCGCCCATGGCGCGCCGCCGCCGAACAGGCCGACGATGACGAGCTTGCCGCCCTTGGTCAGACAATCGAAGCCGAGCTGCGCCGTGGCGGGATTGCCGACCAGGTCGATCACGGCGCGGATCGGCTGTCCCGCTGCCTTGTTCAACTGCTCCAGCGCATCCGGGGCCTTGCCGTCGACGGCGGCGAGCGCACCGGCCGCTAACGCAGCCTCGCGCTTGCGCGCATCGATGTCCACCACGATGGCGCCCTTGCCGCCCATCGCCTTGAGGATCGACAGCGCCATCAGCCCAAGGCCGCCGGCGCCGAAGATCACGATCGGGGTGTCGAAATCCTTCTCGACCTTCTTCAGCGCGCTGTAGGTGGTGACGCCGGAGCAGGCGTAAGGCGCGGTCGTTACCGGATCGAGGCCCTTGAGATCGATCAGGTGGCGCGGATGCGGCACGGTCTGGTGGTCGGCATAGCCGCCGTCGCAATAGACGCCGAGCGAGGCCGGCTTCAGGCACATGTTCTCGTCGCCGGCGAGGCACGTCGCGCATTGACCGCAGCCGATCCAGGGATAGACCAGCGCGACGTCGCCGACCTTCAAGCCCCCCTTCTCCGCCTCGGTCACCTCGGGCCCGAACGCAACGATCTCGCCGGCGCTCTCGTGGCCCATGGTCCGCGGCAGCGACACGCCGCGATCCTTCAAGGAGAGCGGCTTGCGGCCATGGCCGAGATCATAGCCGCCTTCCCAGATGTGCAGGTCGCTGTGGCAGACGCCGGCGGCCTTGACCTTGATCAGCACCTGCTTGCCGAACGGCTGCGGCGTCGGCTCGTCGATCTCGGCCAGCGGCGCGTTGAAATCGGTGACCTTGAAGCTCTTCATGTCTCACTCCCGTGGTCCGGTTGGCGGACGGCACATGACGGGCGAGCGGGTGACGGCTGCGCACGGCAACGGTCCCTCGAAACATCCTCCCGGCACGGGCGCGTCCGGCTGGTCCGGACTGTTCTTGCGGGCGCGACATTGGCCGGAAACGTGCGGAGCGGCAAGGCCACGCGCGTCGCTGGCCGTCATGGCTGCCCTGCAGCCTTTTGCCTCAGCGATCGCTGCGTTCGCCGGGGCCAGCGGCGCCGACCTCCTGCAGGACCTCCGCCGTATGCTCTCCTAAACTCGCAGCCCGTGCTCCCGCCGCGACCTTCGCGGCCGACATCCGGAACGGCAGATTGACCACCTTGAACGTCCCCGCGGCATCCGTAACCTCGGCCAACGCGTCGCGGTGGGCGAGCTGCGGATCGGCAAGCGCATCGGCGACACTGCGGTAGGCCGAACTGGGCACCCCGCCTGCGCTCAACGCCGCGACACATTCGGCGGTCGTCAGGCTGGTCGACCATGCCTCGACGCCATCCATCAGCTCCCCCCAGTGACGGCGCCGGTCGGCATAGCGCGCGAAGCGCGGATCCTCGACCCAGTCGGGGCGGCCGATCACGCCCATCAGGTTCTGGAACGTCTTCTCGCTGGCGATCGCGATCATCACGTAGCCGTCGCTTGTTTCAGCCGGACCGAACGGCGGCCGCTGCGGCGGTTCGATCGTGAACTGCGCCCCCTGGATCTCGGTCAGGGTCAGGCTGAGCATCGATTCGAGCATCGAGCAGTCGATGTGCTGGCCCAGGCCGGTGCGCTCGCGCTGATAGAGTGCGGAGGCGATGGCGCCGAACGCATAGGTGCCGGTCACCACGTCGGCATGATAGATGCCGCAATAGTCCGGCCGGCTGCGGCCCGGCTGGTAGGCGAGATGGGCCATCTCATAGCCCGACGCGGCATGGATCACCGGCGCATAGGCCGGCAGTTCCGCCGACGGCCCGGTCTGGCCATAGCCTGAAATCGAGCAATAGATCAGCCGCGGGTTCAAGGCGCGTAGCGAGGCATCGTCGAGCCCGAGCCTAGTCATCACCCCCGGCCGGAAATTCTCGACCAGGATATCGGCCGTCGAGACCAGCCGGCGCACCGCCTCGACGCCATCAGCCGACTTCAGATCGAGCACGACGCTCTTCTTGCCGACGTTGAGCTGACCGAAGGCGGTCGAGCAGCCGCCGCGGACCGGCGGCCGGATGCGCATGGTTTCACCTTCGGCTGACTCGATCTTGATCACCTCCGCCCCCATATCTGCAAGCATGCGGGCACAGTGCGGGCCGGCGATGGTGGTCGAGAAGTCGAGGACGCGGAGCCCCGCGAAGCATCCTGTCAAACGGCTCTCATCGTTTCCAACTAGACTCACCCTTGCAGCTCCCTGGTTTGCACTCTTCTCGCTCCGCAGCCGCCACCTAACAGGGCCGGACGGGCCGCATCATCAGCTGATTCACGAAGCGTAAGCCATCAGCGACGGTGCCCGTCGCTTGTAGATCGAACCATTCGATGTCGAAAGCGTTTGGCCTTTCGCCGCGGTGCGGCAAAAGCTTTCCGTTGATGGCTGAACTTGGACCTTTTCTTGCATAGGACGATCATGGGGCTTGATCGAGGACATCTCTTGAGGGTTCTGTTCGTTACGACCGAAATGGACGATTTCGTCCGGGTGGGCGGACTGGCCGCCGTTTCAGCCGCACTTCCGCGGGCATTGCGCTCCCATACCGACGTCAGGATCATGTTGCCCGGCTATCGGGACGTGGTCGAGCAGCTCACGCACATCGAAATCGTCGGCCACTGCGATCCGCTGGCGGAGATGCCCGGCTGCGCGCTCGGACGCTCGTCGACCCGCGACGGACTGCCGGTCTACGTCCTGCTCTGCGACGAGCTCTATGATCGCGCGGGCAATCCCTACGGCGACGAGAACGGCAACGACTGGCCGGACAACGACATCCGCTTCGGCCGCCTCGCGGCGGCGGCGGCCGAGCTGGCGGCGGGCACGCTGGACAAGACCTGGGCAGCCGACCTCGTCCACGCCAACGACTGGCAGGCGGCGCTGGTGCCCGCCTATCTGGCGTGGCGCGGGGTTGCGGTTCCGTCGATCCTCACCATCCACAACCTCGCTTACCAGGGCCTGTTCCCGCGCGAGTCGCTGCGCCGGATCGGCGCGCCGGAATCCTCCTTCCATATCGACGGGCTGGAGTTCTACGACAAGCTGTCGTTCCTGAAGGGCGGCCTGGTCTACGCCTCGCACCTGACCACGGTCAGCTCGACCTACGCCCAGGAGATCACGACCTCCGAGCTCGGCTGCGGCCTCGAAGGCCTGCTCCGTCAGCGCTCCAACGCGCATGAGCTGACTGGCATCCTCAACGGCATCGACGAGAGCTGGGACCCGCGCTACTGCCAGAAGCTGGCGCAACCCTTCGCGGCCGGCGACTGGGACGGCAAGAAGGCCAATGCCGACTACGTGCGCAAGCAGTTCGGGCTTGCGGTCTCGCGCGGCCCGATGTTCGGGATCGTCGCGCGCCTGGTGCATCAGAAGGGCATCGATCTCGTGCTCGAAGCCGCCGACGAGATCGTCGGGGCCGGCGGCCAGATCGTGGTCACCGGAACCGGCGAGCCCGCGATCGAGCGCGCCTTGATGGAGGCGCACCGCCGCCGCCCGGACGCGATCGGGGTCGCGATCGGCTTCAACGACGCGCAGGCCCGGCGCATCTTCGCCGGCAGCGACTTCACTTTGATGCCGTCGCGCTTCGAGCCGTGCGGCCTCAGCCAGATGTACGCCCAGCGTTTCGGCTCGCTGCCGATCGGCCATCAGACCGGCGGCCTGGCCGAGACCATCACCGACGGCGAGACCGGGTTTCTGTTCGAAAAGCCGTCGGCCGAATCCTTCCTCGGCGGCGTCAAGCGCGCGTTCTCGGCTTTCACGAGGACGGAAACGTTGAACGCGATGCGTCGCTCGGCGATGGCCAGGTCCTTCAGCTGGAACCTGTCGGCGGCCTGCTACAACGCGCTGTATCGAAAGATGCTCACATCTTGATTGAAAGCAAAAAAGCCCGGACATCGCCCGGGCTTTCTCATTCTGACTCCGCGGTCGGCCAGGTCAGGCCGCGCGCACGGCTTCGAGGAAGTTGCCGACCTCGCGCTTGAGCCGGTTGGAATCGCCGGCCAGCGACTTGGCCGATGACAGCACCTCGGCGGAGGCGGAGCCGGTCTGGGCTGCGCCGCGCTGCACGTCGGTGATGTTGGACGAGACCTGCTGGGTGCCGTGAGCCGCCTGCTGCACGTTGCGGGAGATTTCCTGCGTCGCGGCGCCCTGCTCCTCGACCGCGGCCGCGATCGCAGAGGCGATCTCCGCCAGCCGCTCGATGGTCGAGCTGATCGCCTGAATCGCGTTAACCGATTCCTGCGTCGCGGACTGAACGCTCGAAATCTGCTGCGAGATCTCGTCGGTCGCCTTTGCGGTCTGCTCGGCCAGTGCCTTCACCTCGGTGGCCACGACCGCGAAGCCACGTCCGGCATCGCCCGCACGGGCGGCCTCGATGGTGGCGTTCAGCGCCAGCAGGTTGGTCTGTCCGGCGATGCTGCTGATCAGCTCGACGACGTCGCCGATGCGGGCCGCGGCCTGCGACAGATCGGCGACACGGCCGTTAGTCTGACGGACCTGGTCCACGGCGTCGCCCGCCATGCGCGCCGAGGCTTGCACCTGGCGGCTGATCTCTTGCACCGAGGACGACAGCTCCTCCGTTGCAGACGCCACCGACTGGACGTTAGTGGAGGCTTCCTCCGACGCCGCCGCCACCACCGTGCTGAGCTCCTCGGAGCGATTGGCGGTGTTGGTCAGCGTATCGGCGGAATTCTCGAGCCCGGAAGCGGCCGACGACACGGTGTTGACGATGTCGGCGATGGTGGCCTCGAAGTTGCGGGTCAGCGTATCGAGCCGGCGGGCGCGGTCGATCTGCGCCTGCGCGTCGCGCTGCGCGGCCTCGTCGGAGTCCTTCTTGGCGATCAGCGCATCCTTGAAGATCTTGAGCGCACGCGCCATGGCGCCGATCTCGTCCTTGCGGGCCTCGTTCGGAATGTCCGCGCCCAGCTCGCCATTGGCGAGGCGCAGGGTGACGCCGGTCAGTCCGACCAGCGGGCCGATGACGCCGCGCACGACCCCGATGACGACGGCGACCGACACGATGGCAACCATCAGCAGCACACCGAGCGCGATGGACAGGCGCAGCCGCGCTGCGCCGATCGCCTGATCGATCGCCTGATGCGACGATTTCAGCGCCGCGTCGCGCAGCACGATCACATTGTTCAACATCGGGGTGGTCCAGCGGCCCCACTCGTCGGCGGTGACCGGCGACGGCTGACCGTCGCGTGCGGCGGTCACGATCGCGCGGTAACGGCGCTCGCCGTCCCCCATCAAAGTCGAGCGCACATGCTCGAGCGCAGCGGACACCTCCGGGGTGTTGCGCACGCTGCGTGCGGCGAGTTCGATCTGCTGCCAGAGCAAGGTGACCTGGCCGCTCTGCTCCGTCACCTCGGCAAGGCGGGCCGGCGTCCAACCGGTGTTCTGAATGAAGAAGCGCAGCACGGCCGAGCGCGCACCGTTGATCGTGCGCATCGACTGCGACAGCTGCGCCAGCTGGCCCGACGGCAGCAGGTTCTCGACGTCGCCGCCGACCCGCGACAGCTCGATGGCCGTCTCGTCGATGGCGGAGTTCAGCGACTCCGCGGCGCGGCCGAGACCGTCGGTCGTCGTCGCCTGGATGTTCGCCGGGCGCTGCGCGGCCGGAAGCGGCGCAGCGCTGCGCGCGGCGGATCGAACACCGCGCAGCGTCTGCTCGGCGGCGTTGAGACTCGCGGTCGGCAGGCCGGCGATCTGGGCCACGGTCTTGGCCTGCGCCAGCGTCTCGTCCGTCGTCGCAATCGCCTTGTCCAGCTTGGCGACGTCGTCGGCCGATGCGGTCGCTGCAGCACCCAGAAGATTCCACTGGCTACGCTCGAGCGGGATCTGCGCGTTGACCTTCAGCGCCAGCTCGAAGGCATCGAGCACGCGGGCCGCCTGCTCGCGCTTGTGCAAATCGCCCCAGCTGGCCCATGCGAGCACGGCGGCGAACGCCATGGCGAAGAAGCCGGTCAGCAGATTGCCGGCCAGGATCTTCCATTTGAGACTGACCGCTCCGGTCTCCTTCTCGACCGTCCCGTGGTGCAGCATCGCGTGCTCGGACATTGGCAGATCCCAATCAAAGTCGGTTTTGCCGGCCGGTGACATCAGCCCATGGCCGACGGCGCAACTGCGCAATGGCCATTCCGGCGAGATCACCGCAATCCGGATCGCGGCAACGTTGCCGCCGCCTTAATGATTAGGCTCTAACTCCAACTAATCCCTTAAGCCTGACAGCCCATCCGGTATGAAAATGCCACCCGCGGTTGGGCGATGCGCGATGGACGGTGGCCGCCCACCGGCTACTCGGCAGCCAAAGCGGTTGGAGCCGGTGGATCGTGCAGCACGACGCCGGAGAGCGGGTCGAACTCACCCATCCACGGCATCCGCTCCAGCACGGACTGCGTGTGCTGATAGCCCGCGCTCCAGCGCGCGGTGATGCCGCGCTCGGTGAAATCGATGTCCTTGGTATGGCTCTCGCGGTCGAGCTGCGGCGCCAGCAGCCGGACGACGTGCATGCGCGTCTGGCAGCCATAGCTGGCGAGCTCGCGAACCGCAGGATCGTTGCGCGCCGCCTCCGGCAAGCGGGCCGCGAGCTGATTGATGATGTGGCGCAGCCGGTGGGTCTGCTGCTGCCGCGCGATATGGCTGGAGATCCGGCTCGAATACTGCACGTCCTTGTGACGGTTGAACACCTCCGCCATGGTCGTCGGCTCGGGCCCGTGCGGATTCCACAGATGCACCGCGAAGATCAGCGAGTCCTTGCGCGGGTTGTCGTCGAACACGACCTCGGTCGGCGTATTCGACAGGATGCCGCCGTCCCAATACAGCTCGCCATCGATGCGGACGGCGGGAAATGCCGGCGGCAGCGCGCCCGAGGCCAGGATGTGGCGGAGGTCGATCGCGCCGTCGCGGCTGTCGAAATAGTCCATCCGGCTGGTCCGGACATGCGCCGCGCCGACGGTCAGACGCAGTCCGCTCTGGTTGATGCGATCGAAGTCGACCAGGTCCTGCAGCGTCTTGCGCAGCGGCGCGATCGAGTAGTAGCCGGCCTGCTCGGCGCCGAGCGGATAGGAGTCGCCGGCATGCGCCAGGGCGTTGGGGCGGAAGAAATCGGCGACGCCGTGGGTGACAGTGTTCCAATACGAGACCCGCTCATTGAAATCGGGGAACGCCGTGCGCAACGTCCAGCCCGGCCCGCGGTGCATCCGCGCCCAGAACTCCTGCAGCCGGGCCAGCCGTTGCTCCACCGGATTGCCGGCGATCAAGGCGGCGTTGATGGCGCCGATCGACGTTCCGATCACCCAGTCCGGCTCCAGACCGGCCTCGTGCAGCGCCTGGTAGACGCCGGCCTGATAGGATCCGAGCGCGCCGCCGCCCTGCAGCACGAGAACCACCTGCCCGGGAAGCTTGCTGCGATCGATCGTCGTACGCATCGTGTCGTTGACCTCGGCCATGTCTCCCTCCTCTGGTGACGTGTCTTGTTCGCTTTGCTCAGCCTTGTCGTTACTTCAACCGGTGATCAATGCGCGGTCCAGCCGCCGTCGACCGGCAGGGCGACGCCGGTGATCGACGCAGCTGCGTCGCCGGCGAGAAACACGGTCAGCGCGCCGATCTCCTCGACCGTCGCGAAGCGCTTGTTGGGCTGTTGCGCCAGCAGCACGTCGCGGATGACCTGATCCCGGGAGATGCCGTGCGCCCTCGCCTGCCCATCGATCTGCGCTTCGACCAGCGGCGTGTAGACGTAGCCTGGGCAGATCGCATTGCAGGTAATGCCGCTTTCGGCTGCCTCCAGCGCCGCCACCTTGGTGAGTCCGACGATGCCATGCTTGGCGGCAACATAGGCCGATTTGAACGGCGAAGCGACCAGGCCGTGCGCCGAGGCGACGTTGATGATGCGGCCGAAGCCGTGCCGGCGCATGGCCTTCAGCGCCAGCCGCGTGGTGTGGAAGGCCGACGAGAGATTGATCGCGACGATCGCGTCCCACTTCTCGACGGGAAACTCCTCCAGCGGCGCGACATGCTGGATACCGGCGTTGTTGACCAGGATGTCGATGCGCCCGAACTCCCGCAGCGTCTCCGCCATCATGCGTTCGATGGCTGCCGGCTGCATCATGTCGGCTGCTGCGTAGCCGGTACGGACACCGAACTCCGCGGCGATTCCGGCCCGAATTCGCTCGATCTCGTCGGGGGCTCCGAAGCCGTTCAGCGCGACCTGCGCCCCGGCCGCAGCGAGCGACCGCGCGATGCCGAGGCCGATGCCGCTGGTCGAGCCGGTGATCACCGCCACCTTGCCGGACAGTGAACGTAACATCGGCTCGGCTTTCATCGTATCTCCCGCCATGGCGTGTCCTTCCTCGTCAAATCAGCTTGGTGAGGACAATCTGCCGGGCCGACGCGCCGGACGGAAATGCCGTTTGGCTCGCCACACGATAGGGTCTCGCTATCGCGATCGCTGGTGCCAAGCGTGGCCCATTGGGATATTGCAGACGGGACGTCGGCCCGGTCGAACGGAGCGCTTCCATGGAAATGCATCAGGTTCGGTATTTTCTTGCCGTTGCCCGTCTCTTGCACTTCACGCGCGCGGCCGAGGAATGCAACGTGACGCAGCCATCGCTGACGCGCGCGATCAAACAGCTGGAGGCCGAGCTCGGCGGCGACCTGTTCCGGCGTGAGCGGCCGGCTGCGCAACTGACCGAGCTCGGCCAGCGCATGCATCCCCTGCTCAAGCAGTGCTACGAGGCTGCCGCCGGCGCCCGAACGCTTGCATCCTCGTTCAAGAGCGGCGAAGTCGGCACGCTCAGGATCGCGCTCGCCGACTCGGTCGATCTCGCAATCCTGTTGCCGCTGCTCGACCAGCTGCAGCGTCAGTTCAACAAGCTCGAGCTGAAGTTTCTGCGCGGCACCAGCCACATGGTGGCAGAACATCTGAAGAGCGGCGAGGCGGAGCTCGGCATCGCCTCGGAGATCGACGAGAGCTGGGATCGACTCGATGTCTGGCCGCTCTTCACCGAGGAATTTGCGCTCGCTGTCAGCAACGGCCATCGGCTCGCGGCTCAGGAGACGATCACGATCGACGAACTGGGCGGTGACGCGTTGCTGTGCCGCGGCTATTGCGAACACGCCGAGAGGCTACGCGCGCTGCTGCGTGAGCGCGGTGTCGATCTCGGCCGCAATCACGAAGTCCATTCCGAACGCGACCTGATTGCGCTGATGGAGGCCGGTGTCGGCATCGCCGTCGTGCCGCAAACCACTGCGCTGCCTGCGAGCCTGCATCGGACTGCGGTCGAGGGGCTGGATATCAGGCGGACCGTGCAGCTCTACGGCGTGGCCGGGCGGGAGCGCACGGCGGTGGCGTCCACCGTGATGCGCATGCTGCGCGGCAAGAACTGGCAGGAATGGCTCGGTCAGCTGCCCTGAGCTGCCTGGCGAAGCGCTTCGACCAGATCGTCGATCTCCATGCGCTTGCGGAAATCGGGATCGACGAACCGCGCCTTCACCAGCCCGTCGCGCCCCACGACGAAGGCTGCCGGGATCGGCAGGATCCAGCCGTCATTGCCGTGGAAGCTCGCCATGTCCTGATGCGCCAGCAGCTGCTGGATCTCGCGACCGAGCCAGATCGCGAGATTGAGTGACAGCGCATAGCCGTTGTCGAGATCCGTCAGCACCGGAAAGCCGGCGCCGGCCTCCGACTTGAATCGCTGCGTGAACGCCTGCAGCTCCGGCATGATCGCGACGACAGCACCACCCGCCGCCTCGATGCGCGGCTGCGCGTTGATCACCGCGCGAACGTTCAGCCGGCAATAGGGACACCAATGGCCGCGGAAGAACATCACCGCGACCGGGCCATTGGCGAGGCACCCCTGCAGGCTGACCAGCCGGCCGCCCTCATCGGGCAGGACGAAGGGCGGCATCGGCTCGCCCGGCCGCGGCGCATTCTCGCCGCCGCCATTCTCGTCGAGCCGCGCCACCAGGCGATCGACTGCGGCGGCATAGGCCGGGAAGATGTCGCGTCCCGCCGCGGCATAGGCTTCGAGCTGCTGGCGCAACGTACCCTGCATCTCCCGGCAGCGCTGGAACGACTGCCTGAGCCGCTCGGCATCTTCGGGTGAAAGCACTGTCATGATCTGCTCCGGCACGTCAGGACCTCAGCATGATAGTTTCCCGGGCAAGCCACCCACAAGGGCGCACCGTCCACCGGTCGCATGGCCGGCAGGAATTTTCTGTCGGGCGTTCGCATTACAAGCGCGCCTGGGCCTGCTTGAGAAATGCCGTTGTCCAATCGCGAAGATAGCGCGCGCCTATCGATAGCTAAGGCCTATCACCTCCAGAGGAAGGACGCATTTCCGTTATGGCCTCCGTACGCCGATGGTTGCGCATCGCGAGGCCAGCTCGGTGCCGGCCGCGGTTCACCAGAGGAGACATCCCATGTCCATGCCAATCGCAGCTCAACGCATCAGCCGCCGCGGCGCGGCTTTCGCCCTGACCGTTGCAACGACGCTGATGGCGTCGTCCATCGCTAACGCCGGCGAATGTCCGGCCGACAAGATGAAGGCCGGTGTGCGCGACAAGGTCGAGGTCAAGGCCCTCGGCGTCACCGACGTCACGCTCGGGGCCATCGATCTGGAGAAGCAGCCCGCCGCCATCAAAGATCGCGAGCTGCGCTTCCGCAAGCTGACCATCGCGCCCGGCGGCATCGTGCCGTGGCACAGCCATGACGATAGGCCGGCGCTGATCTTCGTGCAGCAGGGCGAGATCTTCGAATACGCCAGCAACTGTGCCGAGCCGATCCTGCACAAGGCCGGCGACATCAGGCCCGAAGTGTTCGGCACCTCGCATTGGTGGAAGAACGACGGCAAGGAGACGGTCATTCTCTATGTCGGCGACGTCCGCAAGGATCCGCACGATCACAACATGTGAGCGCGTACCCCTGCCGCGTCCGGATTGCCTACGCAGGCGATCCGGCGTGACAGCGTTGCCACGAACAGCCGGAGACTTGCGATGACGAATGTATCCGCCGCGGCCGCGATGCGCGTCGACGGCACGCCTCCCCGCGCCATGGCCCGGCGCTCCCTGGTGATCGGGCTGATCGCGTTCTTCAGTCTGGTCGATCTGTTTGCAGCCCAGGCAATGCTGCCGGCCCTGATCAAGCACTATCAGGTCAGCCCCGCGGCGATGGGGCTCGCGGTCAACGCCTGCACGCTCGGCATGGCGATCGCGAGCCTCGCAACCGGCCTGCTCAGCCCGCTGATCGATCGGCGAATCGGCATCATCTGCAGCCTGGGTCTGCTCACGATCTTGACGGCGCTGCTGGCGAGCGCGCCGAACCTCGCCGTGTTCGCAGGATTGCGCATCCTGCAGGGACTGTGCATGGCCTCGGCGTTCGCCCTCACTCTGGCCTATCTCGGCGAGCAGTGCAGCGCGACCGACGCCGGCAGTGCGTTCGCGGCCTACATTGCCGGCAACGTCGCCAGCAATCTCGTCGGCCGCCTGCTCTCCGCCAGCCTGACGAGCACGCTCGGTCTCGAGCGGACCTTCTATGTGTTCGCGGTGCTCAATTTCGTCGGCGCCTTGCTGGTCGCCAGCACGATGAGAGGCGGCGTCATGGCGGGCGGATCCAACCACGCGCTGCGTAGCGCGGCGATCTTCGACCACTTGTGTAACAGCCGCCTGCGCGCCGCCTTCGGCGTCGGCTTCTGCGTGCTGTTTGCCTTCATCGGCGCCTTCACCTTCGTGAACTTCGTGCTGGTGCGGCCGCCGCTGTCGCTCGGCATGATGGAGATCGGGCTGGTCTACGTCGTGTTCCTGCCGTCGATCGTCACCACCCTGCTCGCCGGCAGGATCGTGTCACGGATCGGCACGAGGCCGGCGATCTGGGCATCGCTGGCGATCGCAGGCTTGGGCCTTGCGCTGATGCTGTCGTCATGGCTAGGGGCGGTGCTGGCCGGCATGGTGCTGGTTGGCGCCGGAACGTTCTTCGCGCAGGCCGTGACCACCGGCTTCGTCGGCAAGGCCGCCAGCCATGACCAGGGCGTCGCCAGCGGGCTCTATCTCGCCAGCTATTTCGCCGGCGGCATCGTCGGCACGGCCGTGCTCGGCCAGTTGTTCGACCGATTCGGCTGGACCGCCTGCGTCGCCGGCGTGGCCGCGGCGCTGGCGATCGCTGCCGTTCTGGCAGGCCGGCTGACGCCGGCGGGCGCTCAGGACCGGCTCGGTGCAGGCTCCGGCTGAACCGCCGGCGCGGCCTCATCGTCATCAGCGATCGCCCGCCATGCCGCGCCATCGAGATCCTCGTACTGGCCGCTCTTCAGCGACCAGAGGAAGCCGACCAGGCCGGCGAGACCGAGCGCCAGCGCCAGCGGCACCAGGATGATCATCACTTCCATGACGCGGTCTCCTCGGCGACCTTGCGGGCGCGCAGCGCGTTCAGCATCACCAGGATCGACGAACCCGACATTGCCGCTGCAGCGATCAGGGGCGTGACGACGCCGCTGATGGCGAGTGGCACCGCAAGCACGTTGTAGATCACCGCGAGCCACAGGTTCTGCCGCATCAGATGCAGCGCCTTGCGCGCGTAGTCGACGGCGGCGAGCACCGGCGCCAGCGGGCGGCCGAGGAACACGAGGTCGGCGGTCGCCTGGCTGAGATGCGCCGCGGAAATCGGCGACATCGAGACGTGAGCGGCGGCGAGCGATGGCGCATCGTTCATGCCGTCGCCGACCATCATCACCTTGACACCCGCACGCTTCAGCTCCTCGATGCGCGCGATCTTGTCGGCGGGCGTGACGGCCGCGCGCCAGTCGCCGATGCCGAGCGCCTTTGCGGCGGCGGCGACCGCGGCATCGCGATCCCCGGAGAGGATCTCGACCTTGATGCCGCGCCGCTGCAGCCCGGCGACGATCCTCGCCGCATCGGGGCGGAGGCCCTGGCGCACCGAGAACAGGAACTTCTGATCACCACGGCTGAACGCGACCACGGATGCCTCCGGATCGAGGCCGGCCGTCTGCCCCGCCAGCGCCTCGGCACCACAGAAGGCCGGACGTCCCAGCCTGATCTCGACGCCGTCGATGACGGCGCGGACGCCCTGCCCCGGCTCCTCGGTCGCGCCCATCAGCGGCGATTTCGCATGCGCCGCCTGCGCCACGGCTGACGCGACCGGATGGTGGCTCGACAGCGCGAGCTGCCCTGCCAGGGCAAACACGTCGGCCGGAATGTCGGCGGCGTTGACGACCTCCAGCTCCGGCAATGTCAACGTGCCGGTCTTGTCGAAGATGACGTGATCGGCCTCGGCGAGACGCTCGATGGCATCGCCGGCATTGAGCAGCACGCCCGACTTGAACATCGCGCCCGACGCGACGGTCTGCACGGTTGGAATGGCAAGGCCAAGCGCGCAGGGACAGGTGATGATCAGCACCGCGATGCCGGTGACGATAGCATCATGCCAGCTCGCGCCGGCGAGCACCCAGCCGAGCACGGTGAGCGCCGCGGTCGCATGCACGACCGGCGCATAGAGCCGCGAAGCGCGGTCGGCGAGCCGCATGTAGCGCGAGCGGGCCTGCAGCGCGGTGTCGAGCAGGCGCGTGATCTCGGCGAGCAAGGTGCCTTCGGCCGCAGCGGACACACGGACGCGCAAGGTGCCGGAGATGTTGAGCGAGCCGGCATAGACGGCAGTGCCCTGCTCGGCCGGCACGTACAGCGTCTCGCCGGTGATCAGGCTCTGGTCGATCTCGGATCGGCCTTCGACCACGACGCCGTCGACGGCGCAGCGCTCGCCGGGGCGCAGCAGCACGAGGTCGCCGGCGCGCACGGCCGCGACCGGCACTTCGGAAATCTCGTCAGTGCCGATGAACTTGGTCGCGGTCTCCGCCTTCAGCGCGGCGAGATTGCCGGCCACCGCGCGGGTCCGCCGCCGCATGTTCTGGTCGAGATAGCGGCCGACCAGAAGGAACGTCAGCAGCATGATCGCGGCGTCGAAATAGGCGTGCTCGGCGTGATGGAACGTCTCGACGATCGACATGCCCAGCGCCAGGATCACGCCGATGCAGATCGGCACGTCCATGTTGACGTTGCCGGTCTTCAGCGCGCGCCAGGCCGAGCGGAAGAACGGCTGGCCAGCATAGGCCACGGCCGGCAGCGCGATCAAGGCCGAGAGCCAATGGAAGAAGTCGCGCTGCTCGGGCAGCATGTCGCTGACATTGCCGGACCACACCGGGATCGACAGCATCATCACGTTCATGGTCGCGAACGCCGCGACGCCGAGGCAGCGCAGCAGGAAGCGCGATTCCTCGGCCTCGGTGGCCTCCGCACTCGCCTTCTCGAACGGATAGGCCTTGTAGCCGAGCTCGGCGAGGCGATCGATGAACTTGGCCGGATCGAGCGTGCCCTGCTTCCATTCCAGCGCGACGCGGCGGTCGGTCAGGTTGACGCGCGCCAGGGTTACGTCGGGCAGCGCCGACAGGCCGCGCTCGATCTTGGCCATGCAGCCGGCGCAGCTGACGCCTTCGACGGCGAGGTCGATGTGCTGCAGGCCGGCGCCGAGATCCTTGATGTAGTGCGAGAAGTCACGCGTCACGTGCATGATCGATGAGTCCTTCAGTTCAGCAGCACGCGGTTCTTGGACATGAACAGCCGCCGGCCGCTGGAATCGCCTTCGAGCACGAGGTCCCATTGGCCCGGAGCGATGGCTTCTGCCGTGCCGCGATAGATGCCGCTGCCGATTTCGGCCAGCGCGACCTCCTGGTCGGCGCGCTTGTCGGCGGGCCGCTCGAGCCGGCCCTGGAAGGTCAGGCCCGACACCGGATTGCCGCTGGCGTCGCGGGCATTGACCTGCACGATCGCCGCGCCGCCGGCGCCGCGCTCGATATGCGCCTCGACCTGCCAGCGCCGCGCCTCCTGGGCGCGCGCCGCCGCGATCTCCTTCTCGTAGCCGAGGCTGGCGCTATAGGCGCTGTCGACGTCGGTGCCCGGCAAGGTCGAGATCGCCATCTTCATCATGTAGACGTTGACGCCGATCACGAGGCCGAAGAAGCCGAGGAGCATCGCGAGCACCATGCGTCCGGTCAGCTGGAAGGACGGCTTGGAACGGCTGGCCATGGACGGGCTCCTTGAGCTTACGGGCTGACGAAATTGTCGGTGGCGGAGGCGACGACGCCGAGGCCGATGTCGGTGACGTGGAACTTCACCGGGATCGACTTCTCGGGATTGTTCTCCTCGGGCGCGGTCACCAAGAGACGCAGTTCCTCGGTCTGGTCGCGCCCGATCACGATCATCGGGCGATCGGGCGTGACCGAATCGGCGCCGACGACGTGGACGGTGGAGTTGACCGGCCCCTCGATGTCGATGGCGATGACGCGGTCGAAGCCGTGCTTGTTGAGGACGCGCACGGTATAGGCATTGCGGATCGAACCGTCGGACAGCTTGATCGCGATCGGATTGCGATCGTGCAGCACGTTGACCTCGAGCAGCGAGCGGGTCGCGAGCTTGTAGACCATCGCACCACCGACCACGGCGATGATCGCGACATAGGCGACGGTGCGGGCGCGTACCAGCTTGTAGACCGGCGCCTTGCCTTCCTGGCGGCGATGGATGTTGATGTCGTTGTCATAGCCGATCAGCCGCGTCGGCCGGCCGATCTTGGTCATGACGGTGTCGCAGGCGTCGATGCACAGGCCGCACTGGATGCAGTCCATCTGCGAACCGTCGCGGATGTCGATGCCGGTCGGGCACACCGCCACGCACTGCTTGCAGTCGATGCAGTCGCCGGCCGGCTGGCCTAGCGCGCGCAGCTCGGCCGCCTTCTTGACCGACATGCGGTTCTCGCCGCGGTCATAGCGATAGGTGACGTTAAGCGCCCATTCGTCGGTGAGCGCCGCCTGGATGCGCGGCCACGGGCACATGTAGACGCAGACCTGCTCGCGCATGAAGCCGGCGAGCGTGTAGGTCGTGGCGGTCAGGATCGCGATCCAGATGTAGGCGAGCATCGGTCCCTGGAAGGTGACGAGATCCTTCACCAGGGTCGGCGCGTCGCTGAAATACAGCACCCAGGCGCCGCCGGTCCACCAGGCGATCATCAGCCAGATCGAATGCTTGAGCACCAGCTCGGAGATCCGCTCCAGCTTCATCGGGTCGCCGGAGGCGTCCTTCTTCATGCGCTCCCGGCGATCGCCTTCGATCAGGCGCTCCACCGCGTAGAATAGATCGGTCCACACCGTCTGCGGACACAGATAGCCGCACCAGATGCGGCCGCCGATCGCGTTCATCAGGAACAGGCCGATCGCGGCGATGATCAAGAGGCCGGTGAAGTAGTAAACTTCCTGCGGCCACAGCTCGATGAAGAAGAAGTAGAAACGATGGTTCGGAAAATCGATCAGCACCGCCTGATCGGGCGCACTGAGACCGCGATTCCAGCGCACGAACGGCAGGAAGTAGTAGACGCCGAGGCAGAACCCCATCAGCCCCCATTTGATCCGGCGGAAGGTGCCGGTGACGCTCTGCGGATAGACCTTCTTGTGCGCGGCATACAGCGGACCGTAATCGTCTACCGGCTGCGGGTCGCGAGACTTGAGGTCCTGGGGTGTGACCGTCTTGTTCATGGCTGGCGGGTCATGGCTGGGGGTGTCTTCTCGCAGTTGCGGCCGAAGGTATGTCCACCTCCGGCCGCTCAGTTGATCCAGCTCAATTGAAAGGAAAGTTCCGTTGGATTTCCGTTACTTTCCTCCGCCCAGCGAGTGGACGTAGACCGCCATCGCCTTGATCGTGGTCGGGTCGAGACGGCCCTCCCAGGCCGGCATGACGCCGGCGCGGCCATTCGTGATGGTCTCGATCACGGTCGCCTCGTCGGAGCCGTACAGCCAGATCTTGTCGGTCAGGTTCGGTGCACCGACGTCCGGATTGCCCTTGGCGTTGTCGCCATGGCAGGCCACGCAGTTCTCGGCGAAGACCTTGGCGCCGGCCTTGGCGTCATAGCCCTGCCGGGTCGGCAGACCGGCCAATTCCCGCACGTAGTTGGCGACGTTGACGATCTCCGCCGGCTTCAGGATACCATCCTTGCCGAAGGCGAGCATCTGGCCTTCACGGGTCTTGGGATGCCCGGAACGCACGCCGTACAGCAGGGTCTGCTGGATCTGGTCCAGCGAGCCGCCCCACAGCCAGTCGTCGTCGTTCAGGTTCGGGAAGCCCTTGGCGCCGGCTGCACCGGTACCGTGGCAGGCGGCGCAATTGTCGCCGAACACGGTCTTGCCCTTGGCACGCGCCAGGGCAAGCATCGCCGGATCCTTCTCGATGTCGGCGAGCGAGGCGGTCGCGAGCGCCGCCATCTTGGCGCCGCGGATCTTCTCGAGGTTGGCGAGCTCGACCGCCACGTCCGCACGGGACGAGTAGCCGAACAGGCCTGCCGTGTTGCTGGAGATGGTCGGCCAGGCCGGATACACGATCCAGTAGCCGATCGCCCAGACGATGGTGATGTAGAAGGTGATCACCCACCACCGCGGCAGCGGGGTGTTGAGCTCCTTGATGCCGTCCCAGGCATGGCCCGTCGTGGCGGTGCCGGAGACGCTGTCGACTTCGGTATGGTCAGCCATGTTGAATTACTCCTCCCGCAACGGCATGCTTGCCGCCTGGTCGAAAGCGGCCTTGTTGCGAGGCCAGAGGGCGTAGGTCACGATCGCGATGAAGATCGCGACGAAGATCGGGGTCCACAGCGTCGTTACGAGTAACGACGCGATGTTTTCGACTGCAATGATGGGCTTCATGATGCTCGCCTCTCGATCTCAGCGCAGATTGGCTTTTTCGTTGTAGATCTTGAAGTCGACGAGCGTGCCGAGCATCTGCAGGTAGGCCACCAGCGCATCCATTTCCGTCGGCGCACCCGTCTTGCCATCGAAGTTGCGCACCACCGCCTTTGGATAGCGCTTGGTGAGCGCCTCCGCGCCGGCATTGTCCGGATCGACCTGCGCCTTCAAGTCGGCGGCGGCGTTGGCGATCTGGTCGTCGGTGTAGGGCACGCCCACGGCCCGCAACGTCTTCAGGTGATCCGCGGCGTTGTCGACGTTCACCTCGGTCTCCTTCAGGAAGGGATAGCCGGGCATGATCGACTGCGGAACGATGGCGCGCGGGTTGGTCAGGTGGGTGACGTGCCAGTCGTCGGAGTACTTGTTGCCGACGCGGGCAAGGTCCGGACCCGTGCGCTTGGAGCCCCATTGGAACGGGTGGTCGTACATGCTCTCCGCGGCGAGCGAGAAGTGGCCGTAACGCTCCACTTCGTCACGCAGCGGACGCACCATCTGCGAGTGGCAGAGGTAGCAGCCCTCGCGGACATAGATGTTGCGGCCGGCCAGTTCGAGCGGCGTATAGGGACGCACGCCGTCGACCGCCTCGATCGTGCTCTTCAGATAGAAGAGCGGAGTGATCTCGACGAGGCCGCCGACCGCGATCATCAGCAGGATGCCGACGATCAGGATGATCGAGTTCTTCTCGAAGATTTGGTGTCGTTGCCAGAATGACATGGTTGGATACCTCACTCCGCCGGCTGAAGGGCGACGGGCGACTGAACTTCTTCCTCACCGACACGGACCGTCATCCAGAGATTGTAGGCCATGATGAGGGAGCCGATCAGGAACAGCGCGCCACCGGCGGCACGGATGATGTAGAAGGGGTGCATCGCCTCGACGGTCTCGATGAACGAGTATTCGAGGAAGCCGAGCGCCGTGTAGGACCGCCACATCAGACCCTGCAGGATGCCCGAGACCCACATCGCGGAGATGTAGAGCACGATGCCGAGCGTGGCCGTCCAGAAGTGCCAGTTCACGAGCTTGAGGCTGTAGAGACCCTTGCGGTTCCAGATCCACGGCACCAGGCAGTACAGCGCGCCGAAGGACACGAAGCCGACCCAGCCGAGCGCACCGGAGTGCACGTGACCGATGGTCCAGTCGGTGTAGTGGCTGAGCGAGTTGACCACCTTGATCGACATCATCGGACCTTCGAAGGTCGACATGCCGTAGAAGGCGACCGAGACGACCAGCATGCGCAGCACCGGGTCAGTCCGCAGCTTGTCCCACGCACCCGACAAGGTCATCAGGCCGTTGATCATGCCGCCCCAGGAGGGCATCCACAGCATGATCGAGAAGGTCATGCCGAGGGTCTGCGTCCAGTCCGGCAGCGCCGTGTAGTGCAGGTGGTGCGGGCCGGCCCAGATGTAGAGGAAGATCAGCGCCCAGAAGTGGATGATCGACAGCCGGTAGGAATAGATCGGCCGCTCCGCCCGCTTCGGGATGAAGTAGTACATGATGGCGAGGAAGCCGGCGGTCAGGAAGAAGCCGACCGCGTTGTGGCCGTACCACCACTGGAACATCGCGTCCTGCACGCCGCCCCAGGCCACGTAGGACTTGGATCCGAAGACCGACACCGGAAGCGCCGGGTTGTTGCCGAGGTGCAGCACCGCGATCGTGACGATGAAGGCCAGGTAGAACCAGTTCGCCACGAAGATGTGCGGCTCCTTGCGCTTGATGAGCGTCACCAGGAAGACCAGCAGATAGACCACCCAGACGATCGTCAGCCAGAGATCGGAGTACCACTCGGGCTCGGCATACTCCTTGCCCTCGGTGACGCCGAGCAGATAGCCCGTGCCCGCGATGAGGATGAAGAAGTTGTAGCCGACCACCACGAACCAAGGCGCGAGGTCACCGGCGAGCCTGGTGCGGCAGGTGCGCTGCACGACGTAGAACGACGTCGCCAGCAGCACGTTGCCGCCGAAGGCGAAGATCACCGCCGAGGTATGCAGCGGCCGCAGGCGGCCGAAGCTGGTCCAGGGCAGATCGAAGTTCAGCGCCGGCCAGGCCAGCTGCGAGGCGATGATGAGGCCGACCGTGAAGCCGGCGATGCCCCAGAACATGGCCATGAACGAGGAGAACTTGACCGGGCCGAGATTGTAGTTCGGCCGGCCGTTGATCTCCTGCGGCGGCAGCTCGCCGCGCTCGAAGTAGCGGTTGAGGATGAAGAAGACGGACGCCGCGCTGGCGGCAGCCGCGAGCGAGGCGTGGAACGCGAAGGCCGGATCCAGTGCCTTCGCCGCAGCGAAGACGCACAAGAAGGCGGTGACGGCAAAAGTAAGCGTCAAGCCACTTTCGCCGATGGTCATGGATTTTGTTGGTGAGGACGCGCTCATGCGGAATCTCGCTGAAAGAACACGAGACCAGCAACCATAATCGTCCACACGTGGAATTGATCGAAATCAACCTTGCGACCCGTTCGCCAGTAAAGCGTCGCAATGTTGCGCCACCGGGCTTCGGCGGCCACGGCCGCGATACACGCAAACAGACGCGTCCCGCACGCAGCACCTGCATGCGGGATCACGTCGTCTTAGACTTCCGTATTAGTTTCGGAGAGACGGCGTTACCGTCAGTCCTTGGCCGCGGCCGCGAGCGCCCTCACGATATCCTCGCGGGCGAGGATCCCGACCAGCCGGCTGGCGCCATCGGTCACGGGAAGGCTGCGGATGCGATGCTCGACCATCAGCTGCAGCACGCGCGTGAGCTTGGTATCCGGCCTGACATAGATGAACTCGGACGTCATGACGTCGGCGACCGTCCGGTTCATCAGATCGCTGTAGCGCGGCAGCATCTGATTCGGCGTGAAGGCAAAGCACTTCAGCACGTCGAACTTGGTGACGATGCCGATCACCTCGTCGTTCTCGACGACGGGATAGGTGTTGAAATCGTCGCGGTCGAACATCTCGCCGAGCTCGCGAATCGTCGTGTCGCGGCTCACGGTCGTGATGGTCCGCGTCATGTAGCTGCCGGCGGTGTCCTCGAGAAATTTGTACAAGGCGGCAATCCTGTTCTCGGAGTTGAATCTCAGTGCGACAGCAGCACGCAGCGCTCAGTGCGGGTCAGCAGATGTTCGGTAACGCCGCCGAGCACGAGCTCGCGGAAGCGCGAATGACCATAGGCCCCTGCAACAACGAGGCCAGCCGCCAGGTCGGCCGCAACAGCGTCGAGCTTGGCCGCGACGCTGCGGCTCTGCCCCGCTTCCTCGACGCGGGCCGAGGCGACGATGTCGTGACGCGCGAGCCATCCGATCACGTCATTCAGCCGCATCTCGCAGGCGTCGTAGTCCGAGGCGTTTTCCAGGATTTCGGTCACGACGACATCGGTGGCCTTGGCGAGCAGCGGCAGCGCATCGCTCACGGCGCGGCGCGCCTCCGGCGTCTCCTTCCAGGCCACGAGCACGGTCGAGAGATCGAGCCAAGCCGCATTGTCCGGCACCACCAGCAGCGGCCGGCCGGCCTGCATGACCAGGTCCTTCGGGCTTGCGATCGCGAAGGCATCGGAGATGCCGTGAGACGCAGTGCCGGTGACCAGAATGTCGGCGGCGCGGACCTGCGCCAGCGCGTGGCGCGCGGGGAAATCCAGAGCGCTGCGCCAGCTCAATGGCGCAGCCCGGTCGCCGACGACGCTGCGAAACTGCTGCTCCAGCTCGGCCAGTCGCTTCAGCAGCGCCGCCTCGCCCTGCTCGATCAGATCCTGGGCCTGCTCGCCGGTGGTGAAATAGAGCGGCGGGGTGAATTCCGCGGCTGCCGTGCCGATCAGGGCCGCTTCGAACCGGCCCGCGAGATCGCTCGCGACCTGAAGGCGGGCTTCATTCGGCTGGTTGAGCGCCAAGCTCACCATGACAGTGGCGAACGTCATCCCGCCTCTCCAAACATTGCTTCCATGCATGTCTTAGAGGTGAAATCGCCGGGCGTGATGAGATAGATCAATGTGCGGCACGGGAACACAACCGGAAAGCCCCAGATGGAACCGGCGGAAAACCGAGAAACCGTTGAATTATCGAACCAAATGTTACGACGGGCCGGGTTGCATCGGCACGATCTAGTATAGAATGACGTGGTGGCCGGCCTGCCCGGCTGCGTCAGAACGGCGAATCGATCGAAGGCTTCGAAGTGCGCGGCGTCACCCAACCTTTTCCCGATGCATCCGTCAGGCCCGAGGACGCCCGTGCCCTCGGCTTCGGCGCGTGGGATCTCGACCTCGCCTCCGACGCGTTCTACTGGTCGGTGACGACGCGAAAGCTGTTCGGGGTCCCTGCCGATCAGCCGGTGACCTACAGCTCCTTCCTGTCGCTGCTCGCGGCGCAGGATCGTGCGCCGGTCGAGGCGGCGATCGCGCATGCGCGCCGCGAGGGCACCGGCATCGACATGTCGTTCAAGGTGTCCGGCGGGGGCCATTGGGTTCGCGTGCTGGCCGGCGTGGTTCCCGACGAGGCCGGCCAGCCGCGGTTTCTGCGCGGCATTGCGCTCGACGTCGATCAGGAGAAGCGGCTGGAGGAAGCGCTGCGGCTGCGCGAGCAGCACTTCCGCTCGATCCTCGACACGGTTCCCGACGCGATGATCGTGATCGACGGCGACGGCATCATTCAGTTCTTCAGCGCGGCCGCTGAGCGCATGTTCGGCTTCAGCGAGGCGGAAGCGGTCGGTCTCGACGTCAGCGAATTGATGCCGGAGCCGGACCGCTCGCGCCATTCCGGCTATCTGCGCCGTTATCATGCCAGCCGCGAGCGCCACATCATCGGCATCGGCCGCATCGTGACCGGGCAGCGACGCGACGGCACGACGTTTCCGATGCACCTGTCGATCGGCGAGATGCAGTCCGCCGGCCATCCTTATTTCACTGCCTTCGCACATGACCTGACCGAGCATCAGCAGACCCAGGCGCGGCTGCGCGAGCTGCAATCCGAGCTGGTCCACGTGTCGCGCCTCAGCGCGATGGGCGAGATGGCCTCGGCGCTGGCGCATGAGCTCAACCAGCCGCTCGCCGCGATCAGCAACTACATGAAAGGCTCGCGCCGGCTGCTGGTGGGCAGCAGCGATCCGAACACCGGCAAGATTGAGAGCGCGATGGATCGCGCCGCCGAGCAGGCGATCCGCGCCGGCCAGATCATCCGCCGCCTGCGCGACTTCGTCTCGCGCGGCGAATCGGAAAAGCGGGTCGAGAGCCTGTCAAAGCTGATCGAGGAAGCCGGCGCGCTCGGCCTCGCCGGTGCGCGCGAGCAGAACGTCCAGTTGCGCTTCCAGCTCAATCCGGATGCCGACCTGGTGCTCGCCGACCGGGTTCAGATCCAGCAGGTGCTGGTCAATCTGTTCCGCAACGCTCTCGAGGCGATGTCGCAGTCCGGGCGTCGCGAGCTCGCCGCGACGAATCGGCGGGTCAGCGACGACCTGATCGAGGTGGCGGTGTCGGACACCGGAACGGGCTTCCACGACGACGTCATTCCGAACCTCTTCAAGACCTTCTTCACCACCAAGGATACCGGGATGGGCGTGGGCCTCTCGATCAGCAGGTCGATCATCGAGGCCCATGGCGGACGCATGTGGGCCGAGAACAACGAAGCGGGCGGCGCGACCTTCCGCTTCACCTTGCCGGCGGCCCCAACCAAGGTTGAGCATGATGGCTGAGCAGGCCAGGGTTTATGTGATCGACGACGACGAGGCGATGCGGGACTCGCTCAACTTCCTGCTCGACTCCTCCGGCTTCGACGTCACCCTGTTCGACAATGCGCAAGCATTTCTCGACCGGCTTCCGACGCTCGCATTCGGCTGCGTCGTTTCGGACGTGAGGATGCCCGGCATCGACGGCATCGAGCTGCTCAAGCGCATGAAGGCGATCGGCAGCAGCTTTCCGATCCTGGTGATGACCGGCCATGGCGACGTGCCGCTCGCCGTCGAGGCGATGAAGCTCGGCGCCGTCGATTTCCTCGAGAAGCCGTTCGAGGACGAGCGCCTCGTCGCGATGATCGAGCTCGCGATTCGGCAGGCCGAGCCTGCAGCGAAGAACGAATCGGCGACGCAGGACATCCTGGGACGCATCGCGAGCCTGAGCCCGCGGGAGCGCCAGGTGATGGACGGGCTGATGGCTGGGCTCTCCAACAAGCTGATCGCCCGGGAATACGACATCAGCCCGCGAACCATCGAGGTCTACCGCGCCAACGTGATGACCAAGATGGGGGCCAACAGCCTGTCCGAACTGGTTCGTCTGGCGATGCGGGCCGGTGCGCTGAAGGATTGAGCTAGATCAAGCTGGCTTGACACCATCGAGTGTTATGTTGTGCCTCGGTTCACCATCACATTCTCGCGGCACGTGCGATGTCGGCTCATATCAAACCTACGGTCTACGTAGCCGATGACGATGCTGACGTCCTCGGCTCGCTGCGCTTCCTGCTGGAAGCCGATGGCTTCGACGTGCGGACGTTTCGCAGCGGCAACGCGCTGCTCAAGGCATCGGACCACGCGCCGGTGGACTGCTTCGTCGTCGATTACAAGATGCCGGAGCTGAACGGGGTCGAGCTTGCCGAACGGCTGCGCAAGCAAGGCGCCACCGCGCCGGTGGTGCTGATCACCGGGCATTATGACGACAGGCTGGAGGCGCGCGCCGCGGCCGTCGGCATCCAGGATTTCCTGCTCAAGCCGCTGCTCGACGACAATCTCGTCAAGCGCATCCGCAAGGCGATCGCCAACGAGCATTCGGCTACCGCCCAGAGGGCGTCCTGACCGGCCGACCTACGTACATCTACGTAAGGGACCCCCCTTAAGATATCGCGCGAAATGTCCTTAACGGGAGCCGCAATGTACCACATCGCCATCCGCCGCAAGGAGATGGTCATGCTCAATCAGTCGCTCACCAATTCGGTCGTCAGCACCAGCGCCTCCCAGACCGTCCCCTCTCCTGCCGCCAATCCGTTTGCCGAGATCACCGGTCATGCCGGCCTGATCGCCAGCGAGTTCTCCTACAAGAAGGACGAGGAGATCTATGGCGAGGATGAGCCGGCCGAGTACGTCTACCAGGTCATTTCTGGCGCCGTTCGCAGCTACAAGCTGCTATCCGACGGCCGCCGCCAGATCGGCGCGTTCCACCTCCCCGGCGACGTGTTCGGCCTCGAATTCGGCTCCGCCCACCGCCTCGCCGCCGAGGCGATCATCGACACCACCGTGCGGCTGGTGAAGCGCCGCAGCCTCGAGCAGGCCGCCGGCGTCGACGTCGCGGTTGCCCGCAAGCTCTGGACCATGACCGCCGGCGATCTCCGCCACGCCGAAGACCACATGCTGCTGCTGGGCCGCAAGACCGCGATGGAGCGCGTCGCGACCTTCCTGCTCGAAATGGACCGCCGCCTCGCCGTCGCCGGCATGATGGCGCTGCCGATGTGCCGCCGCGACATCGGCGACTATCTCGGCCTGACCCTCGAGACCGTGTCGCGCGCGCTGTCGCAGCTGCACAGCCAAGGCGTTCTCGGCTTCTCCGGCGCCCGCCAGATCGTGCTGCGCAACCGTCAGCGCCTGCGCAGCATGGACGCCTGAGGCGTCCTTGCCGTTCACACCCTGCGAACGCGCTGCCCGGTTTCGGGCATTAGCAGCGCGATGAGAAGAAGGCCTGTCAGCGCCACGCCGGACAGGCCCATGAAGGCGGTGAGACTGCCGTACTGGTCGCTGGCAAAGCCGGCGATGACGGTGGACAACGAGCCGCCGATACCCGACGCCGTTCCGACAATTCCCTGCGCCAGATTGAAATGGCCGCTGCCGAACGCGACATCGGCCACCGTCAGTGGAATCATGACCGCGAACACGGCAGCGGTGACGCCGTCGAAGATCTGCACCACCACCAGCACGTAGGGGTCGTGCACCACGGCGAACAGCACGCCGCGGATCGCGAGCGCGGCAAATCCCAGCATCAGCAGCGGCCGCCTGCCCCATTGCTGTGCCAATGCGCCGACCGACGGCGAGGTCAGCGCCACGATCGCCTGGGGCACCACGATGCAGAACGCGATCAGCATCGGCGCCCACTCGCTCGACTTTGTCGTCACCACGCCGGCCATCAGCGGCAGCATCGCCGCATTGGCGAGCTGCAGCAGGAATACGCCGAGCGCAAACACGAGCAGCGCACGCTGGCGCAGCAAGCCAAGCAGATTCGAGAGCCGTGCAACCTCCCTGTCCTCCAGATCGGCGCGGCCGTGCGCACGCGCGACGTCGATCTCGTGCTCGCGGATCCGCGACAGCGCGATCAGCGTCGGAAAGGCGAGAATGAAAGTGACCAGGAACACGGCGCGGCTGGAGAGCAGATAGCCGCACGTCCCCATCACAGCCGCGGCCACGCCGTTGCCCAGCGACGCAAACCGCGCATTGCGCCCGAGTCGCTCCGCCATGCCGCGCGGCCCGACCAGCCCGAGACTGATCGCTGCGATCGCCGGCCCCAGCACGCAGCTCGCCGCCGCGTGCAAGGTTGCAGCGCCGGCGACCACGGGAAAGATCGGCCATGCGGCATAGGCCAGCGCGCTGCAGCCGATGGCGGCGATGGCAAGCCCGGCGACGCGCCGCTCGGACTTGGCCGCATCGATGATGGCGCCGCCCGGCATCTGGCCGATCAGCCCGACGAGACCGCCGATCGAGAGCACCAGGCCGATCTGCGCCTGGGTCCATTTCTGCGTCGTCAGATACACCGCGATGAAGGGCCCGAATCCGGTCTGCACGTCGGCCAGGAAGAAGATGAACCAGTCGAGCCCGCGCAGGCTCTGTCGCGACGGCGCGGGCTTGCCGGCATGGCCATGACCGCGCGCCGGATCCGGGCGCGACTCGTCCGCGCCGTGCGGCTCGGCGCCCTGGTCGGATGATATTGACGGCCGCGCAATCGGCATGGCAGTCAACGCTTCGCGTCGGATGAAGTTGCGGAGACATGTCTCCGCGAAATCCCTCCGCACGCGGCGGCGGACTTTGCGGTCGCACGCATCGATTCAGTGCTCGAAATTCCAGGGAGACAGTTTTCCGGCCGCGCCGAGCACGACGACGGGCTTGTCCTCCTTGTATTCAGGCGCGGCCTTCACCTGTTCCTTGGTGAGGTCGAGCGTGACCTGATCGCTCTTCTCCGCGACGTGCTTGAAATCGAGCGCGGTCCAGTCGACCACGATCTTGCGGCTGCCGACGCCGAGGAAGCCGCCGAAATCGACCACAGCGGCGCGCACCGTGCCGGCGGCATCGACGATGACGTCGACGATGCGGCCCATGTCCTCGCCGGCCGAACTGCGCACGTCGCGGCCAAGCACGCTATGCGCGTCGCGTGCTCCCAGAATGGTGACCGACGGCGGCGGCGCGGCCGCGTCCTTGGCCGGCGGTGTCGGTGACGGCTGCTGCGCCTGCCCATGGTCCGCATGCAACGCCGCGAGCAGCGGCAGCATGACCGCGCAGCTACGAGCGGCGCGACGAAGGGTGCGTACCGGCCGCCTCATTGCGCCAGCACCAGCGAGACCTGGATCTGGCCGCGGCGGCGCAGCACCTCCATGGAGACGTCCTCGCCGTGGCGGCGAATGCGCAGATCGATCGCCGCACCGCCGAGTCGGAGATCGTGCAGCACCACCCAGTCGAGAAACGCCGGCAGCCGCGGGTTACGGAGACGGATCTGGCCGCAATCCGCATCGAATTCGAGCCCCAGCGCCGCCTCGAGCAAGGTGAACGGCGTTGCGCTGGCCCAGGCCTGCGGCGCACAGGCCACCGGATAGAGCGTGGGACCACGGTGCTTCTCGCGGCGGAAGCCGCAGAACAGCTCGGGCAACCGCCGCAGATCCATGTAGGACGCCGCCTCGAACAGGCCGCGGAACACATGCTCTACAGCATGCTTGAGACCGTAGCGCGACAGTCCGAGCGCGATGAGTGCGTTGTCGTGCGGCCAGATCGAGCCGTCGTGATAGGACATCGGATTGTAGCGCGCCTCGCCACGGGCGACGGTGCGGATACCCCAGCCTGAGAAGAAATGCGGCCGCAGCAGGTCGGCAGCGACCTTGCGGGCGCGATCCTCGCGCACCATGCCGCTGAACAACAGCTGTCCCGCATTGGAGGTGCGGACCTTGCAAGGCTGCTTGTTGCCGTCGAGCGCGAGCGCGTAGGTGTTGAGATCCTCGCACCAGAACGCCTCCTCGAACTGTTGAGCGAGCCGCGCCGCTTCGGCCTGCAGCCGCTCCGCCATCTCGGTCTTGCCGAGCCGGCGGGCGCAGCGCGCCGCCAGCTGCTTGCCGGCGAAGACGTAGCCCTGCACCTCGGCCAGCGCGATGTTGCCCTCGGCGAGATGCCCGTCGGCGTGGAAGACCGCGTCGTAGGAATCCTTCCAGCCCTGGTTGGCGAGGCCCTGCTCTGTGGCACGCTGGTACTCAACGAAGCCGTCGCGATCGGGGTCGCCGGGTCCGTCGATCCAGCGCAACGCGCGCTCGATCGCAGGCCACAGCTCCTGCAAGGTCGCCATATCGCCGGTGCGCTCGATGTAGAGGCCGGCGAGCAGCACGAACAGCGGCGTCGAATCGACGCTGCCGTAGTAGCAGGCGAACGGCACCTCGCGCAGCGCAGCCATCTCGCCGCCGCGCATCTCGTGCAGGATCTTGCCCGGCTCGGCGTCGGCGAGCGGATCGGTCTTATCAGCCTGATGCACCGCGAGCCGGCGCAGCACGCCGCGGGCAATGCGCGGATCGACCCAGAGCATCTGCATCGCCGTGATCAGGCCGTCGCGGCCGAACGTCGTCGAATACCAGGGAATGCCGGCATAGGGGTAGCGTCCCTCCGGCGTGTCCGTCATCAGGATGTTGAGATCGGCCGCCGCCTGGCACAGCACCTCGTTGAAGATGTCGTTCGAGGTCTCGATGCTGGCCGCGCCTTGCGTGCAGCGGCGCATCTCGCGGCGATGCGCGAGCAGGCTGCGGAAGAACCGCCCCGGCTGCTCGCCGGCGCGGACGTTGCATGTCACCGCGATGAACAGCGAGGTCGACTGCTGCGGGTCAAGATCGAAATGATAGGTCGCCGCATCGACCGCGAGCCGGCTCGGACGCGGATCGAAATGCAGCGCCGTGGTCCGTGTCGCGCCATCGAGGCCGCGATAGTCGAGCATCACGTCGGACGGCCCTACGAGCCGGCCGGAGCCGATGCCACGCTTCGCCCTGACGGCGCCGCGCACCTCGAACAGGTCGGCAAAGTCGTTGTCGAACGTCAGCTTGATCTTGAAGCTGGCGCGGCGATCGCCATGGTTCTGCAGCCCGATGCGCTGATAGGCCGTGCCGTGCCACAGGAATACGGTACGGACGATGTGCAGCATGTCCTTCGGCAGCACCAGCCGGCCCTGCTCGTAGATGTCCGGATTGGTGAGATCGACCGTCAGCGCCGAATTGTCGTCGCGCAGGCTTGATCCGAGCAGCAGCGGCTGGACGTCCTCAAGCGTCAGCTCGAGCCGCGCGAGATAGCGCGTGTCGGCGTTGAACAGGCCGTCAGGCCCTCCGGCCGACGCGCCGATGTCGCCATGGCCGTCGAGCACGATGAAGGTGTCGTCGTGTTTCAGCGAGCGCCGCGGCCGCGCCGCGGGCCCGGTCATCGGGATGTAGAACGGCTGCTCGGCAGGCCCCTCGGATGCAATCGAGCTCAATTGGGTTGCGGTTTCGACCGGCATGTTTCCCTCGTGCGATGTTGGCGCCTGCCCGGCCGCGCGGCCGGGCGTGCACGATGTGGACGGAACGCGACACACAGATCAGGCGTCGAACGTGTCAGGCGGCGAATTTGGCCAGCCGGTCCATCTCCTGGGTCACGAGTTCGCGATACGGACCCTCGCTCTGCATCAGCCGGTCGGGTGCACCGTCCTCGACGATCCGGCCCGCCCTGAGCACGACCACGCGGTCGAAATTGCGCAACGTCGCCAGCCGGTGCGCGATGGCGATGACCGTGCGCCCGCGCATCAGCCGGCTCAGCGCCTCACGGATCGCCTCCTCCGACTCGCTGTCGAGCGCGGCCGTGGCCTCGTCGAGCAGCAGGATCGGCGCATCCTTGAGGAAGGCGCGCGCGATCGCGATGCGCTGGCGCTGGCCGCCCGACAGCTTGACGCCGCGATCGCCGACCATGGTCTGCAATCCCTCAGGCAGCGTCTCGACGAAATCGCAGCGCGCGGCGATGGCGGCGCGCAAAACCTCGTCGTCGGTGGCGCTGGGGCGGCCGTAGCGGATGTTCTCCAGGATCGAGCGGTGGAACAGCGAGATGTCCTGCGGAACCACCGAGATCGCCTCGCGAAGGCTCTGCTGCGTCACCTTGGCGACGTCCTGGCCATCGATCGTGATGCGCCCGACTTGCGGATCGTAGAACCGCTGCAGCAAGGTGAACAGGCTCGACTTGCCGCCACCGGATTGCCCGACCAGCCCGACGCGCTGAGCCGGCTGCAGCCGCAGCGTAAAGTTCTCGAACAGCTTGTGGCCGCCGGGATACTGGAAGGTGATGTTGTCGAACACGATCGCGGCGCCGCTCTTGACCAGCGGCTCCGCCTCGGGGTGGTCGCGCAGCTCGTGCGGCTGCAGCAGGGTGGCGATCGCCTCGCTCATCCGCGCCACGTGCTGGGTCACGTCGACCAGCGCCACGGCGAGATCACGCGTCGCGCTGAGAATGCCGAGCCCGAGCGTGCAGACCAGCACGACATCGCCCGTCGTCGCGCCGCCCCGCTGCCAAAGTGAGATTGCCCAGGCCATCAGCGCCACCGTCAGCACGATCGTGACCGTCGCATGCAGGATGCGAAGCTTCTCGAGGTAACGAAGACTGCGACCGCGCGCCTCCAGCTCCTTGTCGACGGTCGCGTCGAAGCGGTCATGTTCATGACGCAGCCCGCAGAAGGCGCGGACCAGCGGCATGTTGGAGATCACGTCCACCATTTCGCCATCGACCATCGCCGCCTTGTCGGCGAAGTCATCATGCAGCGGTTTGCCGGCCGCCGCCAGACGGAACATCGCCAGCACCATCATCACCGCGATCAGCAGCAGTGCGATCGCCATGGGACCGCTCACGGTTCCAATCAGTCCGATCGCCGCCAGCGTCGCCATGCAGGGCGGCAGCACGTTCCAGACGAACATGTTCTCGACCGTGAACACGGCGTTCGACGTTGCGGTGATGCGGCTCGACAGCATGCCCGGCAGGCGATCGCCGAAGTAGCTCGGTGCATGGCCGGTGAGATGACGGAAGATGTCGCGGCGAAGATCTCCCGTCACCCTGACGAAGGTGAAGCTCGCGATCCAGCTGGCGACCCGCCAGAGAACGTTGTCGGCGGCGATCAGCAGCATCAGCAGCGCGAACGCCGCCCATACAGCTCCGTTGCCGTGCGGTCCGGCCGAGAGACTGTCGACGAGGAACTTCACGCCGTATTGCGTGCCTACCGAGCAGGCAACTGCGCCAACGACTGAGAGCAGAATGATGAGATGGGCTGCCGGACGATGGCGCAGATAGCGCATGACGAACGGAAACGGCCGGTGGGCGTAGCCTGAAAGCTGATCCATTGTAGTCCCGATGATCTGATGTCGGCGACATCCATTTGCGGCCAGTGAACGATGAACCGTTTCCGCGGTTCCCGCACAGCAGCCCTGACGACGGCGCGGTCAGAGCGTTGGAGCGTCGGATGGCATCAATGAGGTCGGAGGGAACACGTTACGTCGAATAAAGAGTGATCGCGCGAGGGGAACTTCACAGATGCACCGCACGTTCCCGCTCCTTGGCAGTGCCGGTGCCATGGGGGCTTCACTCATGATCACGAAGAGGAGACGGTGAGATGCGCATCGCGCAGGTTGCTCCATTGACGGAGGCTGTGCCTCCGAAGCTGTATGGCGGCACGGAACGGGTCGTTCATTGGTTGACCGAAGAACTCGTCGCTCTCGGGCACGATGTCACCCTGTTCGCCAGCGGGGATTCGCAGACGTCGGCGAAGCTGTCTCCGACCTGGCCAAGGGCGTTGCGCCTCGACGGCTCCGTGAGAGATCCGAACGCGCTGCACATGGTGATGCTGGAAGGCGTCCGGCAGCGATGCGACGAGGAAGAGTTCGACATCCTGCACTTCCATCTCGACTACTATCCGTTCTCGCTGTTTCACCGGCAACCGACACCGTTCCTGACCACGCTGCACGGCAGGCTCGACCTCCCGGAGCATCAGCCCGTGTTCTCCGTCTTCAAGGATGTTCCCGTCGTATCGATCTCGGACGCGCAGCGCCGTCCGGTGCCGAACGCGAACTGGGTCCGCACCGTCCTGCATGGATTGCCGGAGAAGCTGCTGACGCCAAAACCGGTCACGCCGAGCTACCTGGCGGTCCTCGGACGGATCGCACCGGAAAAGGGCGTCGACCGCGCCATCAAGATCGCGATGCGCTGTGGCATGCCGCTGAAGATCGCCGCCAAGGTCGACCGCGCCGACCAGGACTACTACGACCAGCAGATCCGGCCGCTGATCAAAGGCAATCCGCTGATCGATTTCATCGGCGAGATCGGCGACCATGAAAAGCCGGAGTTCCTGTCCGGCGCTCTCGGCCTGCTGCTGCCGATCGACTGGCCCGAGCCGTTTGGTCTGGTGATGATCGAATCGATGGCCTGCGGCACGCCAGTGATCGCGTATAATCGTGGCTCGGTTCCCGAGGTGATCGAGGACGGGGTCACAGGCTTCATCGTCGAGGATGAGCTCAGCGCGGTCGCGGCCGTGAACCGCCTGCACCATCTCAGCCGCGCCGGCGTGCGCGAGCGCTTCGAGCAGCGTTTCACGGCGCGGCGCATGGCGCTGGATTATCTCGCCGCCTATCGCAGCCTGATCGCACTGGCCGAGCCGCACATCCGGCTGGTGAGCAGCGCCGAGTAGACGACATTGCGAGGGCTGGCCCGCCGCCTCCCTCGCATCCACGACTTCGAGAGGCGAGCTTCCGAAGCCTCAGGCCGCGGAAGCAGCCGAGAACATCGCTTCGTTAGGCCGCCCAGAACGAAGCTTCACGAGGTCTGGCGTTTCCGTCTCCTGAGCCTCAGCGAAGACGAAACCGCCGCGGGCGGCCTTGGCCTGATAGAGCGCCCGGTCCGCACGCGACAGCAGCGTCTCGGCGCTCGCCGCCTGATCATCCGACAACGCCGCGCCGACACTGACGCCGACGACGATGTCGTGGCCCTCGATGTGATAGGGCGCCGCGACGACGTCTACGATGCGCTGCGCGAGGGATTGCGCGGCGTGCCGGGAGCGCAGCGACGTGTCGACCAGGATGAATTCATCGCCGCCCATCCGCACGACCAATCCGCCCTGAGCCACCAGCGAGGTCAGCCGCGCGGCGACCTGCTTGAGCAGCGCATCGCCGACCGGGTGGCCGAAGCGGTCGTTGGCCGCCTTGAAATGATCGAGATCGATGGCGTAGATCGCGACCATCGCGCGGCTGCGGTCGGCGATCAGAGCAGGCAGATCCGATGCCAGCGCGGACCGGTTGTGCACCCCCGTCAACGGATCGATCCGCGACAGCCGCTCGAACTGCTCCCTGAGATGGATCTGCCCCACCGACGATTTGTGGCTCAGCCGCAGCAGCTCGATTCCGGCCAGCAGAAAGATGATCATCACGAGTGCAAGCCCGAGATGCGGCAGATCGTGCTGCATCAACGCGACCGTGACGGCGGGAAGGCTCAACAGGCTCAACGCAGCAACGGCGAGCTGGGGAAGCAGCGCCAGACGAGAAACGAGACTGGCGCCGAAGCCGAAGCCGAAACTGAGCGCCAAGGTCGAACAGGTCTGGTCCTGGAGCTGCAGACTGCGCGCAGCCATCAAGCCCAGCAGCAGCGAAAGCATGAGGGTGGCGATCGCACATGGGCGTCGCAGCTTCAGGATATCATCCTTGTCGAGAGGCCGCTCACTCGCCATGCGCCGTTGATAGGACCGCACCCCGAGCATCCTCGTCATCGTCAGGGCCACGCCGAGAATACCGAGCACGCCGGTGACGGCGAAATCACCGGTGTGCCAAGCGATGATCCCGCTGGCGATGGAAAGCGACACGCCCATCAGCACGAACGGCACCAGCGAGCCGTGCAGCGTCTTCACGAGCTCGACATGAACTGCGTCGGAAATTGACGCCGGATCCTTCCCCATCCCCAATAAAAACATTGCGCGTCTCCAAAAAAAGTCGCGCCACGGTACGACACGGCCGGTAAAATTACGGCACGCCTGATCCTTCAAAGTTTAAGGAAAGCGTCTCGCGCGTCCTGAAACCCGGCTGCATGCCTTTACGATTGATTAACCTCGTTAGCCCCGGCAGCTCCCCCGAGCAGATCAGGTCACCCTGCTCCGCTTCGGCTCGACGATCTCGAACATGCGCGGAAACTCGTCCATCAGCGACATCAGTTCGGCCAGCCGCATCGGGTTGCCGACGAAGCTGATCTTTCCGGCTGCCACCGCTTCGGGAAACGTCGTCGCCTTGGCGATGATCTCGTCCAGCGTGACCCGCGCCAGCGTGAAGCCGGCGTCGGCCGTGGAGGCCTGCACGCCGACAGCGTAGGTCAGCGCGCAATTCTGCAAGGTCAGCACGAAGCGCTCGCCGGTGTCGGTGAAGGCCCAGTTGAGCACGATGTGCTTGCCTTCCGCCTTCGGCCCGTTGAGGCGCACACCGAGCACGTCCCACAATTGCTCGGTGCGCAATGCGGCCAGGGTCTCGCGCGGCATGCCCGGCCGCGCCGGCACCTCCGGCATGCCGTGGCGCAGCTCCTGCGCCCCGAACAGATAGGCGTTGCGCCAGGTCGCGCTCTCCGCGGCATAGCCGAGCTGCTCGAGCGTATCGGCCAGCAGCGCGCGGGCGTCAGCGTTGTCGGGCTCGGCGAAAACGAGATGGCCGACCGCTTGTGCCACGAAGCGAAACTCACCCTTTGCATAGTCCGCGTGTGCCCGCGCCAGCAACGCGTCGGCCCCGCCCATGTACTCGACGTATTTGCGGCCGGCGTCCGCCGGCGGCAACGGATCGAGATTGACCGGATTGGCGTCGTACCAGCCGAGATATTTCTGGTAGATCGCCTTCACGTTATGCCGGATGTGGCCGTAATAGCCGCGCCCGTGCCAGGCGCCTTCCAGGCTCTTCGGCAGCGCGATTTGCTCGGCGATCTCGCTGGCAGTCAGGCCGTGGTTCATCAGCCGCAAGGTCTGGTCATGGGCGAATTTGTAGAGGTCGCGCTGCTCGCGGATCATGGCGTCGACGCGGCTGGCGCCCCACACCGGCCAATGGTGCTGGCCGCACATCACCTCGGCCTTGCCGCCCCAGAGCTGCAGCGCCTCGCCGAGATATTTCGACCACGCCAACGCGTCGCGCACGTCGGCGCCGCGGAACGGCAGCAGATTGTGGAAATTGTGGGTGCAGTTCTCGGCGAGGTTCAACAGCCGGTAACGCGGCACGTAGAAGTGCATCTCCGCCGGCGCCTCGCTGTTCGGCGCCATCTGGAATTCGAAGCTGAGCCCGTCGATGGTCCTGGTGTCGCCGGTGGCCATGATCAAATCGGTCGGCCGCAGCAGCGCCACGCCGCCGGCGGCCATGGTCTTCCCGAGACCGCAATCGACATGGCCCTTCGGGCCCTTGGCGAGCAACGGGCCGAACTGGTATTGCGCCCGGCGCAGCATCGCCGGACCGGCGATGATGTTCTCCGAGACCGCATGCTCGATGAACAGGTTCGGCGCGATCAGCGGCACCTGGCCGCTGGTGACTTCATCTTCGTTGACCACCCCACGAGCGCCGCCCCAATGGTCGGTGTGGGTGTGCGTGAACATGACGGCCGTTACCGGCCTGGTGCCGCGATGCTGATAGTAGAGCTCGAGCGCAGCGCGCGCGCCCTCAATCGAGGTCAGCGTATCGACGACAATGACGCCGGTGTCGCCCTCGATCAGCGTCATGTTGGCGATGTCGAGCCCGCGCACCTGATAGACGCCGGGCACGACCTCGAACAGGCCGTGATGCATGTTGAGCTTCGCCTGCCGCCACAGGCTCGGGTTGACGGTGTCAGGCGCCTGCTCGGCCTCGAGGAAGCCGTAGGGCGCGAGGCTCCACACCGTACGCCCCTGCGCCGTCGTGACCTTCGCATCGTCGATGCTGCCGAGAAAGCCGCGCGCCGCGTCGTCGAAATCGGCGGTATCGCCGAACGGCAGCGCCGCCAGCATGGCCTGCTGTGCCGCCCTCACCGCCTCCGTGGCCTCCTTCGGCTCCTTGGAGCTGTCAGCATTCACCGGCCCATTCATGGCTTCTGTCCTCCCGCAACGACGCTTTTGACGCGATGCTAATGCGGGGATCAGGCGAGCGCAAATCGGCGGCTTCGTCGATCACGGTTTGGATCGTCTCGAGATCATCGGCGGTCGTGCAACGTGGCGGCATGACGTCGACCGTGTGCCGGAGCGGCGCAGCAGCATGTCCGTGCCGCGGAAACAGGCCTGCTGCTATGCTGACGCGCTCGACCGCACCGACAACGACGACGTCATGCCGAGACGGGCCAGCAGATCGGCATCGCGCTGCGCCTGCGGATTGGCCGTGGTCAGCAGCACGTCGCCGATGAAGATGGAGTTGGCGCCGGCGAGCAGGCACAGGCTCTGCAACTCGTCGCTAATGTATTGCCGGCCGGCCGACAACCGCACAACGCTTGCGGGCATCACGATCCTGGCCACTGCGATCAGCCGGACCAGCGCGATTCCGTCGGGCCGATCGGCCGTGTCGTTGACCGGCACGCCCTTGACCTCGTTCCACAGGTTGATCGGCACGCTGTCGGGATGCGCATCGAGATTGGCCAGCAGCACCAGCATGCCGAGACGGTCGTCGACCGCTTCGCCCATGCCGATGATGCCGCCGCAGCACACCTTGATGCCGGCGTCGCGGACATGCGCCAGCGTGTCGATGCGATCCTGCAGGGTTCGGGTGCTGATGATGCGGTCGTAGAATTCCGGCGAGGTGTCGACGTTGTGATTGTAGAAGTCGAGCCCGGCCTGCTTGAGACGCACCGCCTGCGCCGGCGTCAGCATGCCCAGCGTGACGCAGGTTTCCAGGCCCAGATCCTTCACCGCGCTGACCATGGCGCAGACCTGGTCGAGATCGCGATCCCTGGGGCTGCGCCAGGCAGCCGCCATGCAGAAGCGCTCGGCGCCCGCCTCCTTGGCGCGCCGCGCGGTGGCGACGACCGTGTCGCGATCCATCAGCTTCGTCGCCTTGAGCCCGGTGTCGTAATGCGCGCTCTGCGAGCAGTAGCCGCAATCCTCCGGGCAACCACCGGTCTTGATGCTGAGCAGGCTCGCCGTCTCCAGCCGCGTCGGATCGAAGTGCCGGCGATGCACCGACTGGGCCAGGAACATCAGGTCCGGAAATGGGAGTCCGTAGAGGGCTTCGGCCTCGTCCCGCGTCCAATCGTGACGGAGCGAATCGCCATGTTGGACCCGATCGGACTCTGCACTGCTCACACCTATCATGCCGTCACTCCACAAACTATAGATTTTCATAGAAATTATCTATGAAAACTGTATTTCTGCACCGTAGGACAGCGCGCTTTTTCCCGCATCAGCTTTTTCAATAGATAATCTATGCCCATGCAGGACGAGAATCTCACCACCGCCCATCGCATCGCCGAGGCGATTACCGAGCAGATCGTCAGCGGCGCGCTGGCGCCGGACACGCCGCTCCGGCAGGACCACATCGCGCGCGAGTTCGGCTCCAGCCACGTCCCGGTGCGCGAGGCGTTCAGGCAGCTCGAGGCGCTCTATCTGGTGGTCGCTGCGCCCCGGCGCGGTGTGCGGGTGGCACCGCTCGATGCGAAGTCGACCAGGGAAATCGTCGAGATGCGGGTGGCGCTCGAAGTCATTGCGCTGCGCAACGCCGCACCGCGCTACACGCCGGCGCATCTCGCCGCGATCGAGCTGGCGCTGATCGAAGCCGACAATGCCGAGACGATCCAGGAGTTCGAGACCGCCAACCGCGCCTTCCACCGCGCCCTCGTCACGCCCTGCGCAATGCCGCGGCTGCTGTCGAGCCTCGATGGCTTGCGGCTGGCCAACTCACGCCTGGTGCTGGCGATGGCGCGCAACGCCGGCTGGCGTCCGCGCACCAACCAGGATCACCGCCTGATCCTGCAGGCGCTGCGCGCAAGGCAGATCGGACATGCGTGTGAGCTGCTGACCAGGCATAACCAGACCATTGAGCGGCTGGCGCGGCCGGCGGTGTAGTTGCGGCCGGAGAAATGTCGCGGGCCGCGCCAGGGCTATCGCGCAGGGTTGCCGAACTCTCTCGGGCTGGGCGTTCTTCGATTGCCAAGTCCCATCTTCCCCGTCGTTCCGGACCGACGTAGTAGCGAGCAGGCCCTTGGAGCTGCCCTGGCTATCATGTGCCTGATCCGGATGTTGGCGCGTCTCGGCCCACCATCGCCATCTGCGCCGGCGCATATCGGTCGCCTTCCGGCTCAATCTGCGAAGCGCCCTGCTCGATCTCACGCAGATCGGCCTGCGTCAATTCAATGCTGCTCGCCCCGATGTTCTCTTCGAGACGGTGAAGCTTGGTGGTGCCTGGGATCGGCACGACATAGGGTCGCCGCGCGAGCAGCCACGCCAGCGCGATTTGCGCTGGGGTCCCGCCTTTTCCTTCGGCGATGCGCTTGAGCAGGTCGACGAAGGCCTGATTCCTTTCCATCGCTTCGGGTGAGAACCGAGGAAGGGTGCTGCGGAAATCGTGCGCCGGCAGCTTGGTCTCCTTGCCGATCGCGCCAGTCAGGAAACCCTTTCCGAGTGGGCTGTACGGGACGAACCCGATGCCGAGCTCATCGCAGGCATCGAGTATGCCGTTGGTCTCGGGAGCGCGCCACCACAGCGAATATTCGTTCTGAATTGCCGTGACGGGCAGGATCGCATGGGCGCGACGAAGGGTCTTCACGCCAGGCTCCGACATGCCGAAATACTTGACCTTGCCCTCGGCGATCAGCTCCTTGACCGTACCGGCCACGTCTTCGATCGGCACGTTCGGATCGACCCGGTGCTGGTAAAGCAGGTCGATCGTCGCGATGCCCAGCCGCTTGAGCGAGCCTTCGACGGCCTGGCGAATCCGCGCGGGCTGGCTGTTGACGCCGCGGTTCTGGCGCGTTTCGAAATCGATGTCGAAACCAAATTTGGTGGCAATCACCACCTCGTCCCGGATGGGGCGCAGCGCTTCTCCGACGACCTCCTCGTTCTCGAACGGACCATAGACCTCGGCCGTGTCGAAAAAGGTCACGCCGCGATCGAAGGCCTCACGGATCAGTCGAATTCCCTCGTGTTTCGAGAGGCTGTTCGCATAGCCGAAGCTGATGCCCATGCAGCCGAGGCCGATGGTGGAGACTTGCAGGCCGTCGCGGCCGAGCATGCGATGTTTCATGGTCGTATCCTATGTCGATGTCAGCGGTAGGAGAGTTCGAGTACGGCGGGTGGAAGCCGGTCGCCAACGACCTTGATGCGGGCAAGGTTGCTCTCGAGTTCAGTGATGGCGGCCGGCGACAGGCTGATATCGGCCGCGCCGAGGTTTTCGCGCACCCGGTCCAGTCGCCGCGTTCCGAAGATCGGAACGATGAAGGGCCTGCGTGCCAGGAGCCATGCGAGTGCGATCTGCGCGGCAGTCGCGCGCTTCGCGGCGGCCAGCTGCTCCACCACGCCCACGATCTTTCGGTTTGCGTTCATCGCTTCGGACGTGAACCTGGGTGATCGCGCGCGGAAGTCGCCCTGCTCGAAGCTGGTGCTCGTGGTCAACTTCCCCGTAAGAAAACCTGCGCCCAGTGGACTCCACGGCACAAAGCCGATGCCGAGCTCCTCGCAAAGCGGCTGCACGTCGGGTTCCGGGTCGCGGGTCCACAGCGAATATTCGCTTTGGACGGCTGCCACGGGCTGCACCGCGTGGGCGCGCCGGATCGTCGACGCCGCCGCTTCTGACAGGCCGAAATGGCGTACCTTGCCGGCATCGATGAGGTCCCTCACTGTGCCAGCAACATCCTCAATCGGGACATCGGGATCGACGCGATGCTGGTAGAGCAGATCGATGTGGTCGGTGCCGAGCCGCTTGAGCATGGCATCGACGACCCTCTTCACGTGGTCGGGGCGGCTGTTCAACCCGGGGCGCCGCTCGCCGGTCCGCGGATCGATGTTCCAACCGAACTTGGTTGCGATCACGACCTGGTGTCTCAGCGGCGCGAGCGCCTCGCCAACGAGCTCTTCGTTGGTCCATGGGCCATAGGCTTCGGCTGTGTCGAACAGCGTGATGCCGAGATCGTGCGCGCCACGGATGACGCGTATCGCCTCCTGACGCTCCGGCGATGCGCCATAGATCGCGGTGAAGCTCATGGTGCCGTAGCCGAGCTCCGACACGGTGAGAGGTCCAAGCTGACGTGTTCTCATGATGCCGCTCCATCGAAGATCGTGAACCAGGCCCCCCACGCCTGATCATTGCCGCCTGTATGGACCGCGAGACTCATTTCGATTAGAGAGATAATTGTGAATGAACTTATTCATCGGACTAATGAATGCTCATCGACGAGTTGGCGGATCTCGCTGTCTTCGCGGTCGTGGCCGAGGCCCGCAGCTTCACCCGGGCTGCGGCGAAGCTCGGTCGATCGCAATCGGCGCTGAGCCAGACAATCCGGCGGTTGGAGGAGCGTCTGCAGCTGCGCCTGCTCACGCGGACGACCCGGAACGTTGCGCCGAACGGCTGCCGGCGCGCAACTCCTGGCCACGCTCGGGCCGGCACTCGGCAACATCGAGGCTCGCCTTCAGGCGCTGAGCGAGCTTCACGAGCAGCCGTCGGGATCGCTCCGCCTCACCACCGGACGGCATGCGGCAGAGACGGTGCTGTGGCCTGCGCTCCTTCGCCTGGGCAAGCGCTATCCCGACATCAAGATGGAGGTCGCCATCGACTCGACCCTCGTCGACATCGTCGGTGAGCAATTCGACGCGGGGATCAGGCTCGGTGAGCGCATTGCCAAGGACATGATCGCCGTGCCGATCGGCCCCGAGCTTCGTCAGGCGGTTGTCGGCTCTCCCGTTTATTTTGCTGAGCACGGCGCTCCGGTCGAGCCGCAGGACCTCACGCACCATCGATGCGCAAATATTCGCATGCCGACCACCGGAGGACTCTACGCCTGGGAGTTCGAGCGCGCCGGCCGCGTCGTCAACGTTCACGTCGACGGGCCGATCACCGTCAATGACACGCAGCTGCTGATCACCACGGCCTTGCACGGGACTGCACTCATCATGGTCATGGAGGACATGGTGCTGCCCCTCATTGCCAACGGCAGGCTGATCCGGGTGCTCGATGACTGGTGTCCGCCGTTCTCGGGATACCATCTCTATTATCCCAATCACCGGCATCCTTCGTCGGCCTTCGCGGCGTTGCTAAAGGAGCTTCGCCGTGCCCACCGCGAAGCCGGCCGCAGGTCACGATAAATAAGCTGAACGAATAGGTCCAAGCAGTATCCAGGGGCTAATCGTATCGATTGAGATTGCGTATCTCCGGCCCGTCAATTCAGGAGCGCCTGCCTGTCAGCCTCGTGAGGCAGCCGACAACCAGGAGATAAGCAATGACGAAGGATGTGGTCGTCGTCATCGGAGCCGGCGGGATCGGCATGGCCATCGCGCGCCGGCAGGGCTTCGGCAAGACCGTGCTGCTCGCCGATTTCAATGAGCAATTGCTCGGCGCTGCCGCCAAGGATTTGCATGAGGCGAGCTATGAGGTCGAGGCGCGCAAGGTCGATGTCGCATCACGCCAATCGGTGCGCGCACTCGCGGAGTTCGCCGCCACGCTCGGCAACGTTCAGCAAGTGGTGAATACCGCCGGTCTGTCGCCAAACATGGCCACGCCGGACCGCGTGCTGGCGGTCGACCTCTACGGCTCGGCTGTCGTGTTTGAGGAGTTCCGGCGCGTGATCGCGCGCGGCGGCGCGGGGCTCGTGATCTCCAGCATGGCAGGCCACATGATCCCACCGCTCAGCGACGAGCAGAACAGAGCGTTGGCCTTCACACCCGCGGATGAACTGCTTGAGCTTCCGTTCCTGAAGGGCGCTGCCGTTCCGGACTCGGCGCTTGCTTATGCATTGGCTAAACGCGCCAACCACCTTCGTGTCCAGGCCGAGGCGATCGCTTGGGGCGATAAGGGCGCCCGGGTGAATTCCATCAGTCCGGGGATCATCATGACCCCACTCGCACAGCACGAACTCAACTCTGCAAGCGGCGACGGTTACCGCGCGATGGTGGCCGCCTCGCCGTCAAAGCGCATGGCGCCACCCGAGGAAATCGCGGTCGCCGCCTCGTACCTGCTCGGGCCCGACGCGGGCTTTGTGACCGGGAGCGACCTGCTCATCGATGGCGGCGTGATTGCCGCCATGTTCGCCGGGAGATTGCCCCCACTTGGCAGATGATTTCTTCTGCGCATCCGCTTCTCATCAAGCGCATCGCTACTTATGGATTGATAGCTGCACTCGATCTGGGATTGCTCGCGCCCCATCCCGCTCGAGCGCGGCATTCTCTCGTTTGAGACTGGGATGAAACAGACGCATCGGGAGGGTATAGCGGTCGGGCCGCACGCCGTGACGCTGGCGCCTCCAAACGGCCGATGCGCGGCAGCAAGGCCGCGCCCGGCTCCAGAGGCGTGCGCGGCTCGATCGCGGCATTCGGTGTCAATAGATCGATCTGCCTTACGATATCTTCGGCGCTGCAGTGCACTCTCACGCATGCCCCCATGCGCCTGAGACGGCTGGGGCGCTCGCCCGCTCCCGTGTACATGGTGATACGAACGCGTCCGCGAACCGAAGGTCCTCATGTCGAACCGCCACCGTGCCTCGAAACACGCAACCACCGGCGACGGCTCAACCGACGGCCTGCCTTCAAGCCAGCGGCCGTGGGCGGTCGCCGCGATCTTCACTGCGCTGGCGATGGCTTCGCTCGATGTCGCGATCGCCAACATCGCGCTGCCGGCGATCTCGGCCGATCTCCACGTCTCTCCGGCCGAGGTGGTCTGGGTGGTCAACATCTACCAGATCGCGCTGGTGGCGACCTTGCTGCCGCTCGGCGCGCTCGGCGAGATCGTCGGCCATCAGCGCATCTATCTCGGTGGCCTCCTGCTGTTCACGCTGGCCTCGGTCGGCTGCGCGCTGGCCTGGTCGCTGCCGACGCTGGTGATCGCGCGCGCATTACAGGGGCTCGGCGCCAGCGGCATCATGAGCGTCAACACCGCGCTGGTGCGCTACGTCTATCCCGGCAAGATGCTGGGCCGCGGCCTCGGCCACAACGCGCTGGTGGTCGGCATCTCCTTCACCTTCGGTCCGACCGTTGCGTCCGCCATTCTCTCGCTCGGCTCCTGGCCGTGGCTGTTCGCGATCAACCTGCCGTTCGGCCTGATCGCGATCGCGATCGGCATGAAGATGCTGCCATCAACGCCGCGCGCCGACCACGGCTTCGACTTCCTCGGCGCCGGCCTCGCCGCGTTATGCCTCGGGCTGTTCATCACCGGCATCGGCAGCGCCGCGCATGGCGCAACGCCCGCCACGGTCGCTGCCGAACTAGTGAGCGCGCTCATCCTCGGCATCATCCTGACGCGACGCCAGGCCGATCACCCCGCGCCGATGCTGCCGATCGACCTGTTCCGCCGCGGCGTGTTCGCGCTTTCGGCAGCGACCGCGGTCTGCTCGTTCTCGGTCCAGGGCCTCGGCTTCGTGTCGCTGCCGTTCTACTTCGAAGACGTTCTGCAACGCTCGCAGGTCGAGACCGGGTTCTTCATGACGCCGTGGCCGCTCGCAGTCACGATCATGGCGCCGATCGCCGGCCGGCTGTCGGATCGCTTTCCCGCCGGCCTGCTCGGCGGCATTGGCCTCGTGATGCTCGGGACCGGAATGGCGCTGCTCGCGATGCTGCCGGACGATCCGAGCATCGCCAACATCGTCTGGCGTATGCTGATCTGCGGCATCGGGTTTGGCTTCTTCCAGGCGCCGAACATGAAGGCCATCATGTCGAGTGCTCCGCCGCATCGCAGCGGCGGCGCCAGCGGCATCGTCGCCACCGCGCGGCTGACCGGACAGACCACGGGCGCGGCGCTCGCCGCGCTGTGCTTCAGCCTCGCGGGACGCGAAGGCGCCACCCTGGCGCTCGCACTCGGCGCGGGGTTTGCCGTGCTCGGCAGCGTGATGAGCTTCCTGCGGCTTGCGGTTGCACCACCGCGCGGGTCCTGAGCGCCAGCAACAAACAACACCGGCTCATCACGAATCTTCCGCGCCGCAAACGCATATTCTTGATTTGAAGGATTCAAACGTTCGCGCCACAGTGCGCCCCTGAGTTCAACTGGTGAGTTGAACGAAAGGGGATCTGCGATGGCAAACCTGACGATTAACGGCAAAGTTTATACTCTCGACGTCGAGCCGGACACGCCGCTGCTGTGGGCGATCCGCGAGAACGCTGGTTTGACCGGCACCAAATATGGTTGCGGCATTGCACAATGCGGCGCCTGCACCGTGCATCTCGACGGCACCGCCGTGCGCTCCTGCGGCATCACCGTCTCCGAGGCGGTCGGCAAGCAGATCACCACCATCGAGGGGCTCGCGAGCGGCAACGGCCTGCACAAGGTGCAGCAGGCCTGGCTCGAGAACGACGTGCCGCAATGCGGCTATTGCCAGAGCGGGATGATCATGGCCGTCGCGGCGTTGCTCAAGGACAAGCCGAAGCCGAGCGATCAGGACATCAACGACGCCATCACCAACATCTGCCGCTGTGGAACCTTCGCGCAGGTGCGCGAGGCGATCCACGCTGCAGCGAACGCCTGAGGAGGACGGCATGAATCAGCAGATAACGCCGCGCCTCAACCGCCGGTCCTTCGTCGTCGGCGCCGCCGCGCTCGGCGGCGGCCTCGCACTCGGCCTCGACATTCCCTTCGGCGGCCCTCAGGTGGTGCGCGCCGCGGATGGCTCTCCCGAGGTCAACGCCTGGGTCGTCATCCGTCCGGATGACACCGTGGTGATCCGCATCGCGCGGTCCGAGATGGGCCAGGGCTCGCTGACCGGTCTCGCCCAGCTCGTCGCCGAGGAGCTCGCCTGCGACTGGAGCAAGGTGACGACCGAATATCCGACGCCGGGCCAGAACGTCGCGCGCAAGCGCGTGTGGGGCGATTTCTCCACCGGCGGCAGCCGCGGCATCCGCGCGTCGCACGACTATGTTCGCAAGGGCGGCGCCGCCGCGCGCATGATGCTGATCCAGGCCGCCGCCGACGAGTGGAAGGTGCCGGTCGCCGAATGCACCGCCGCCAACAGCGTGATCACGCACAAGGCCTCGGGCAAGACCACTACCTACGGCAAGGTTGCGGAGGCCGCGGCAAAGCTGACGCCTCCGGCCGACGTCAAGCTGAAGGATCCGAAGGACTGGACGCTGATCGGCAAGGGCGTCAAGCGGCTCGACACCGCCGACAAGGTCAACGGCGCGATGATCTACGGCGCCGACATGAAGCTGCCGAACATGCTCAACGCCGCGATCAAGGATTGCCCGGTCACCGGCGGCAAGCTGAAGAGCTATGACGAGTCCAAGATCGCCAACATGAAGGGCGTCAAGAAGGTGGTGGCGGTCGACGGCACGGCCGTCGCCGTCGTCGCCGACACCTGGTGGCACGCCAAGACCGCGCTCGATGCGCTGCCGATCGTGTGGGACGAAGGCGACAACGCCAAGGTGTCCTCGGCGTCGATCAACAAATGGCTCGCCGAAGGACTGGAGTCCGGCCCCGCCTTCGTCGGCAACGAGAATGGCGACGCCAAAGCCGCGCTGGCGAGCGCAGCCAAGAAGGTCGAGGCTGTCTACAACTATCCGTATCAGAACCACGCCACCATGGAGCCGATGAACGCCACCGCGGTCTACACGGCCGATCGCTGCGAAGTCTGGTGCGGCACGCAGAATGGCGAGGCGGCGTTCGCCGCGGTGCTGGAAGCCTCAGGACTTCCGGCCGACAAATGCGAGGTGCACAAGCTGATCCTCGGCGGCGGCTTTGGCCGGCGCGGCCAGACCGACTATGTCCGCCAGGCGGTGAAGATCGCCAAGGAGATGCCGGGCACGCCGGTCAAGCTGATCTGGTCGCGCGAGGAGGACATGACGCATGGCCGCTATCACCCGATCACGCAGTGCAAGCTGACGGGCGGCTTCGATGCCGACAACAACCTGACTGCGCTGCACATGCGGATCTCCGGTCAGTCGATCCTGTTCAGCCTGCGGCCCGACGCGCTGGTCAACGGTAAGGACCCCGCGACCTTCCAGGGGTTGGCCTCATCAGGCGAGGCGACAATCGGCTATTCCGTGCCGAACCTGCTGATCGAGCATTCGATGCGCAACCCGCACATCAATCCGGGGTTCTGGCGCGGCGTCAACGTGAACCAGAACGCGATCTATCTTGAATGCTTCATGGATGAGCTCGCCAACGCCGCCGGCCAGGATCCGCTGGAGTTCCGCCGCAAGCTGATGGCCAAGAACCCGAAGCATCTCGCGGTGCTCAATGCGGTCGCCGAGAAGATCGGCTGGAGCACGCCGGCGCCGCAGGGCGTCTATCGCGGGCTGGCACAGCTGCACGGTTACGGCAGCTACGTCGCGGGCGCGGCCGAGATCTCGGTGATCGACGGCACCAAGATCAAGGTTCACCGCATCGTCGCCTCGACCGATCCGGGCTACGTGGTCAACCCGGCGCAGGTCGAGCGGCAGATCGCCGGCTCGTTCGTCTACGGCCTGACGGCGCTGTTCTATGGCGGCTGCACGGTGAAGGACGGCCGCATCGAGCAGACCAATTTCGATACCTACAACTCGATGCGCATCGCCGAAATGCCGAAGGTGGAAGCGGTCATGGTTCCGAGCGGCGGCTTCTGGGGCGGCGTCGGCGAGCCGACGATCGGCGTCGCAGCCCCTGCGGTGCTGAATGCGTATTTCGCCGCTACCGGCAAGCGCATCCGCTCGGTGCCGCTGCGCGACCAGAACATCACCTTCGCATGATCCGCGTGGCGGCGGCCGTTGGGAATAATGGCTGCCGCCATGCTAGTCTGAACGGATGAGAGTGAGCCAGCGCACCCGCAGAGAGGTCGGAGGCCTGATCGCGGCGGGCGCAGCGATGCTCGCCGCACCTGCAGTGCTGCGCGCGCAGACGGCGGCGCGTGTGATCGTGATCGGCGGCGGCTTCGGCGGCGCGAGCTGCGCCCGCGCCTTGCACCAGGCCGACGCGAAGCTCGACGTGACGCTGGTGGAGGCCAACAAGACCTTCACCTCGTGTCCCCTGAGCAACGAGGTCATCGCCGGGCTACGTGACATCGGTGCCCAGCAGTTCGGCTATGACAGGATCGCGGCCGAGGGCGTGCGCGTCGTCCTGCAAGCGGCTGCGGCAATCGATGCGCCCGCGCACAAGGTGACGCTCGCCGACGGCACCACGCTGGTCTATGACCGCCTCGTGCTGGCGCCGGGCATCGACATCGATTTCACGGCGCTCCAGGGCTACGACGAGGCGGCCTCCAAGGTGATGCCGCACGCCTACAAGGCCGGCGAGCAGACCCTGCTGTTGCGCAAGCAGATCGAGGCGATGCCGGATGGCGGCACGGTGGCCATCGCGGTGCCCGCCAATCCCTCGCGCTGCCCACCCGCGCCTTACGAGCGCGCTAGCCTGATCGCGCATTATTTGAAAGCACACAAACCGAAGTCGAAGGTGCTGATCCTTGACGCCAAGGATAGCTTCTCACAACAGAAATTGTTCGAGCAGGCGTGGCAACGGCTGTACCCAGGCATGATCGAGCGCATTCCATTGTCACAAGGCGGCCGCGTCACCGGCGTCGACGTTGGCACGCTCACCGTGATCACCGAGTTCGGCAACTACAATCCCGATGTTGCCAATATCATTCCGCCGCAGAAGGCCGGCCGCATCGCCGTGATCGCCGGCGCCGTCGACCGCACCGGCTGGTGCCCGATCGACGCTTCGACCTTCGCCTCCAAGCTCGTGCCGGATGTCCATGTCATCGGCGATGCCTGCCTCGGCGGCGGCATTCCGAAATCGGCCGGTGCCGCACAGGCGCAGGGCAAGGCCTGCGCCGCCGTGATCACGCGTGACCTCACCGGGCGGCAGGCCGAGCCACCACCGCTGACCGGCATCTGCTACAGCCTCGTCGCGCCGGACTACGCGTTCTCGCTGTCGGGCGTCTATCAATCCAAGGGGGATCTGTTCGCCGAAGTGGAAGGTGGCAAGACGAGCCCGATCGACGCGCCCAGCAGCACGCGGGCGGCCGAGGCGGAGGCTGCGGCGAGCTGGTTCAAGGCGCTGACCCATGACGCCTTCGGCTAGCCGGCTCATCGCCGTCATCCTCACCGCCCTGCCCGCCGCTGCGGCCGCGCAGGAGCTGAAGTCGTACACGATCAGCGGCGACGGCATCCCGGACTCGCTCACCGGCCAGCCCGGCGACGCCACGCGCGGCCGAGCACTGGTGCTGGCGCGCAGCTCAACCTGCATCCTCTGCCACTCCGGTCCGTTCGCCGAAGTGCGCTTCCAGGGCGACCTCGCGCCGAGCCTCGCCGGCGCGGGTGGCCGTTCCACCGCCGCGCAGCTGCGGCTGCGGCTGGTCGATGCCTCCAGGATCAATCCGGCGACGATCATGCCGTCCTATTATCGCGTCGACGGGCTGACGCGTGTCGGTTCCGCCTGGCGCGACAAGCCGATCCTGTCGGCTGAGCAGATCGAAGACATCGTCGCCTATCTCGCGACCCTGCGCGAGTGAGCCCATATGAGCAGCATGATCGAATCGCTCTCCTTGTCTCGCCGCTATCTGCTGCAGCTGGCCGGAACGGCCGCGGCAGCCGGCGCGCTACCGCTGGTCACCATTCGCCCGGCGCAGGCCACGCCGGCGATGCTGTCGTCTGCGATCCGCAACGTCGTCGGCGACGCCAAGGTGAGCGTCGGCAAGGTCCGGCTCGACATTCCGCCGCTGGTCGAGAACGGCAACACCGTGCCGATGAACGTCAGCGTCGATCACCCGATGACGCCGGACAACTTCGTCAAGAGCATCCACGTCTTCAACGAGAAGAACCCGCAGCCCAACGTCGCCAACTTCCATCTGACGCCCAGCGCCGGCCGCGCTCAGGTCGCCACGCGCATCCGGCTCGCCGATACGCAGAAGGTGGTCGCGATCGCAAGGCTCTCCGACGGCTCGTTCTGGTCGGCGACCGTCGACATCATCGTCACCTTGGCCGCCTGCACCGAGGAGATGCCGTGATGGCTGCCGCCCTGGTCAACGTTCCGCCCAAGGCCAAGCGTGGCGCGGTCATCGAGATCAAGACCTTGATGAGCCACGTCATGGAGACGGGCTATCGCCACACCGCGACCGGCGAGGTGGTGCCGCGTGACATCATCACCAGCTTCAGCTGCAGGTTCAACGGCACCGAGATCTTCCGCGCCGACCTGTTCCCTGCGATCGCCGCCAACCCGTATCTGTCGTTCTTCACCACGGCCAGCGAGAGCGGCCGCTTCGAGTTCGAATGGATCGGCGACAACGGCTTTGTCGCCAACGCGTCGGCAGCGATCACGGTCGAATGATGCGGCGCGCCTGGCTCGCTGTTATGGCTCTGCTCGGCGCCGCGCTGCCTGTGCTGGCCGGAGAGATTGCCGACTCAGAGCGCCGCTCCGGCTCCACCTTCATGTCGGCCGACACCAAGGCGATGCAGGACGACGACACCGCCAATCCCGCGATGCTGGCGGTGCTGGATGGCGAGACGCTGTGGACGACGAAGGCCGGCGCAGCGAACAAATCATGCAGCGATTGTCATGGCGACGTTGCCATCAGCATGAAGGGCGTGGCGGCGCGCTATCCCGCCTTCCATGCTGCGAGCAGCACGCCTGTCGATCTCGGCCAGCGCGTCAATCTCTGCCGCAGGCAGCACCAGAACGCCGAGCCGTTCGCACCGGAGAGCCGCGAACTGCTGGCGCTGACGGCGCTGATCGCCAAGCAGTCGCGCGGCATGCCGATCACCGCCGGCGACGATCCGCGCCTCGCGCCGTTCGTGGCGCGCGGACGCGCGCTGTTCACGCAGCGGCAGGGCCAGCTCAATCTCGCCTGCAGCACTTGCCACGACGACAATTGGGACAAGCACCTCGCCGGCTCCGCGATCACACAGGGGCAGCCCACGGGCTATCCGATCTACCGTCTGGAATGGCAGGGCATGGGCTCGCTGCAACGCCGCCTCCGCGGCTGCATGACCGGCATCCGCGCCCAGGCCTTCGAGTTCGACGCCCCCGACATGATCGCGCTGGAGCTGTATCTGATGTCGCGCGCGCACGGCATGACAAGCGAGGCGCCGGCGGTGCGGCCGTGAGGATGCTGACCCTACGACGGTTCTCGGTAGTTCACTTGGCGCGACGACGGATGATCATTGTCGCTAGGCTCGCTCTCTCAACACGTCATTCCGGGGCGTGACGCGAAGCGGCACCAGCCCGGAATCCATAGCACAGGCCTTCGTTTGGCGAAGAAAGACGCCGCTATCAGCCCCGGTCCCATGCCCGCCTGTGGCTATGGATTCCGGGCTCATTCGCGCTGCTTCAAAATGGCTGCGCCATTTTGCGCGCGAATGCCCCGGAATGACGACGTCGGATGTCGGGAGCGACAACACACCAACTGAGATCAGCTCAGCAAGGACCCGTTCCACCTTCATCACGCCCCCGCCTTGCGTCCCTTCCCTGTGCCGGCCGAGATCGCGTCGATTGCCGCCGCGGGACCCTCCGAGGCCTGCTTCATCAGCGGGTCGGCGGCGATGAAGTCGATGAAGGTGCGGACCTTGGCCGAGAGATATTTGCGGCTCGGATAGACCGCCAGCAGCGGCGCCCTGATGGTCATGGCCTCCGGCAGCACCGTCTCCAGCCGGCCGGCCGCGAGGTCGTCGGCCATGAGCCAGCGCGGCAAGACCGCCATGCCCATGCCGGCGACGGCAGCGTGATGCAGCAGGGTCTCGTTGCCGCTGATCAGCACCTCGTTGAAGCTGATTGCGACCTCGCCATCTGGCGTGGGAACGATCACTGACCGCAACGGATAGAGCGCGTATTTCAGCATTGCATGACCGTTGAGATCGGTCACGGCCTTCGGCCGCCCCGCGGCGGCAAGATAGCTCGGGGCAGCCACCAGCTGCATCAGGATCGGCGGCAGCGGACGCGCGATCAGCCCGTCGCCCGGCGCTGCCGAGACGCGCAGCGCCAGATCGAAGCCTTCCTCGACGAGATTCACCAGCCGGCCGCTGAGATCGAGATCGAGCACGACGTCCGGATGGCGCGCGCGGTAGGCCGCGAGCATGCCGGCAAACAGCGGATTGGCGAACCAGACGGGTGCGCTGACCTTCAAGGTGCCGCGCGGGATCACCGTGGCCCTGCTGACGACCGCCTCGGCCTCGTCGAGCTGATCGAGCATCGGACGCACCTGGTCGAAATAGACCTGGCCCGCCTCGGTCAGGCCGACGCGCCGGCTGGTGCGGTTGAGCAGCCGGGTCGACAGCCGCTGCTCCAGCTGCATGACGTGCTTCGAGGCCATCGCCGGCGACATGTTCAGGCGGTCGGCCGCCGCGACGAAGCTCTTGAGCTCGGTGACCTGGCAGAACACCCGAATACTGACCAGCGTATCCATCATCAACCCAGGGGAAATGATACTTCAACAACGAGCATAATGATCAAACTGGAAGAAATCATCAATGTCGGGGGTACGATTTTCAACCTTGGAGACCCCTCGATGTCCGCGACCACGACCAACGACCTCCCGCTGCAGCCCTCCCTCGCGCTGCGCATCGGCCTCTGGACCGCCCAGGTGCTCGTGTTTGTCCTGTTCACCTTCTCCGGCGTCATGAAGACCTTCACGCCGATCCAGGAGCTCGCGCAGATGATGCCGTGGGCCGGCGAGTATTCGGTCCCCTTTGTCCGCACCATCGGCCTGATCGATCTCGCGGGCGGCCTCGGCATCCTGTTGCCGTCGCTGACCCGGATCATGCCGCGCCTGACCGTGCTGGCCGCGCTCGGCTGCAGCACCCTGCAGGTGTTCGCCTTCGTCTTCCACATCTCGCGTGGCGAAGGCGCCGTGACGCCGCTCAACATCGTGCTGCTGGCGCTGTCACTGTTCGTGCTGTGGGGCCGCAACGGCAAGGCCCCGATCGCGCCGCGCGGTTGAGCCGGCGGCCGCCCAACGACGTCATTCCGGGGCAAGGCCGACAGGCGTCCCCCGGAATGACGACGCGTTAGATGGCGTGATGCGGTCCACCTACTCCGCCGGCGCCGCGTGCATGTCGGCGTGCGGCACGTAGCTCTCGGACATGCCGAGCCTGCCCAGTGCAAACAGTCCGCCGGCGACCACGACATAGGCCAGCGCCACCGCCGGCGTCACGCCGATGCCGACGGCCTCGCCGTGCATGAAGCCGAAGAACGTCATCACCGCGCCGGCGAGCGCGAACGCCGCCGCCTTGGTGAAATCGCGCTCGATCACGAACACGCCGATCGCGCCGAGCACCAGGCCGGCGAGAATCGAGCCACCGCCCATCACCTCGAGCCCGTGATACAGCACGCCCTGCTGCGGCAGCGCCGCGATGGCGGCGGTCTTGACAGCATCGACCTTATCGGCGGCCAAGCCGCCGACCGCCTGCGCCGCCGTCACGGTCGAGGCCAGCATCGTGTCGATCTGCAGCTTGGCCCAGGCCGCGAGATGCGGCGTGAACGCGAGCACGATCGCCGGCGCGTGCTTGACCGGCGTGGTCTGAAACGCCTGCGCGCCGATCAGCATGCCGATGTAGAGCAGGATCGGCGAGATCGCGACCACCGGCACCAGCGCCAGCAGCACTGAGATGATGCCGAGCCAGGACAGCACGATCACCATCAGGCCGGTCGCCGCGGAATAGCCGATGCGGCCGCCCATCGCCTTCCAGCCGGGATGGCCGATATAGACGGCGTTGATGAACGGATTGCCCATCATGCAGCCGATCAGGCTGACGATGCCGTCGGCGGTCAGCACCCGCGTGGTCGGATATTCGTCGCCGGCCGCTTCAGCGCTCTCGACGTTGTCCATGGCTTCGACGAGGTCGTAGATGCCGAACGGGATCGCGGTGACCAGGATGATGCCGAGATATTCGAAGCCGGAGAACACCGTGCCGAACGCCGGCAGCGGCACCGAGAAGCCGAAGCTCGCAAAGGCATCGCCGACGCCCTTGACGCTGAGGCCGCCGAGCCCGAGCCCGAACAGGTTCGATCCCCAGGCGATGACCATTCCGACCGCGATCGCGACGAGGCCGGCCGGCAGGCCCTTCGGATATTTCACGCCGCCGAACCAGCTGACCAGAATGATCGCGAAGCACACCAGGCCGATCTGCGGCGTCATGTACATCTCGAGCGCGGGGCGCATCGAGATGAAGGTGACGGAGACGCCGGCGAGCGTGCCAAGCAGCGCCGCGCGCGGCGTGATCTTGCGGATGTAGGGCGCGATGAAGCCGCCGATCATCAGGATGAAGCTCTGGAAGAACACCCAGACAAGGCCCGCCGACCAGCCCTTCAGCGGATCACCGGTCTTGAGCGTGATCGGCAGCATGATCACGAAGGTGACGATGAACATGTGCGGCACGCTGACGCCCGAGGGCAGCGCGCAGACGTCGGTGCGTCCGGTCTTCTGCGCCAGCCGATAGGCGAGGAACGCGTAGTAGAAGGTCGACAGGCACATCATCAGGCCGAGCGCCGGCAGGATGCGGCCGAACACCAGGCTGTCCGGCATCTTCAGCACGAAGCGCAACAGCCCGGTGAGGACGAGCATGTTGACGAGGATGTTGGTGCCGAAACCGAAGAACGCGTTCCAGTCGCCGGGTGTCCACAGCGCCGGCTTGAAATCCGCTTTGACCGAGCTTGCCGTCCCGCTTCCGCTCATCGCCTTGCTCCCCTGTTGCCTGCAGCGACTACATGATCGAACTCATTCGTCTCGACGCGTCTCTCAACCCAGCTCTCAGCCGATCGCCTTCAGGACCGCGGCGGAGTCGGCGACCCAGCCGAAGATGCCGCCCTGGGCCTTGATCATCTTCAGGCCCATCTCGTGGAATTCCGGAAAGTAGGACGCGCAGCCATCGGAGATGACGACGCAGCGGTAGCCGCGGTCGTTGGCCTCGCGCACGGTGGTGTTGACGCAGACTTCGGTGGTGACGCCGCACACCAGCAGGTTGGCGATGCCGTGCTGCTTCAGCACGTCGCCGAGCTCGGTGGCGTAGAACGCACCCTTGCCCGGCTTGTCGATCACCACCTCGCCGTCGACGGGATAGAGCGCGGGAATGATGTCGTGACCGGCCTCGCCGCGAATGAGAATGCGTCCCATCGGGCCGGGATCGCCGATGCGCAAGGACGGCGCGCCGCGCTCGACCTTGGCCGGCGGCGCATCCGAGAGATCCGGCTTGTGGCCCTCGCGCGTGTGGATCACGAGCATGCCCGTCTTTCGCGCCGCCGCCAGCACGCTGGCGATCGGCCCGACCGCGCGCGCCAGTTGCGACACGTCGTTGCCGAGCGTCTCGCCGAAGCCGCCCGGCTCCATGAAGTCGCGCTGCATGTCGATGATCAGAAGCGCGGTCGCGGCCAGATCGAGCGTGATCGGCTCCGGTTCGGCCGCGATCGTCGTCCCAGCCGATGCAGTTGAGTCCGCCATGTCAGCCGCCTGCTCCCCACGAGAATGGATCGCAAGTAGCGAAGCAAACGCTGTGCCATTGCGTACAATCGGCCCGCGCTTGCCACGACTTTGGAACTGGCAACTTATTCAAGGACTTGATGCGACGGTCGGCGACGCCTGATCGCCGGGCGATGGCCCGCGCCCGCACAGGCCCGCCTATTTGTTGAGCGCCGCTGCACGCGCGTGCGGAGCGCGGCCGGCAAGCAGCCGTGCTTCGCAGACCTGAGACTCACCACAGCATCGTGAGCTGCAGGCGGTAGTAGTCGAAGTCCCGCCCGCGGGCATCGCGAAGGTACTGGCCGGCGAAGACGTGAGCGTAGAGGCCGTGCAGCTGGACGAAGCGGTTGACGTTCCAGGTGGCGTCGAACTGCCCGATTTGCGCCACGTCGAGGGACGTCGAGGCCTTTGCCGTGATCAGCGTCCCGATCGGTCCATAGACGGAATCCGCAGTCGACACCTTGCGAACGACATTCCAGTTCGCGCCGAGCACGAGTCGGGGCGTGACGAACAGCTGCGCATAGGGCTGAACATTGCTGACGTTGGAGACTGACAGCAGCGACATCTCCGAGATCACGCTCGCTGCGGGATAGGCGCCGTTAAAGGTGTGGAAGACGCCGCTCTTCAGATTGTCGTCACCGCTCGCGGTGTGGGCACGAACGCCCAGTTTGGGCGTCGCGCCTCCAAGTGCCTGGACCGGAGCAAACCGGTAGCCCAGATCGGCGAACGCGCCGTAGGCGGAGATCTTCGCCGTGCCGAACGTTCCCCACTGGTAGGTGGCCTCGCCGACATATTCGAAGCCGCTGAAGCGGCCGGCCAGCCGCGCGCCGCCGCTCCAGCGGTCCTCGGCCGCCGTGCCCCGCGCATAGGTGGCGCTGGCCTGCTGGCGACCATAGACATAGGCATCGATCGTCAGCGGAAGGTCGAACGGCTTGCGAACGACGGCATAGACGCCGCGGAAAGTTTCGGCGTTGAACGTGCTGTCGTCGAACGCGCCCGGCGCGATATTGACCGGGTGCGCCGCGAAGGCGCGCAGGGTCAGCAGGCGATCGTCATACTGCGCGAGAAATCCGTCGAACGATCGCCTGAGGTTGGTGGGATCGCGCACCGCCAGCCAGCGGGAATCGCCGAGATAGAGCTCCTGCCGGCCAGACCGCAGCATGGCCGTTCCCGATGCGACCGGCAGCATGACGTCGACGAAGGCCTGGCGCAAATCAGGCTCACTCTGGTCATAGGCCCGCTGCACCGGGCGGCCGCCCTCGGCGGCCGCATCGAACTGGACGAAGGCGCGAAACATCGAGCCTATGTGCAGATCGGCATGCTGGAAGACACGTCCCTGGTTCGACTCCCAGGCGTACCCGCTCTTGCCGATCCCGAACAGATAGGGGTTGTAGGCGTCGAGCCGATAGCGGATCTCGCCGCCGAGCGACAGCCATGCGCCCGGCAAACCTGGCAAGGGGATGTATTTCATCCGCTCCCAGCCGTCTCGATCCGGCTTGTCGGCCAGGTAGGAATAATCCTCCTGCCAGCGATACAGCCGGAATGGCGGCGCAGCCTTGGCCGCAGCGGCGGCATCGCCCTTGGCGTCGCTCTCTTCAGCCCATGCCGGAAGACCGGACGCCAGCGCCGTTGCAATCAGAGCTGCTGCGAGACTCCGCGCGAACGCCCGGCAAAGCCGACCGATCCGCAGCGGACCAGCCGCTTGGCTTTTGCTGCAAACTCCTGGCTTTCGCGATAACAACACACCCATCGACAGCTCTTCGACGCGCCGCAGATACCGGCGCGCGCCCGACAGCCGTCGGTCGCAAACCGGTACGATCCAGCGCGCTCCCCCCTAGCGCTTCTCGTTGCGCTACATGTGATCATTCATGGTGCGGATTGTCACCGGGACCTTGGTAGCAGGTGCTGACTGAGAAGGGCAACATCGCTGCGAGACGCCGAGCGCCATTGCCTGATGCGACCAAGGGGCAACTGCAAACAACAGGGTTGCACATCTCACAGCAACAACCCGATCGAAGTCCCGCGCGCGTCACTTCCAGCTGATCGATCTCTCGAAACCACCAAAATCCACACGCGCTTCATCGCACGGCTTGTTCATGACGAAGCCGAGATAAAGCTCCGCGCGCGGCGCGCCATGGTAGAACCTCAGGAATGAGCATGTTGCGACGGTTCGACCGCCCTTGTCCCGGGCATCGGCAGCGAGATCCAGTTGCTCCACGGTCATCCCATCCGGCCTGTGAACGACCTCATGGCGATGCCATGTGCTTTCATCGATCATCCTGGGCAGGCCATCCCCGATCATGTCTGCAATCGAGCTGCGCTTCATGCGTTCCAGCTCATGCCCCCTGCCACGAACCGCAACCGTGACCTGGTCCTCATAATACATGACGATGAATGGCGGCTCTTCACCGCCGACGCTTCCCAGGATGGTGCCCTTGTGGTCCGTCTGGACGTGCCACATCGCGCCAAACGTGACGGAAAACCCGGGCGTATCGACGATCGTCGGCTCGCCCCCGAGACACGGCCGCGCGACGAGCGTGAGGGCCACGGCCAGACTGGCGATGAGTTTATGGATGATGCTCGATGCGATATTCATCGTTTCCCCGTCTGCAACCGAAGTAACGCGGACCTTCCGCAACGCAAGCCCGCAACGTTGCAACTCGATCTCTAGGGATATCTGATATCGAGCCTGGGAATCCCGGTCGCGGCAGAAACCTCCCGCACGACGGCGGATGCCGTTTTGAATGAGACGTCCGTCGTTGGGATGGCGTACCAGCTGCCATTCCGGAGCTTGAAGTAGGTGCCGTACCAGGGGGGCCCGTCGGCGCTGTATTCGACAGTGCCGAGCGCAACACAATCGTCGAGCGAGCAATCGACGATCGTCTTCGTCCACCCCCAGAAGGACGTCCGCAGGAGTCTTACTCTCCTCGCCGCGAGATCGATTTCAGCCAGCCGCTTAAAAATGAAGCCACGCGATTCGTAGACGAGTCGTCCGACGGTTCGAGGCATGGGAGCGGGGTCAATCATGGGAAGGCCGATGCCACGGCGCTGTGCCGAGTGACACATGGCACTGCCAATCTACGAATGCTCCGAACGAGTCCCGAGTGCAACGACAGGTCGATGTCAGTCACCATGGCTTCAATCTAGCCTGCACGTTCGGCCGCCCGCAAGCTGAGCCGCGTGTCGATGATATCACCCCAAGCGCAGTCCACTCCCCTCCCCCAGTCGCAAGTGCACAGCGGTTGTGGGCAGTGGCGAGGAAGCCCGCTGACCTCGCCATGAATTCTGAAAAATAAAAATATCTTGCGTTTTTCCGGAAATCATGATTTCCTCTGCCCATCCCGCCTCACCGCAGAGGGGCGTTAGCGCGCGATCGTCACGACACGCGAGGTGGGGATGCGATGGCCGCGATGGAGCCGCAGCGTATCCTTGTGATGCGCGGACGAACGGCTCGGCGCGGACGTGAAGTCGCAGGGTCCTGATACCCCGACGCTGGTATCAAGCCGCATGGCCTGACGTGCCGCGCGGTGATGGTGGCCAACAAGCCCGGCGCACCAGGGAGACTGCGTATAAGCGTGAAACCCATCGCGCAGGGAATGCCGGCGTGTTCGGCTTTGCCTGTGGTACCTGCCGCCTGCATTTTTTTCGCAGGCGGGCCATGGGTGAGGCCCTTACCCGGCATTCCCTGCGCCCTCTGCACTGTTTGCGAGGGACGAGCTGATAGCAGACCTCGGGCGCAAAGCGCCGCGGGATCGTAATGTCATGTTCTTGCTGTTTGAGACCGTGAAACCCACCACCAGCGACGCTGCCGTAGGGTGGGCAAAGGCGCGCCCCCGATGTGCGTTGCGAGCCAGACTCCATCCCGCGCCGTGCCCACCATGGAGCTCCGAGTACGCCGATGCACGGTGGGCACGCGACCGCCCTGCGGGCGTCCGCTTTGCCCACCCTACAGACGACAAACTCCGCTGTCGTCCCGGACAAGCCACGACGCGCGACAGCGCGGCGTGGCGCCGATCCGGGACCCATAATCCGCGGCGGACGTGTTGGGTAAAAAGCCAATGACCAGCTGGCCTCAAACCTCTCCCTGGGGGTATGGATCCCGGCGTGCGCCGGGATGACAGCGGTAGTTGTTGCGCGAGATGCGAGCCTCACCCAACGCCGCAACGCAATTGCGCACGAGGCCGGGACGACAGGAGAAGTGGCGGCAAGAGCTCAGCGTGCCGCAACGATCACGACCGCTGCCGCGCCGCCGGCTTGCGCTCCACCGGATGGATGTCGATGCCGCGCAGGCGGCCGAGGCGGAGGACGTCCATCGCGACGGTGCGGCCGATGCGGTCGCGGTCGAGTACGCGGATCAGGTCGTCGACGCCGTTGATGTCGATGCCGTCGAGCCTGATCACGACATCGCCCGGCAACAGGCCCGCGCGTGCCGCCGGCCCGTCCGGCTCGATCTGCATCAGCAGCGCACCCATCTTGTTGTCGACGCCGGCCAGCAGCGCATGCCGCCGCGGCACCGGCGCGGTCTGGCCGGAGACGCCGATATAGGCGCGGCGGACGTAGCCGTGACGGATGATCTCCGCCAGCACGAATTGCGCGGTGTTGCTGGCGACCGCGAAGCAGATGCCCTGCGCACCCTGGATGATCGCCGTGTTGATGCCGATCACCTCGGCGCCCGACGACACCAGCGCGCCGCCGGAATTGCCGGGATTGAGTGCGGCATCGGTCTGGATGACGTCCTCGATCATCCGGCCCGACACCGAGCGGATCGAGCGGCCGAGCGCGGAGACGACGCCGGCCGTGACGGTCGACTCGAAGCCCAGCGGGTTGCCGATGGCGACCACGAGCTGGCCGCGCCGCAGGCTCCTGGAATTGCCGAGCGACGCATAGCGCAGATCGCGGGCGTGATTGGCGCGCAGCAAGGCGAGATCGGTGTCGGGATCGACGCCGAGCACCTGCGCGTCGGTGACGACGCCCTCGACGTCGCGCAGCCGGATGGCCCTGGAGCTGCCGACCACATGGCTGTTGGTCAGCACGAGCCCATCGGGCGAGATCACGATGCCCGAGCCGAGCCCGCCGCGCTCAGCACGGGAGCCGGCTTTCGGGCCGGTCTCGACGCGCACGACGGCGGGGCCGACGCGCTCGGTGACGTCGATGACGGCATTGGAATAGGCGTCGAGCAGCGCCCGGTCATCGACCGGAGCAGCATCAGGCGCTTGCGCCGGCGAGTGGCCGGCGACATCGGAGGTGAAATCCAGCATGATGTAATTCCTTCGTAAGGTCAGATGGGTAGCTGACCGCCCGGGCGCAAGACGGGCAACGCTCGTCGCAGTTCCGCCGCTACTTGGCGAGACTCAGCGCCGATGTGATAGAACTTGACCGGGTATTTGATGAAGTTGATTGCGGGAGGAAGCATGCGTCTGCGAGACCGGCTGTTGTCGTTATGTGCGGCAATTCTGATGGGGGCCGGCATGACCGGCAGTGCGATGGCCGCGACCGCGACGGTGCGCAGCGGCGATACGATCCAGCTCGGCGACACCGTGTATCGCCTCGACGGCATCGATGCGCCGGAGGTCGATCAGCTGTGCATCGACGACCACGCTGATCCCTGGAGCTGCGGCGTCGAGGCGCGCGAGCAGTTGACCAAGCTGATCGGCGGCCGCGCGGTGCGCTGCGAGGACCTCGGTCCCGACAAGCCGCTCAAGACCCGCAAGATCGGTCTCTGCGCCGTCGATGGCGACAAGGTCAGCCTGAACCAGCAGGTCGCGCGCGCCGGCTACGCCATCGGTGTCGACCCGGCCGTGAAGTATCGCGGCAAGGACGATATCGCAGCCGCCAAGGAGGCGCTGCGCGGGCTGTGGAAGGGCTGCTTCATCGCGCCCGGTGAGTTCCGCGCCGACAACAAGGATGGCCCCCTGCTCGGCGCCTCCTGCCGCGCCGACCGTGACCGCGAGATCCGCGCGGTGCTGTTTCCGGACACGCCGAGCGCGCCGCCGGGCTGCACCATCAAGGGCAAGTTCGCCGTCCGCGCCCGCGTCACCGGCAACATCGGCATCTATCATCTGCAGGGCTGCCCGAGCTATCCCGCGACCACCGAGCCCGACCGCTGGTTCTGCTCCGAGGACGACGCAAGAGCCGCCGGCTTCCGCCGCGCCTTCAACTGCCGGGCGCAGAAGGGGAAGTAAGTGAGATCCGTAGGGTGGGCAAAGCGACGCCGCAGGCGTCGCGTGCCCACCATCTGTCGCAGCGTACGAACGGAGATGGTGGGCACGGCGCGGGTAAGTTCAATGTAAGACAGCAAATGTTAGGGGCGCGCCTTTGCCCACCCTACGAGACACAGTAAGATCACTTAGCGCTGCATCTGCATCAGCTGATCCATCGGCATCATGTTGTGGTTGAGGTTCGCCATGATCCACAGCGATCCACCGACCACGAGCACGACGATGAGCAGTCCGAAGGCCAGCGCCAGCACGTTGTTGGTGTTGTCGGGCCCGGTGGTGATGTGCAGGAAGAACACCAGGTGCACGCCCATCTGCGCGATCGCCAGCACGATGATCGCAACCGGGATCGAGGGCTGCCAGACGAGGTCGGTCGCGGCGATGAAGAACGAGGTCGCGGTCAGCAGCACCGCAAACCCGAGGCCGGCGACGTAGAAAAGGATGCGCGAACGCAGATCGCCATGCTGCTGCTCGCCCGGCGCCAGGTCGCCGCGGTCGTCGAACTCCTGAGCATGATCGGTCATGTCGCACTCCCGAGCAGATAGACCACCGAGAACACCGCGACCCAGATGATGTCGAGCGCGTGCCAGAACAGCGCGAAGCACAGGATGCGGCGCTCGATGTCGGCGCGAAAGCCCTTGGCGACGACCTGGGCCATCATCGTCAGCAGCCACAAAATGCCGGCACCGACATGCAGGCCGTGGCAGCCGACCAGGGTGAAGAACGCCGACAGGAACGCGCTGCGGCTCGGCCCGTCGCCGCGCCCGACGAGATCGGTGAACTCCCTGATCTCCAGCAGCAGGAAGCCCGCGCCGAGCAGGCCGGTGACGGCCATCGCGACTTGGAACCAGAGCGCGTTGTGGCGGTCGGCGGCGATGCTGGCCATGCCGCAGGTGAAGCTCGACAGCAGCAGCAGGCCGGTCTCGATCGCGACGTTCCTGACGTCGAACAGCTCGGCGCCGCCAGGGCCGCCGGCGGTCGCGCCCGACAGCACCGCGAAGCTCGCGAAGAAGCACGAGAACATCACGATGTCGGAGAGCAGGAAGATCCAGAAGCCGAAGCCAGTGACGATCCGCTTCGACGCCGGCCCATCATGTTCGGCGGCGCGCAGATGATGCGGATCGGCATAGTCGGGCGCCTGCTCGACGGATGTCACCGACATCGGTCCACTCGGGCTGCAACGAGATCAGTGGGCATGCGACGCTCCGCTCTCCTCCCGCGCCTTGTTCTCGCTCAGTTGCGGCCCCGGCGCGGGCGGAATGTGCTGGCTGGCGATCTTGCCGAACAGCTCGGGATCGGCGAGCCGGTAGGTCTTCGGGCTCTTCTCCACCGATTGCACCGCGAGCGCCTTGTAGCTCGCCTCGTCCAGGACCTGATTGCTCTTGGCCGCATCAGCCACCCAGTTGGCGAAGTCGGGCTGCGCGACGATTTGGGTGTCGAACATCATGTCGGGGAAGCCGTCGCCACTGAAATGCGATGCGAGACCCTTGTAGGTGCCGACATGATCGCCGCGCAGGTTGAGCCGCGTGACCATGCCGTTCATGGTGTAGATCATGCCGCCGAGCTGCGGGATGAAGAACGCCGTCATGACGCTGCCCGACGTCAGCTCGAAGCGCAGCGGCGCGCCGATCGGGACGGTCAGGCTGTTGACGGTGGCGACGCGCTGGTCGGGATAGATGAACAGCCATTTCCAGTCGAGCGACACCGCCTGGATGCGAATGGGAAGTCCGGTGCCGTCGACGGGCTTGCCGGGATCGAGCTGGTGCGAGCCGATCCAGGCGACGCCGCCGAGCAGGATCACGGTCAGCGCCGGGATCGACCACACCACGAGCTCGACGGCGCCGGAATAGGCGAAGTCGGGACGGTAGCGCGCTTTGGTGTTGGAGCTGCGGAACCAGTAGGCGAAGGCCAGCACGGCGATCGAGGTCGGGACGATGATCGCCAGCATGATGATGACGGAGTCGATCAGGATCGTCTTCTCGGCGGCGGCGATCGGCCCGCGCGGATCGAAAATGTTCATGCGGTCATCCGGCACTCAACCCCGCACCCAACCGACGTCGGATGCGGAAGTTCCTGCGCCGCAAGAGACCGCTCAGCGGCTGACGCGCCAGATCGTGCCGTTGCCGTCCTCGGAGATCAGCAGGCTGCCGTCGCGCGCTACGGTGACGCCGACCGGGCGGCCCCAGACCTCGCGGTCGTTGACGACGAAGCCGGTGACGAAGTCCTGATATTCGCCAGTGGGCACGCCGTCCTTCAGCCTGACGCGGATCACCTTGTAGCCGGTGCGCTTCGAGCGGTTCCACGAGCCATGCTCGGCCGCAAAGGCGTCGCCGCGATACTCCGGCGGGAACAGATCCGCGTCGTAGAACGTCAGGCCAAGCGAGGCCGAATGCGCCTGCAGCAGCACGTCGGGCACGCTGATCTTGCCCTTCAGATCAGGCCGCTCGCCGGCATGGCGCGGATCGGGATTGTCGCCCATGTAGTACCAGGGCCAGCCGTAGAAGGCCCCCTCCTTCACCCGCGTGACGAAGTCCGGCACGAGATCGTCGCCGAGGCCGTCGCGCTCGTTGGTCGAACACCAGGGCATGCCGGTCGCGGGCTGAATGGCGAGGCCGGCGCAATTGCGGATGCCGGCCGCGTACAGGCTGCGGTTGGTGCCGTCGGGATCGAACGCCAGCAGTCCGGCGCGGTCGATCTCGCCGCCCCAGGCTGCGCCGAGCGGATGCGCCGCGATCCAGGCCGCGAGACCACCGGATGGCTCGCCGAGCGTTTCGCCGACATTGCCGGCCGAGCCGACCGAAACCAGCATGCGCTTGCCGTCTTTCGTGAAGACGATATCGCGCGTGGAATGGCCGTAGCCGGCCGGCAGGTCGGGCACGACGACCTGCAGCGGACCCGACGCCTTCATGTCGCCGGCGCGATAGGGAAAGCGCATCACGCGCTCGGTGCTCGCGACATAGACCCATTGCGGGTCGACGCTCGGATAGAACGCGATGCCGAAGGGATGGCCGAGCCGGTCGGCGAAGATCTCGCTGGATGCGACCTGACTGCCGTCCTCGCTCGGGCGCAGCACGCGGACGCGGCCGGCCCGGGTCTCGGCAACGAAGATGTCGCCGTTCGGCGCCGTGCGGAGGACACGCGGCTCGCGCAGCCCCTCGGCGAACAGCGCGACCTTGAAGCCGTCGGCCACCTTGGGCACGGCCGAGACCGGCCGCTGCACCACCCGCGAGACGTTGGCGACCGAGGCCGTCGCGCCGGGCTTGGGCAGGTCCGCGGGACGGATCAGACGGGTCGTGCCGGGCGTGTCGCCCTGCCAGCTGCCGAACGCGTCCTTGCCCTTGAGCAGGGCCGGATCGGCGACAGCGGCGGTCACCGCCAGCGCGCTCGAAGCCACTGCAACGGCCATTCTGATCGGTGTCGTCATGCCATCCTCGCGCGCCCCGGACAGCCGGAGGCCTATTCCATTCCCGGCCTGGAGATCACCGACGCGAGGCGATCACGACAATGCGCCGAGCACGCCGCGCGTCGCCTGGTCGATCTCCTCGACATAGCGGCGGCGCGCGAACGACTCGGTCAGGAAGCCGATCACCTTGCGGCTGTTCTCCGACTCCAGCACGGCCAGCTCCTCGGCGCCGGTGTCGTCGAAGATCCGCATCGCGGTCTTGACGTTCATTTCGGGCAACAACGCGACCTCGAAATATTTGGCGAGCTCGACCACCTGGATCTCGTCGGCGATGGTGTCCAGTTCGCCCGAGAACAGGTCGGGCAGCGACACCAGCCCGCAATAATCGTCGCTGTTGTTGACCACCACAACGGCCTGCCGCGTACCGAGCGCGAACTCGCGCCGGCAGGCGGCGATCGAGGTCGTGGTCGGCACCTTGGCGACGTCGGAGCGCATCAGCCGCTCGACGGTGAGGTTGCGCAGCCAGCCGACATCGTTGGCGCTGCGGATGGTCTCGCCGCGCAGATGCAGCCGCCAGGTCGAGAACGAATGCCCGAACAGCACGCGCACGCACACCGAGGTCACGATGCAGGCGGCGAGCACCACGGCCGTGACGTCGACGCTGCGGGTCATCTCCAGCACCAGGAACGACATCGTCAGCGGTCCGCCGACGATGGCGACACCGAGCGTTGCCATGCCCGTCAGCATCGCCACCATGGGATCAAGCGCGAGCCCGAGACCGGCCATCGCGAGCAGTCCGGCGAACAGCTTGCCGAGCAGGCTGCCGATGAACAGCGAGGCGAAGAACAGACCGCCGCGGAAGCCCGAGGCCAGCGAGATCAGGCACGCCGCGAGCTTGAGCACGATGATGGTGGCGATGAGGCCGACCGCCATCTCGCGGTGAAGGTCGAGCAGCATCGCGCCGTGGCCTGCGGCCAGCACCTGCGGCGTGACGATCGCCATCGCGCCGACGCACACGCCGCCGATCGCCGGGCGCAGCCAAATTGGAATGCGGACGAACAGCCGCTCGACGGCGGGCGAGGCGCGCATCACCACGATGCCGATGAAGGCCACCAGCAGCGCCAGCACGAACAGCGCGATGTACTGCTCGAAGCCGACGGCGCCGACCTTCTGGACCTCGAGCGAATACGGCGCGCCGGTGAGATATTGCGAGGTCAAGGCCCCGGCCAGCGAAGCCGCCAGGATCGGCGCGGCGCTGCCGACCGAATAGACGCCGACGATCAACTCGCAGGCATAGAACGCGCCGGTGATCGGTGCACCGAACGCCGCGGCGATGGCGGCGGCGGCGCCGCAGCCGACGATCAGGCGCAGATCATTGCGGCGAAGCGTGAGATATTGGCCGAGCAGCGACGCCACCCCGGCGCCGATCTGGGTGTAGCCGGCCTCGAGGCCGACCGAGGCGCCAGAGCCGTTGGAGACCAGGGTCTGGCTGCTGACCACGAGGCTGTCACGCATCGACAGTCGGCCGCCGCGCAGGGCATTGGCCTCGACGGGATCGACGGCGGCGGCAATCTTCCAGCGGCGGCGCAGCCACTCCATGATACCGAGCGCGAGGCCGCCCAGCGCCGGCGCGATCACCGCGATGACGGGATTGACCCAGGCATTGGCGCTGAGCCGGACATCGATCGGGATGCCGAAGATGAGGACGTGCGCGACCTGCGCGATCAGGCTCATGACGGTAACGATGCCGCCGGTGGACACGCCGATCACCAGCGCCAGCGGTATCAGGTAGAATTCGTTGCTGCGCAGCAGCGCGCGCAGCCGCGTGACCACCCGGTTCGAGGCCTTGCGATCGATGATATGCGACAGCGTCAGGAGCACGAGAGCCATTTCTTCTCAGATGAGGCCTCTCGGTGGCAATATCCTGTCGCAACTAGCGGAACAAGCGCGAATTCTTGTCCAGTCGAAACGTGGTTGACTGGTCGGGAAAGTGGAACCGCCGGAGGCCCGTGGAAGCAGGCATCAACGAGCGGGGGGCGGAAAAGTCACAACTGGTGGCTGGCAATCGAGCCCCCATTCGATCGGAACGGAACGCCCGCCGGGATGAGCTCCGCAGCGGGCGTGGACAACAGCAAGAGGCACTCAGACCCGCTCGATAATGACCGCCGGCGCCATGCCACCGGCCGCGCACATCGTGACCAGGCCCCGCTTGAGGTCGCGTCGCTCGAGTTCGTCGAGCACGGTGCCGATCAGGATCGATCCGGTGGCGCCGATCGGATGGCCGAGCGCGATCGAGCCGCCGTTGACGTTGACCTTGGCGCGATCGAGCTTGAGGTCGCGGATGTACTTCTCGGCCACGACCGCGAACGCCTCGTTGATCTCGAACAGGTCGATGTCGTCGATGCCGAGCCCCGCCTTGGCCAGCACCTTGCGCGTCGCCGGCACCGGCGCGTTCAGCATCAGCGTCGGGTCGTCGCCCATGTTGGCCATGGCAACCACACGCGCGCGCGGCTTCAGGCCATGCGCCTTGGCGTAGGACGGCGACGCCAGCAGGATCGCGGCGGCGCCATCGACGACGCCCGAGGAGTTGCCGGCGTGGTGCATGAACTCGATCTCGAGGCCGGGATAGCGCTGCAGGATCAGGTTGCGGTAGGTCGTGCCCTTGTCGTCGAGCGCATAGTCGGCGATCGCCGGAAAAGCCGGCTTCAGCCCGGCCAGCGCCTCAGCCGTGGTCTGCGGCCGCGGATACTCCTCGTGGTCGAGCGCGAGGCTGCCATCGTCGCGATGCACCGGCACGAGGCTCTTCTTGAAGTGGCCAGCCGCGATCGCCGCGGCCGCCCGCTTCTGGCTCTCCAGCCCGAGCGCGTCGACGTCGGCACGGGTGATGCCTTCCATGGTGGCGATGGCGTCGGCGCAGACGCCCTGGTGCGACTGCGGATGCAGCGCGCGCAGATGCAGATTGCCGGCGTCCATCATCAGCGGCCCCTCGCCGCGCCGGCCCTCCATCGACATCATCTCACAGCCGCCGGCGACGACGAGGTCCTCCTGCCCGGCCATGATCGAGCTTGCTGCGATGTTGACGCTGGTGATGCCGGAGCCGCAGAAGCGGTCGAGCGTGACGCCGGAGGCGCGGATGTCGTAGCCGGCGTCGAGCGCCGACATGCGGCCGAGATCGCCGCTCTGCGGGCCGCGCTGCGACGAGCAGCCCCAGATGATGTCGTCGACATCGCCAGTATTGATGCCGGTGCGATCGGCCAGCGCGCGCAGCACGGTGGCGCCGAGATGCTGCGGATGCAGCCCGGCGAGCGCCCCCTTGCCCGCCTTGCCGATGCCGCGCGGAGTCCTGCAGGCGTCGATGATGAGCGCGTCGACCATGGTGTTTCCTTTGCCCAATGTTGTTGTGCGGTTGACGGCGACGCGGCGGGCCAGCGCCGTCACGACCGCCTTTGCCGTCGCATAGCATTCCGCCTGCGGTCCCTACAACGGCGCTTGAAGCCGCCACGACATGCTCAGAACGCACGCCAGAGCGTTGAGGCAACTCACCTTTCCGCCGCACGAACAATCCATCGCAATGGCGCGATGGGGCCTGCTGCTCGCAGTTCGGTTGAAGGGCCGCCTTCTTCGCGCACGTACGCTGCGATGCAGCTCCAGCTAACGCATTTGCAACATCGCCGGGGGGCTCGCAGAGCATTGTCCAATCTAGAGAACTGACCGTTCGCCCAATGCTTCTTGTCAGACTTCAACGCCTGCAAGATCCTCCCGGTCAGAAACGGATTGGATCGAGGCAATCGGCCGCCCCCCGTTGCAATACGGACGCTGCACGGCGCTGGCTCGGGAGGACACGATGACCACGCTGTCACGTTGCAAGGCCGCCTGATCTCTACGCTGCGGCGTGAAGATAGCAAATACGAACGATGCCGGGGCCTGGCAGGCCTGCGCCTGCCTGAGACCGCGGCCATTGAGGAGGACGCTGTGATGTTGAGACGAGATCTGCTGGCCACCATGGCCGGGCTGGGAGCGGCGAGCGTGTTCGGTACCGGCCCTGCACTCTCCGCCGGCGAGGCCACGCCTCCCAGCATCCCCGGCCCGGATCCGGCCACCAAGACACCTAGCTTCAAGGCGCCGCCGGGCAGCGTCGATACCCACACCCACATCTTCGGACCGGCATCGGCGTACCCGTTCTCGCCGACCCGGCCCTACACGCCGCCCGACGCGCCGCTCGAGATGTTCCGAGCGCTGCACGCCAAGATCGGCGTCGAGCGCGCGGTCATCGTTAATGCCACCGTCCACGGCACCGACAATCGCGTCGTCACCGATGCGATCGCGCAGAGCAACGGCAACTACAAGGGCGTCGCCAACATCAACGCGGCGATGTCGGACGCCGACCTCACAGCGCTGGGCAAGGCCGGCATCTGCGCCTGCCGCTTCGCCTTCCTGCGCCGCCTCGGCGGCGTCGGCGACATGAACGTGTTTCGCGCCCTGGTCGACCGCGTCGCGGCGATCGGCTGGCACGTCGACATCTATCTCGAGGCCGGCACGATCCAGGAGTTCGTGCCGATCCTCAAGGCGCTGCCGGTCACCTATGTGATCGACCACATGGGCACGATCAGCGCCGCGAAAGGCATCGACGACGCGGAATTCAAGGCGCTGCTCGACCTGCAGGCCAGCGACGAGAAGTGCTGGATCAAGATCACCGGTCCCGAGCGCGCCTCGGCGGCGGGAGCGCCCTTCCACGACGCCGTGCCGTTCGCCAAGAAGCTGATCGAGAACGCGCCGGACCGCGTCATCTGGGGCACCGACTGGCCGCACCCGAACGTCAAGATCATGCCCAATGACGGTGATCTCGTCGACCTGATCCCGCTCTACGCGCCGGAGCCGGCCCTGCAGCGCAAACTCCTTGTCAGCAACCCCGAACGGCTGTTCAAGTTCGACCGCAAGAGCTGACGCGGGCCGCCAACTCCCGACGATTCGTACGCAACGACAGGACCGATCATGACTGCCACGACCCTCACTGCCGACAGCAAGACAGGCGCCCGTCGCGCCTGGTGGAAGGAGCTGTGGGTCCAGGTCATGATCGCGATGGCCGCCGGCATCCTGCTCGGCGCCGTCAAGCCGGATCTCGGCGCGCAGATGCAGCCGCTCGGCGACGCCTTCATCAAGGCGATCCGGATGCTGATCGCGCCGATCATCTTCTGCACCGTCGTCAACGGCATCGCCCACATGGCCGACATGGCCAAAGTCGGCCGGGTCGCGATCAAGGCGCTGATCTATTTCGAGGTGATCACGACGCTGGCGCTGATCATCGGCCTTGCCGCGGTGAACCTGTTCCAGCCCGGCGTCGGCATGAACGTCGACCCGGCGACCATCAACTCCGCGACGATCGAGCCCTACGTCAAGCAGACCGCGGCGGTCGGCTTCGTGCCGTTCCTGCTCAACATCATCCCGCAGACCTTCGTCGGCGCCTTCTCCGAGGGCAACATCCTGCAGGTGCTGTTCATCTCGGTGATGTGCGGCTTCGCGCTGATCTGGCTCGGCGATCGCGCCAAGGCAGTGACCGATGTGGTCGAAGTCGCCGGGCAAATGATCTTCGGCGTCGTGAGGATCGTGATGTGGGCGGCGCCGCTCGGCGCCTTCGGCGCCATTGCCTTCACCGTCGGCAAGTTCGGCATCGGCTCGCTCTCCAAGCTCGGCCTGCTGCTCGGCAGCTTCTATCTGACCTGCCTGATCTTCATCGCGGTCGTGCTCGGTCCGATCGCCGCGTTCACGGGCTTCAGCCTGTGGAAGCTGATCCGCTACATCCGCGACGAGATCCTCGTCTGCATCGCGACCACATCGTCCGAGACCGTGCTGCCGCGCATGCTGGCGAAGCTCGAAGCCGCCGGCTGCGAGCGCAGCATCGTCGGCTTGGTGATCCCGACCGGCTACTCGTTCAATCTCGACGGCACCTGCCTCTATCTCGCCACCGCGGCCGTCTTCCTGGCGCAGGCCACCAACACCCAGCTCGACATCGGCCATCAGATCGGACTGCTGCTGATCCTGCTGGTGACGTCCAAAGGCGCAGCCGGCATTGCCGGCGCTGCTTTCGTCGTGCTGGCGGCGACGCTCGCGGCGACCGGGACGATCCCCGTGGCCAGCGTCGCGCTGGTGCTCGGCATCCATCGCCTGATGTCGCAAGGACTGACGCCGACCAACCTGATTGGCAACGCCGTGGCGACCATCGTCATTGCCAGGTGGGAAAATGCGCTTGATGCGTCGCGGCTGAAAGTCGTGCTGGACGGCGGCGGGGAAGCAACCAGGCCGACGGAATAGTGAGCGGTCCATCGATGCCGGGAGATCAGCCGATGACATCCTCAGTCGCTGCATGGGTGCGGGTCGCCGCGGCCGCGCTGCTCGTCTGGATCACCGCCGCACCTGGCCACGCCGCCGATGCCGACATCGCCCAGGTCATGGCGCCGAGCGGACATCTGCGTGCAGGTCTCTATCCGGGGACGCCGACATCGGTTCTCCCCGACGGAACCGACAATCCGCGCGGCGTCGGCTACGCCATCGGCAAAGAGATGGCGCGGCGGCTCCATGTCGACTACGAGCCGGTGGTGTTCACCAAGAATGCCGAGGTGCTCGAGGCCATCAAGACAGGCGCGGTCGATGTCGTCTTCACCAACGCCTCGGCTGCTCGCGCCAAGGAGATGGATTTCGGTCCGGTCTATCTGGAGATCGAGCTCGGCTATCTCGTACCCGATGGCTCCGCGCTGTCTAACGCCGGCGATGTCGACGCCAGCGGACGCAAGGTCGGCGTCACCACGGGCAGCACCTCGGACGCGACACTCGGACGCGAACTGAAGGAAGCGACGCTGATCCGATCGCCGACCCTGAAGGACGCGGTCGCCCTACTGAAGGATCATGAGATCGACGCCTTCGCCACCAACAAGGCGACGCTGTTCGAGATGGCCGAGCAGGTGCCGGGATCGCGCGTGCTCGACGGCCGCTGGGGCGAGGAGCGCCATGCGATCGCCATCCCCAAGGGCCGCGATGCCGCACGCGATTTCCTGCGCGATTTCACCGCCGAGATCAGGTCGTCGGGCCTCGTCAGCGCCGCCGCGGAGCGCGCCGGGCTGAAGGGAACGATAGTGCCCGGGAAGTAGCCCTCATAGCGGCTGCTCCCCGGATCACCACCGATCCAACTTGCGCTCAGGCGAGCTTGAACAGCCGCCGAGGATCGTGGCCTTCTCCGCCTCCGACAATGCCAGGTCTCGGCGTAGTTCAGCACCTCGTAGCCGAGCTGCTGCTCGATCGCGGTCTGGTGCAGCGGCTTGCCCGGCGCGGGCATGACCTTGACGTGAATGCCATATTCGTGCGGAACGACGGCGCAGTGGCCGGCAGCTGAGCAGACCCTCACATGCCCTTTTGCTTGCAGCAGACAGGGTCGCGTCATCGCCGCATTGATGCCGATCAATCGACGCATGACCTAAAATTAATAGTTTCGTTGTTTCGCAATCGTCGTGTGCTCAGCTAATGAGAAGATCGCAGCGGCTTATCGAGACCGCTGCGCCATGCCGCAAGAAACGACAAGAAACATTTCGGAGCGGGCGCCGCACGGACCACCATCGATTGGCCTCGCGCCATCTGCATGACGATCATTCGGAGACGACGATGAACAAGCAGCTTCTGCTCAAGCTCCACCGCTGGACCAGCCTGACCTTCGCGCTGCCGCTCCTTGTGATCATCGTGACCGGGCTGATCCTGTCCTTCGAGCCGATCGCGCAGGTTTCCGCCGTGCAGCCCGGCAGTGTCGATGCGGCCCGCGTGGTGGCGCTGATCAAGCAGTACGATCCCGACGGCAAGGCGCGCGGCATCTCGATCAATCCGACGACGCAGCATCTCACCCTCCAGGGGCGACCCGGCACCGAACTCGACATGAGCAGCGGCGCCATCGCGGACAAGCCGGCCACGTCCAGCCTGTTTCAGTGGGCGCGCATGACCCACGAGCACCTGATCGGCATCGAGGGCCTCACGACGATCTCCACGATCGGCATGATCGTCATCATGATCATCGGCATCCTGATGGGCCTGCCAAAGCTGCGCAACACGCTGTCCGGCTGGCACAAGGGCGCGGCGTGGTTCACGCTGCCGCTGATCCTGCTGAGCCCGCTGACCGGGCTGCTGCTCGATCCTAGCAACAGCTTCTTCGCCGCGCCGCCGGCTGTGACCAAGCGCATCTCACTGCCGGAGGCGGTCAGCATCGTCGCGAAAGATCATGATCTCGCCACCGTCAACATGATTGGCAGCCGCGGCGGGCGCATGATGGCGCGGATCATCGAGGGCGACGAGCTACGCGCCTATGCCGTGACGGCCGACGGCCTCTCCGCGCTGCCGCGCAACTGGGTGCGGCTGCTGCACGAAGGCAACTGGTCGCTGATCGGCAGCGCCGCCAATGTGCTGATCTCGGTGGTGCTGCTCACGCTGCTGGTCACGGGCGTGCTGATCTGGACCCAGCGCCGGCTGCGCCGCCCGGATCGGGCGCGGCAGCTGCAAGCCAAGCCGGCCGCTGTGTCCCCCGCTGCACCCTGACGCGTCGCGGGCTCCCGGTCGAGCGGAACGGGAAAAGAAGAGCGCGCGAGCATCCGGCCCGCGCGCTCTTGGCTTGATATCATCACGAAAGAACGATCAGGCCGCCGGCTCCAGCACCATCAGTCCCGTCGCCGTGTTGGAGATCGGGATGTGATAGTTGGAATGCTCCTTGCGCACCTTCTCCGGCAGGGTGCCGCGCGCGACCATCCAGTTCAAGAGTTCGACGCCCTGCGTGCCCGACAGCTCGACCAGCTCGGCCGTCGAATACTTCGTCGCCCAGGCAGGATCATCGATCATGCTGGCCATGAACTTCTCGTCGAAATCCTTGTTGATGAAGCCGGCACGCTCGCCGTCGAGCTGATGCGACAGGCCGCCGGTACCCATCACCACGACGCGCTCGTCCTTCGGCCAAGATTCGATCGCGCGCGCCAGCGCCTGGCCGAGCTTGTAGCAGCGCGCGGCCGAGGGCAGCGGCGCCTGGACGGTGTTGACCACCACGGGCACGACCCGCACCGGCCATTTCTGGTCCGGCCAGCACAGCGCCATCGGCAGAGTGAAGGCGTGATCGACCGCCATCTCCTGGCAGGTGGTGAGATCGAAATCCTCCTTCACCAGATGCTCGATCAGGTGCCACGACAATTCGGTGTCGCCCTTGAACGGCGCGGTCTGCGGAATGCCCCAACCCTCGTCGGCGTTGCTGTAGCTGTCGGCGGCGCCGACGGCGAAGGTCGGCATCTTGTCGAGGAAGAAGTTGAGGCCGTGGTCGTTGTAGACCAGCACGACGACATCCGGCTTCACCTTCGCGAGCCATTCGCGCACGTGCGGAAAACCGTCGAAGAACGGCTTCCAATACGGATCCTGCTGCAGCCCCTTGGCGATCGCGCCGCCGATGGCCGGAACGTGCGAGGTGGTGATTGCGCCTACGATCTTTGCCATGACGATTACCCCCTTGCCGCCAGAAGCTTGGCCTTGAACTGTTCTTTGGTGAGACCGGTCTGCTGCGCGCCAATGTCCTGCATGTCGAGACCGAAGATGCCGGCGAATTTGGCGAGGTAGTAGGCGTTGCCGCCGGCCTCGATCAGTTCGAGCACATTGCGGTTCTTGATCGCCGCACGCTGCTGCGCGTTGAGGCCGTATTTGGCGCAATAGCCGTCCTCGTCGGCGACGAACGCCTTGCGGTTGGCGGCATCGTTGAACGAGTAGCACATCTTGTTGAGGGCGTAGCCCTTGCGGGCCTGCTCGCCGTCGAAGATGGTGGTACCGGGCACGGGCTGCCGGGCCGTGGTGGTGGACATTGTAACCTCCCCTGTGATGCTTCGAACGGCCGCGATTGATCTGGATCAAACGCGGCCGCCGTTCGTGTCGCCACTATGATGCTCCGACAGCATCAATAAAGGCCGCCCGGCCGATCTGATCCATGAGCCAATTCGATCATTTGGACCTCGACGGCCATCTGCTGCAGCTGCTGCTCGCCGTGATCGAGGAGGGCTCGGTGACGCGCGCCGCAATCCGGCTCGGCGTGACGCAATCGGCCGTCAGCCATCTGCTGGACAAATTGCGCGCCATCACCGGCGATCCGCTGTTCGTCAAATCCGGCCGCGGCATCGTCCCGACCGCGCATGCGCAACTGCTCGCACTACGCGCCCGCGCTCTGCTCGACGATCTCCGAAGCTTTTCGCACGCGGCAGCGTTCGAGCCGGGCAAAGTCTCCGCCCAGGTGACGATCGCGGCCAATGATCTGCAGCGCGACCTGCTGCTGCCCTCGCTGCTGCGCTATGCGCGCGCGCAGGCGCCCGGCCTCAGCCTGCGCGTCATCCCCTCCGGCGCGCCGACGCCGGAGATGCTGCGCGAGGAGCACTGCCAGCTCATCATCACGCCGCGCCCCCCCGAGGGCAGCGACATCCTGCAGAAGCGGCTGTTCGAGGACTGCTACCGCGTGTTCTACGATGCCGGCCAGCGCGAGCCGCCGCAGAGCCTCGACGATTATCTGGCCTGCGATCACGTCACCGTCGTCTACGAGCCGCGCCGAAGGCTCGACATCGACGAGGTCATGGCCGAGCGCGGCATCGTCAGGCGCTTCGCCGCGCAGGTGCCGGACTTCGGCGGCATCGGCCCGTTCCTGCGCGGCAGCCGCATGATCGCGACCTTGCCGAGCCTGCTGCGCGCCTACATGCTGCGCGGGCTCAGCATTGCGCCGGTGCCGGTGCCCTGCCCGGCGATGCCGATGTACATGGTCTGGCACCTGCGCCACCACGACGACCCGATGCATCGCTGGCTGCGCCAGCAGCTCGAGATCGTGGTCGCGCCGAGCCTGGCTGCCGCCGCCGAGCACATGCCGGTGGCGGTGTAGTTCAGCCGTTCATCCGCCTCAGCCGGGCGTGTGACAGACCGCCTCGATATTGTTGCCGTCAGGGTCGCGCACGAACGCGCCGTAGTAGTGTTGGTGATAATGCGGCCGCACGCCGGGCGATCCGTTGTCGCGTCCGCCCGCCGCCATCGCGGCCTGGTAGAACGCGTCGACCGTGGCGCGGTCCTTGGCCTGGAATGCGACGTGTGTGGAGGTCGCGGTCGTGCCGCCTGTTCCGATCCAGAAATCCGGACGGCCGTCGCCGAAACCGGCGTGGTCGCCATGACCGCCGGTCTGCTCGTTCGTGATCTCCATCATCAGGACATAGCCCAGCGGGGCTAGTGCCGCTGTGTAGAATGCCTTGGCGCGTGCGAAGTCGGAGACGGGAAAGCCGACGTGGTCGAGCATGACGGTCCTTTCTTGCAGAGAGTGGATGACGTTTAGACGGCCGGCCTGACGACCGCAACGTCGCGCGCGATCAACGCGCGAGGATGCTCTGTGCCGTCGCCAGTCCGCTAGCCAGCGCCGCCTCCACCGTGCCCATGTCACGGCCGCGATACAGCGCCTCGCCGGAGATCAGCACGGGGCCGCCGTCCCACTGCGTGAGCAAATCCTGCGCGCCGCGCGTGGCGAGCGTCGCATAGGAATAGGCACCACGCGCGAACGGGTCGTTGCCCCAATTGCTGACATGCGCCGCGACGAGCTCCTGCCTGAGAACGGTGACGGGCTTGGCGAAGATGTTCGCTAGGGCGGCGATTCCGGTCTCGACCAACGCCGCATCATCGCATGCGGCGAATTCGCGCGTCGGTGGGCCCGCGAGCCAGCCCGTGAGCACGGCATGATCGCTCGGATGCTGCGTCCACCACACCGGCACCGGCGCGTCGGACAGCAGGAACAACATGTCCGAGAGATCGCGCGCGGGCGTCATGGTCCACCAGCGGCGCTCGAAGCACAGCAGCAGCTTGATGACGTTGCCGAAGCCGATGCCGGACGCGGCTGCCGCCTGCGCCTGCATCGCGGCCGGCAGCGCGATGCTTTGCAGCAGCGGCAGCGGCACGGTCAGAATGGCGAGATCGCCGCGAGACGCCTGCCCGTCGGCGCAGCGCACGATTACCCCATCATTGTCGCTCTCGATCGCCGTCACCACCGAGCCAAGCGCGAACGTCACGCCATGCGCCCGGCAATCGTGTTCGAGAAACCCGACCAGCGCGCCATAGCCGCCGACGATGCGCCGCTGCGGGCCGCGGTCGCCCCCCATCCATTCGTCGCGCAGCGCGAACACGCTGGCGCGATCCGGATCGGCGGCGTCATAGCCTTGCACCATACCGAGCACCGACTCGCGCAGCGCCGCGAACTCCGGGCCGGCGAAATGCCGATCGAGCAGCGTCGTGACGGTGACATCCTGGTCCAAACCGGCCAGCACCGCGTGCAACCGGTCCATCTGCCTATCCGAAGGATCGTCCTGCGAGAACGCGCCGTTCGCGACATGCCAGCGCGCGCCCTCGATGCTCCGGGCCGACAGGCCGGCCTCGGCCAGCAGCCGACAGGTGACCGGCGCCTCGCCATGGATGAACTCCGCGCCCGCATCGGCCCTGTAGACGAACACGCTCTCCGCGAGCGGATGGATGCGGCCGCCGCAACGGGCGCGCGCCTCCAGCACCGTCACCTGCCGGCCGGCGCGGGCGAGCTCGCGCGCGGCCATCAGGCCCGCGGCGCCGGCGCCGACCACAATGATGTGGTTGCGCGCCTCAGCCATGACTGGCCTGAACCGGCACGGCCGCGCCGTTGGTGATCCTGTAGCGCAGCCAGAGCGCGCCGCCGTGCAGCGGCGTCGTGCTCTCAAGGGTCATCGCCGTGAGCGGGGCGCGCCGATCGGACTCGGCCTCGGTCGAGTCGAACACCATCGGCGCGCCCTTCGCACCGTCCACGGCCGGACACAGCACGAGGTTGAGCTCGTCGATCAACCCGGCGCGCAGGAACGTGCCGTTGACATGGCCGCCGCCTTCAAGCAGCAGACGCTTGACGCCGAACTCGCCCGAGAGGATGTCGAGGACGCGCGGCAGATCGAGCGCGGTCTCGCCTGCGAAGATGTAGGAGACGCCCTCGCTGCGCAGACCCGCGAGATGCGCATCCGATACGGATTCCGTGAGCACGACCACGATCGGATCGCCGCCGATGTCGGACCTGCCCCAGCAGATCTTGCCGTGGCCGTCGAGCACCACGCCATAGGCCTTGGCATCGCGCCGGATGATCCAGTTCTCGCGCGGGAATCGCTCGGCCGTCGTCGCCGGATAGACAGTGCCCTTGGCGAACTCCTGGCCGGTGACGCGGCCGATCAGCCAGGCGTCGCCACCGAGCCGCTCATGCACCTGTTCGAACAGGTCGCCCGAGCCTTTCGGACGCCAGCGGCTCGGCCAGGTCCGGCCGTCGACGCTCGATGCCATCAGGCAGATGACCTCCGGTTTCATGCATCCTCCTCGTCGCCATTGCGCGGTGCCACCGAATATCGCTCCCGCGGCGTTGTCAACGAAACGCGTCGGGTTTCGTTCGATCGCGGTCGGGCCCTTCGTGGCTGGAGAGCCGTCCGATGCCGCCGCAGGGCTATCGCACGTCGTGATCGGAGCGGAGCGTCATCCATCCCCACGTCGTCATGGCCGGGCTTGTCCCGGCCGTCCACGTCGTTCAGCGCGCTGAGAACCACGTGGATGCCCGGGACGAGCCCGGGCATGACGGAGTAACTAACTGCCGGGATTTTTGACGGCAACAGCCCCGTATCTTCATCTGCGAGAGCCCTGGTTGTCGCCAAGCGCATCCCTGCGTTAGGTTGGGCCGAGACGGAGCAAGCTCATGGAACGCGGGATCGCGCCGCGCCGAACAATGGCATTCAGCAGACGCGGCGCCGCCCTGCTGGCCGCAACGATGGCCGCGCTCGCGCTCTGCATCGCAGGGATCTGGCGGCTCGAGGCCGCGCGCGCGGGTCTGACGATCACAGCGCTGCAGGCCGGCACGACCCCGATCACCGTCTATCGCCGCGATGGCGCGGCGACAGCTCCCGTGGTCGTCATTGCCCACGGCTTCGCGGGCTCGCGCCAGCTCATGGAGGCCTATGCGTTGACCCTGGCGCAGGCGGGCTATGTGGCCGTCTCGTTCGATTTCGAAGGGCACGGCCGCAATCCCACGCCGATGTCCGGCGACGTCACCCGCGTCGACGGCACGACGCGCAAGCTGATGAGCGAGATCGGCCGTGTCACTGATGCTGCTGTGTCCTTGCCGGGAAGCGATGGACGGGTCGCCCTGCTCGGGCATTCGATGGCCTCCGACATCATCGTCCGCCAGGCCGCGTCCGATCCGCGCATCTCGGCGACGGTCGCGATCTCGATGTTTTCCGAAGCGGTCACGGCCACCGCGCCGCGCAACCTCTTGATCATTTCAGGCGAATGGGAGACGGCACTGCGCCGCGATGGACTGCGCAATCTGAAGCTCGCAGATCCCGCGGCACGTGAGGGCGATACGATCGGCGATCCCGCTGACAGCGGCGGTCGCCGCGCCGTCGTCGCTCCGGGCGTCGAGCATGTCAGCGTGCTGTATTCGACGACGGCGCTGCGCGAGGCGCGCGACTGGCTCGACCGCATGTTCGGGCGGACGAGCTCTGACCCGGTGGCCGCGACCGGCGGCGCGATCGCGCTGCTGCTCGCAGGCATCGTCGCTCTCGCCTGGCCGTTGGCGCAGCTGCTGCCGAAGGGTACTTCTCCGCCGCCCGCGCTGGCGCTGCGCCCATTTGCGATCGCGACGCTGGTGCCGGCGGTGCTAACGCCGATCGTGTTGAGGTTCGTCGACACGCGCTTCCTGCCTGTGCTGGTCGCGGACTATCTCGCCGTGCATCTGTTCGTCTACGGGGCATTGTCGCTGGCGCTGCTGCGCCTGCAGGGCGCCCGCTTCGGCCGCATCGCATGGATCGCCGCGCTGGCGCTCGCGCTCTACGGCATCGCCGGTTTCGGTGGCGCGCTCGATCGCTATGTCGCATCGTTCATGCCGATTGCGGCGCGGCTGCCGATCATCGCGGCGATCGCCGTCGGCGCCGTGCCCTACATGCTGGCCGACAGCATCGCCAACCAGGGCGGCCACGCCGCGCTGTGGCGGACCTTGTGGCTGCGGACGGCCTTCCTGGCCTCGCTCGGCGGCGCCGTCGCGCTCGACCTCAAGCGGCTGTTCTTTCTCTTGATCATCATCCCGGTGATCGTGCTGTTCTTCATCGTGTTCGGGCTGATCGGCGGCTGCGTCGGCCGGCGGACCTGCTCGCCGCTGGCGGAGGGCATCGGCCTCGGCCTGATCCTGGCGTGGTCGCTCGGCGTGTCGTTTCCGATGTTCGTCGCCGGCTAGGTTCCGGCGTGCACGATGAGGCTGCCGCGTGTTACGACCGTCGGGAGAGGAAGCGTTGATGGCCAAGCACCGCATCTACACCACGAGCGTCGCTAGCGTGTATCCACTCTATGTCGCGAAGGGCGAGAAGAAGGGCCGCACCAAGGCCGAGGTCGATCAGATCATCCGTTGGCTGACGGGATATGACCAGAAGCAGCTCGAGACCGAGCTGGAGCGGCGGACGGATTTCGAGACCTTCTTTGCGCAGGCGCCCGCTCCGAATCCGTCGCGATCCCTGATCAAGGGCGTCATCTGCGGCGTCCGCGTGGAGGATGTCGAGGAGCCGACGATGCGCGAGATCCGCTATCTCGACAAGCTGATCGACGAGCTCGCGAAGGGCAAGGCGATCGACAAGATCCTGCGCAAGCCGTGATCGAGAGGCGCAGCGCCGCGATCCGTCAGCCTCAGTCCTGCTCCTGCCCCGGCGCCTGCCGCAGCATGAAATGACCGAAGGCGGTCGCGATCGGCTTGGTCGCATCGTCCTGCCAGGCGCGCGCCTCGAAGGCGACGACACGGCGGCCCTGCTTGACGATCGATGCGGAGGCGATGCTGTCGAGCGCACGGCCCGAGCGCAGATAGTTGATGGTGAGACCGATCGGCTTCGGCGCAGGCACGCCGAGCTCGCGCATGACGGTGACGATGGCCGCGGTTTCCAGGAACGCGCCGGTCATGCCGCCATGGATCGCCGGCAGCACCGGATTGCCGATGATCTTGTGCGAGAACGGCATCGTCAGCGTGCCGTCGTCGGCGAGGCGAATGCCGAGGCAGCGCGCGAACGGGCTGCTGGCAAACAGCCCCGTCGCATCGTCGGGCGCGTCGAGCGACGGCGCCGGCCCGTCGAAGGCCGGGCGATCGGTCAACATGTTGGTGCGGTTGGCGCCGATCATGAAGCATGCGGTTGCGGTCGCGACCGGCTCGCCCTCCTCGTCCTGATAGGCGGTCGCGCGCACGAAGGCGATCGAGCGCGTGACGCGGAAGCACACCGCATGCGCCTTGATGTCGAGACCGGGCGTCGCGGGCTTCTGATAGTCGATGCGCAGATCGAGCGTGGCGATGGCGCGGCTGCCGTCCAGCGCGAGCTGCACCGCCATGCCGCAGCTTTCGTCGAGCATCGCGGTGACGACGCCGCCGTGGATCACGCCGGTGTCGCTGTCGCCGACGAACACCGGACGATACGGCAGGGTCGACCAGGCCTCGCCGGGCGCGAAGCGGTCCATTCTGAGCCCGCTGATATGGCCATAGACCGAGCGGCGATGTCTGATCGCCTCGGCGAGGTCATCGAAGGCCGGCGTTGGAACGGTCGGAGGTGTGTTGGACATGCACGCGTTAGAGCATGATCCTGAACAGGCGCGAAGTGTTTTTCCGTGGATCTCCGGTGCTGCGCCACGGCTCGCGTTCGAAACAATTCGGCGCATTCATGCATGGCGCTCGGCAAGCCAAGCCGCACTCACAACTCAAGGGTGCGAGAACGATGGTGCGATGACGTTCGGCGTCCAACTTCGTAGCTGTGCGTCGCGACCGCACGCGCGCCCCGCAAAACTACGTGGACGAAATGCGCCGCCTGCGCCGCGCGCTTAGAACATTGGCAACCTTAATATGGACATAATGGGCTCAATCGAATCCCGGAGACCTGATCGATGCGCAAACCCACCAAGACGCCGGATGCCTCGCCGAGCAGCGGCACGGCCTCACTACGAGTCGTCCTGAGCCTCGCGCTCGCTGCGAGCGCCGGTGCGATGTGGTGGACCAGCGGCGGGGCCAAGAGCCTGTCCTTCGCCGACGCCTCGCCTTCGCTCGAGAGCCGCGTCGCGGTGCTGACCTCGGAGCTCAACCAGCTGAAGACGGAGACCGCCCGGCTGCGCGAGCGGCAGAACGACACGTCCGGCGAGCTGATCCAGCTGCGCGCCAGCCTCACCAGCACCGAAACCGGCCTCGCCACGCTGCGCACGGCGTCGAGCGAGAGCGCATCGCTCCAGCGCGATGCGGCCGACAAGATCGAGTCCGACATCGCCCTGCTGAAGCGGCAGACCATTCGCCTCCGCTCGGCCCAGGAGGATACGTCAGCCGAGTTGAGCGGGCTGCGCGCAAGCGCGGCGACCAGCGAAATCGGGATCGAGCAGCTCCGCACGAACGCAGGCGAGATCCGCCAGCAGATCGCGCGCATCGAGCTGGCCCGCGACGCGACCAGCTCGATCGGCCGCACGCACAAGCATCGCGTCCGGCGCGTGGCCCGCGCGGCCGAAACCGAGCCGCAGATGGCGCAGCCGTTCATGATGCAGTGGCCGGGCGTGGTGCCCGCGGGCCGGAACTGATCGTTCGAGCCGCCGCTTCAGAGATCGCTTGCACCTGACCTGAGGCGGCTTGCCATGACCACCAGCCCGGCTGGCTACCACCAGCTCGGCTGCACCGGCCGGAAATAGGTCGGCGGCGCGCGCCGCCGCGGCGCGACGGGCTGGCCATCCCAGCTGCGCTGGAAGAAGTTGTTGCCAAACCCATCATCAAACGCATCGCCACTCGCGACGCTCACATCCGCCGTCGGCCGGCGCGTGATGAAGCCGCCCTGCGGCTGATTGCTCAGCACGGCGACGAACTCGGTGCGATAATTGGTCTCGCTCGACAGCGGCTCGTCCGAGACGATGATCGATGAGCGCGCCACCGCGGTCGGCGCGATGCGGTCGAGCACCTCCTTCGGAATCGTCACGCGGTCGAGCGCGTCCTTGGCGCTGTCGCTGCCATCGATCGTGACGGCGGTCCAGCGCAGGCCGGCGCCGGTTTGCGCCACCGCCGTGAACACATGGGTGCCGATCGGCCGGTCGGGATCGCGGATCGTGACCGGCGACTCGATCGACGTATCGAACTCCTCGCCGCCGCCGTCGCGCGCCGGCTTGTGGGTGTTGCGCCTGACATAGACCATCTGGGTCGAGCGGCTGATGTAGACCGACACCGGCTCGGTCGCGAGCTTGGCATCGGTCGCGGCCCTGGCCGCGTCGGTCTTCTTCGCGGCGGCCGCCTTGGCGGCATCCTTGGCGATCGCGGCGGCCGCAAGCTTGCCGGTCGCATCGGTCTTGGCTGAATCGAGCTGCGTGGCGGCATCGGCCGCCTGGGTCGCAGCCTTCTGGCGCAGGTCCTCGAGCTGGGTCTTGGCCTGATCGGTCTTGGCGGCGGCGAGCTTCCGTTCGGCCTGCTTCAGCTCGGCGTCGGCGCGGGCCTTGGCCTGCTCCAGCTTGCGTAGCGTGGCCTTCAACGATTTGGCCTCGCGCTCCGCCGCGGCCGCCGCCGTCTTGGTCTGCGCGGCCGCCTGCGCGGCATCCTCGGCCTCACGGCCAAGGCTAGTGGCGCGCGCTGGCACCGTCGCGACCGCCTGCGCGTTCGGTACGAACAGCGCGGGATGGGAGAAATCCACCGGAGCCACGTCCTCCGGCGCGATGATCACGCGCATGCCGATCCAGGTCCGGTCGAACAGCTTTTCGGCGAAGCCATAGGGCATGCGTACACAGCCATGCGAGGCGGCATAGCCGGGCAGCGGACCGCCATGCAGCGCGACGCCGTTCCAGGTGATGCGCTGCATGTTCGGCATCCAGGCATCGTCATACAGCGTCGAGTGATGGTCCTTGTCCTTCTCGATGATGGCGAACACGCCCGCCGGCGTCTCCCGTCCCGAAACGCCGGTCGACACCGGCGCCCGCCAGATCCAGCCCTCGGAATCATAGAAGGTGACCTTCTGGGCCTTGATCGACACGATCGCCATGATCGGCTCGCCATGCGCCCGCGGCGCGGTCGCCTCGGTCACCGCCGCCGGCCGCGCCTGCCGGGCCTCGGCCGCGGAACAGCCGGCCATTGCCGCAGCCAGGACCGAGACGGTCAGCAGCGCGTGTCCCCGGCGCCGTAGCGCTGCAATGCTCTGAGCCGCCGTGAATCGTGTCACCATGCCCTGTCCTGGTTCAATGCCGTTCCGGCCCACGCGTCGCTTCTGCCACGCATTTATACGCTCGATCATGTCTTGGGGTGAAGTGAGGCAGACGCGCGCATGGACATGCCGATCGCACATGCCGGAACGCGTTTCCTGAACGGAACAAGGCGGAAGCATGTCGGAACGGCGCCAGCATGCAGCGCCGATCAGCCTGACGGAGGCGGAAACCGGCCCAGGAATCGTCGTGCCCTCGGCAGGGCGTCATGCAGGAACTGCTGCGGCTCGCGCAACCAGAGGCCGTCGTAGGAACGCGACTTGGACTCTGAGATCAGGACATCCTTGGGCAGTTCGACCAGCTGTGCGGACCAGCCCGGCCACCATCGGTTCGCTTTCGCCTCGATGTGACCGCGCAGGCGCCGCCAATGGGAATAGCCGTGATAGTCGAAGGCGACCTCGCCGCGAACGACGACGATGTGATTGCCAGTGAACCCGCTTGCCGGCTTGATCCACACCGGAGCGAAGCCAGCGTCCGGATACGCATCGAGAAAGGCGAAGGCAAGGATGTGGCAGGCGCCACAAGCAAAGAAGACGCGCTCCGGCAACGCCCAGCGCCGAACCGGATCCTGCTTCACGCCCTCGGCAACGACATACATGGATACTGATCCGGTCCCTGCAGGTCATCGCATGTGAGGATCTGTCTCGTTCCGCTGCGCCACCTCCATGCCCGGGCTCCGTCCCGGCCATGACGGTGTGGAGCAAGTCGGACTCGAGCCTGGATCGTCGAATGCGAAAGCGCCGCGGTCTAACAGGATCAGAATAGCAGAACTTGACCGCCGGGCCCACACCCTCACAGATCGCGGCGATCACCGCGTCGGTGCTCCGGTCTGACGCGCGCCGCGTGCGCGCCGGCCTCGACGGGACGCCGTCCGCTTGGTGATTTGACGGCATCAGCTTGAAACGCCCGCGCCGCATTCCCATCCTGTATGACGGGCCGCTGCCAGATGCCGTTCACCCGTCGGCGTCCACTGCTGACACGGAGCTGACGCCTTGGCCAATCCGCGCGATTTTCACGTGCCGCAAGCCTGCTACTCCAAGGAGGATCTGCTCCGCTCCAGCGAAGGCGGCTATTTCGGGCCCGGCAATGCGCAACTGCCGGCGCCGCCGATGCTGATGATGGATCGCATCACCGAGCTGAGCCGCGACGGCGGCCGCTACGGCAAGGGGCGGATCGTCGCCGAGTTGGACATCACGCCGAAGCTCTGGTTCTTCGATTGCCTGTTTCGCGGCGATCCCGTGATGCCGGGCTGCCTCGGCCTCGACGCGATGTGGCAGATGGTCGGCTATTGGCTCGGCTGGTCTGGCTCGCCCGGCAAGGGCCGCGCCACCGGTGTCGGCGAGGTGAGCTTCACGGGCGAGATCACGCCACAGGTGAAATGCGTGCGCTATGAGGTCGACCTGCGCCAGGTCAAGCGCGGCCGCCTCGTGCTCGGCCTGGCCGACGGCCGCGTGCTGGCGGATGGCAGGAGCGTGTTCGAGGCGCAGAGCATGAAGGTCGCGCTGACGACATCATGAACCCAGCTATCGTCATGACGACAATCGCTTCTCGAAGAACAGGTCCGGATACGGGTCGTCGTTGAAGCGCTCGATCTCGGTCCAGCCGGTCCTGCGGTAGAGCTGCCGGGCCTCGCCGAGCGCGCTGTTGGTGTCGAGCCGGAGCGTCGTGATCGCAAGTTTTCGCGCGGCGTCCTCGGCCGCGTCCATCAGCCGGCGGCCAAGGCCGAGGCCGCGCGCGGCGGGGGCGACCCAGAGGCGCTTGATCTCGGCCACATCGCCGCCATGGCCCTTCAGCCCGGCGCAGCCGAGCGGCAGGCCGTCGGACAGCGCGACGAAGAAGGCGCCGCGCGGGGCCATCATGTCCAGCGCGTCGGGATCGCGCGACAGCGTCACGTCGAAGCCGCGCGCGAAGCGCCGCGACAGCTCGGCGTAATATTCACCGAGACAATGGCGCGCCGGCTCACCGCGCGGATCGACCTCGTCGATGCTGATGCGATCCCGGGCAAGCGCGGCCGCGACCATGTCCATCGCCGCGAGCAGCGCCTCGGGCCGGCTCGAACGCGCCAGCATCGCCTCGGCCTGCGCATTCGACAGCGTCTCATACGCTTCGAACTCGCGCCGGCCGGCGGCAGTGAGCCGGGCGATGCGGCGGCGCGCATCGTCGGGATGCGGCCGGGTCGTCACCAGCCCCTCCTCCTCCAGGCTGCGCAGCAACCGGCTCATCAGCCCGGAATCCAACGCGAGATAGTCACGGAGTTCGGCGACGTCGCTGCAGCCGTGGCCGATCGCGTTGAGCACGCGCGCGGCGCCGAGCGGCCGGCCGCGCCCCAGGAACGAGGTGTCGAGCGCGCCGACCTCCGTGGTGACGGCGCGATTGAAGCGACGGACGCGGGAGATGGGATCGAGCATGATGTCTGACTTAGGTCAGATATCAGCTGATGTCAATTGGATGCAGGCAGCAGACCCAATCACTACTGTCATCATCCGCGCAGGCGGATGATCCAGTACGCCGCGGCCTCTCGATCAATCAATGCCGTCTCTGGAATACTGGATCGTCCGCCGGAGCCTGTCCTCGGGCTCGCCGGAGGCGAGACCCGGGGGCGGACGATGACAGCGGAGCATGAAGACCGCCGCGTCTGACGTGGATGGCGCGCGGGAGCGCCACACGCCGTGCCTTCGGTTGCCCCAAACAAAAAAGGCGGCTCGGCCGCCGGCCAAAGCCGGATGCCGAACCGCCAGTCTTTCCCCGGGAGGAACTCAGTTCAGGAGCTTCGCGACGTTGTCCTTGGTCACGAGGTCGAGGCCGGTGTAGATCACTTCAGGCACCTTCTCGCCCTTCTTGATCGCGAGCAGCGCGTCCATCGACTTCTCGCCCATCTCGAACGGGCGCTGGCCGGTGAGCGCGTTGGAGTAGCCGTCGCGCAGCAGTTCGAGCTGCATCTTCAAGGTATCGGCGACGACCAGCGTGAGCTTGCCGGCGTCGATGTCCTTCTTGTTCTTGTTGACGAAGGCCTTGTAGCCTTCGGGCGCGAACATCGGCCAGCCGCCGACCGGAACGATCGCGGCGAGATCCGGCGTCGCGGTGCGCAGGTCGGTCATCTGCTGCACGGCGAGTGCGGAATCGTCGTTGCAGAAGGTCGGCGAGCCCGCGACTTCCGTCCACTTCGAGCCCTTCAGGGCCTCACGGACGCCGTCGACACGCTCAGCAAGGTTCTTGGCGCCCGGGCCGCCCGAGACCATGGCGTACTTGCCGCCGTCCGGCCGAAGCTCGCGCAGCTGCTTGCCGAGCGCCAGGCCGAAGTCCTTGTTGTTGGTGCCGATATAGGCGAGCCGCTTGGAGCCCGGCGCGTCCGCGTCGAAGGTGATGACGGGGATGCCGGCCGCAGCCGCCGCTTCGATCGACTTGGTCATCGCGGCGACGTCGGCCACCGAGATCGCGAGGCCGTCGACCTTCTGGGTGATGAAGTCCTGGATGATCTGCGCCTGGGTGGCGGGCTCGTGCTCGATCGGGCCCTTGTAGATGCACTCGACATTGCCGAGCTCCTTGGCCCGCTTCATGCAGCCGTCGCGTGCGACGTCGAAGAACGGGTTGTTCATCGCCTTCGGCACGACGGCGAAGCGGTATTTGGTCTCGGCATGCGCCGGGCCCACCAGGATCGCAAGCGATGCGACCGCAAACAGCAACTTTTTCATGGTTTCCCTCCTCGATGTCTATCCGAAATGATTGTCTGTGCCGGGCGCGGATAGACCTGATCAGTCACATCCCGGCCAGTATCTCGTCACGTCACAACAGCCTTCGTTACAACAGCCTTGCGCGGATGCGATCGACCAGCACGGCGGCGATGATGATCACGCCGACCAGCGTCTGCTGCCAGTAGGAGTTGACCTGCGCCAGCACCAGCCCGTTCCTGATGACCTCGAGCAGCACGCAGCCGACGATGGCGCCGAGCGGGCCGCCGATGCCGCCGGCCAGATTGGCGCCACCGATCACGGCCGCCGCGATCACGTTGAGCTCGTAGGACGTCGCCATGTTGGCCGGCGCCGAGCCGAGCCAGCCGGAGATGATGATGCCCTGCAGGCCGGCGGCGACCGCGCCGATCACGTAGACCTCGATCTTGACGCGCGTCACCGAGATGCCGGTCAGTTCCGCGGCCTTCTCGTTGCCGCCCATTGCGAACACATGGCGGCCGAACGCGGTGTGATGCAGGACCAAGGCCATCACCAGCGCCAGCGCGATCAGATAGATGAACGGCGCAGGCACGCCATAAACGTCGCCCGAGGTGAGCGCGTAGAAGTAGTCGGCGTCCGGACCGCCGGGAAAGCTGCCCCGGCCGTTGGAGATCACGTAAGCGAGGCCGCGCACGATCGACAGCATGCCGAGCGTGGTCACGAACGGCGACAGGCCGAGCAGCGCGATGCACATGCCGTTGACGAGCCCGACGAGCACGGACACGGCGAGCCCCGCCAGCACCGAGACGAGCAGGATCAGGCCGGGCACGTTGGCGACCACGGTCTTGCCGTCGGCCGCGAGATGCACGAACAGCGACGACAGCGGCGTACCGGGGGTCGACAGCGCCACCATCACCATCGAGGTGATCATCGCCGCGAAGCACATCAGCGAGCCGACCGAGAGGTCGATGCCGCCGGTGATGATCACGAAGGTGATGCCGAGCGTGGCGATGGCGATGAAGGAGAAGTTCTTGGCGACGTTCTGCAGATTGCCTTCGGTCAGGAAATAGGGGCTGGCGAAGCTCATCAGGATGATGAGCGCAACCAGCGCCAGGGTCACATAGGCCGTCTGCGAGGCGAACACGCCGCGATGCCACCATCGGATGGCACCGACGTTGGTGAAGGTCACCTCGCTGCCCGGGACGGGGGTCTCCGACGGAACAGACATTACGCAGCCTCCTTGGCGCCGGTGATCAGGGCGGTGACCTCGTCCGGGTTGGTGTCGTTGACCGGCTTGTCCGCCTTCTTCTCGCCGCGCCGCATGACCACGACGCGATCACACACCGCAAAGATGTCCGGCATGCGGTGCGAGATCAAGATCACGGCGATGCCCTGCTCCTTCAGGCGATGGATCAGGCTCAGGACCTGCTCGACCTGGCGGACCGAGATGGCGGCCGTCGGCTCGTCCATCATCACGAGCTTGGCGTTGGAGAGACGGGTGCGCGCGATCGCGACCGCCTGGCGCTGGCCGCCCGACATGTCCTTGACGAGATCGTGCGGCCGCGTCTCCGAGCGCAGCTCGCGGAACAGTTCCAGCGCCCGCGCCTCCATGCCCTTGTGGTCGAGCAGCCTGAGCGGCCCGAAATTGCGCCTGAGCTCGCGACCGAGAAACACGTTGGCGGCGGCGGTGAGATTGTTGGCCAGCGCGAGGTCCTGATAGACGACCTCGATGCCGACGCTGCGCGAATCCATCGGGCGATGGAAATGCACCTCACGACCGCAGAAATGGATCGATCCCTGGCTCGGCGGAAAGTTGCCGGCGATAATCCTCACCAAGGTCGACTTGCCGGCGCCGTTGTCGCCCATCAGGCCGACGACCTCGCCGGCACCGATCGACAGGTCCACGCCGTGCAGCGCGCGGATCGCGCCGAACTGCTTGCCGAGGCCTTTCAATTCGAGAACCGGCTCACCGGCCGCCGCCGTGCTCATGGCTGCTCCCCCACTCTCGTTGGTCGATAGGCGCAGGCTGCTGTCGTCAGACATAACGGTTTACCACGCTTTCCAGATATTCCTGCCGGCCGGAGCGCGGCTGCGGATCGAGGCCGGTGCTGACGGCGCGGTCGGCGAGCTCGGCGAGCGAGCGGCGGCCGGCGAGGATCGCCTGCCCTTCCTGGCCATCCCAGCCGGCGTAACGTTGTGCGAGCGGCGCGGTCAGCGCGCCCTCCTCCAGCATGGCATCGGCGGCGATCAGCGCCCGTGCGCACGCATCCATCGAGCCGACATGGGCGTGCAGCAGATCGTCCGGATCGATCGACTGCCGCCGGATCTTGGCGTCGAAGTTCAGCCCGCCGGTGGTGAAGCCGCCGCCCCTCAGCATATCATGGAACGCCAGCGCCAGCTCCGGCACGTTCATCGCGAACTGATCCGTGTCCCAACCGAGCAGATCGTCGCCGCGATTGATGTCGAGAGAGCCGAACACGCCGAGCGCCTGCGCCAGCATGATCTCGTGCTGGAACGAATGCCCGGCGAGGATCGCATGATTCTGCTCGATGTTGAGCTTGACGTCGTCCAGCAGGTCGTAGCGCTTCAGGAAGCCGTAGCAGGTCGCGACGTCGAAATCATACTGGTGCTTGGTCGGCTCCTTCGGCTTCGGCTCGATCAGCAGCGGGCCCTTGAAGCCGATCTTGTGCTTGTGCTCGACCACCAGCGAGACGAAGCGGCCGAGCTGGTCGAGCTCGCGCTTCATGTCGGTATTGAGCAGGGTCTCGTAACCCTCGCGGCCGCCCCACAGCACGTAGTTGGCGCCGCCCAGACGATGCGTCACTTCGAGCGCGGCGCGCACCTGCCCCGCGGCATAGGTGAAGACGTCCGGATCGGGATTGGTCGCGGCGCCAGCCATGTAGCGGCGATGCGAGAACAGGTTGGCGGTGCCCCACAACAGCCGCACCTTGGCGGAGGCCATCTTCTGCTCGAACAGGTCGCCGATGGCGTTGAGGTTGGCGACGGACTCCTTCAGCGTCGCGCCCTCCGGCGCGGCGTCGACGTCATGGAAGGTGAAGAACGGCACGTCGAGCAGGCGGAACAGTTCGAACGCCACATCGGCCTTGGCGCGCGCCATCGCGAGCGCGTCGTCGCCATGCTGCCAGGGCCGCAGGAAGGTCTCACCGCCGAACGGATCGGAGCCCGGCCAGCAGAACGAATGCCAATAGCAGACCGCGAAGCGCAGATGATCTTCCATGCGCTTGCCCCTGATGACCCGGTCCTTGTCGTACCAGCGGAACGACAGCGGGCTGCGCGACTCGGGGCCGCCATAGCTGACGGTTGCGCCGGTCTGGAAGAAGGAAGCCTGGACGTTCACGATGGTCACTCCTTGAGAGCAGGATAGAGCTTGCGCCAATGCGCATAGGCTGCGTCATAGCCGGCGCGCTGCGCGGTGCGCGGTTCGAAACTCTTGAGCCGTTGCGGCTTGCGGCAGACATCTTCGGGTGATGCGCCGGTCGCGGCGAGGCGGCCGAGCCGTGCAGCGCCGATCGCGGCGCCGACCTCCCCCTCTTCGACGCGATGCACGATCACGCCGAGCACGTCGGCCATGATCTGCGCCCACAAGGCCGAGCGCGAGCCGCCGCCGACGAGATCGAGCTCGGTGATCTCATGCGGACTGCGGCCAAGCGCACGGAGCATATCGCGCGCGGCGAACGCGACGCCTTCCAGCACGGCCTGCACGAGATCGTCGCGCGACGCGGCACTGCGCAGCCCGACGAAGGCGCCGTCGGCATGCGCATCATTGTGCGGCGTGCGCTCACCATCGAGATAGGGCAGGAACTGCACCGGGCTTGGACGATCGACACTTGCTCCGAGCGGCGCGAGCAGCGCGGCTTCCGGCGTCTGCAGAATGCGCGCCAGCCACGACAGCGAGGCCGCCGCCGACAGCATCACGCCCATCTGATGCCAGAGGCCGCCGAGCGCATGACAGAACGCGTGCACGGCGGATTCCGGCGCCGGCGCGAACCGGTCGGTGACGCGAAACAGCACGCCCGACGTGCCCAGCGACAGAAAGGCATCGCCCGGCGTGATCGCACCGAGCCCGATCGCGCTCGCCGCATTGTCGCCGGCGCCGCCGGCGATCACCACCTTGCCGCCCATGCCCCAGCGCCGCGCCAGCTCTGGAGAGAGCACCGCGCTCGGCGCATTGCCTTCGACCAGCCACGGCATGTGACCAAGACCAAGGCCGGTCGCCTCCAGCAGCGTCTCCGACCAGCGCCGCGCGCCGACGTCGAGCCACAAGGTGCCGGCGGCGTCCGACATGTCCTCGACCATCTCGCCGGACAGCCGATAGCGCACATAGGCCTTCGGCAGCAGCACCTTTGCCACCTGGGCGAAGATGTCCGGCTCGTGCTTCGCGACCCAGGCGAGCTTCGGCGCGGTGAAGCCGGGCATCGCCAGATTGCCGGCGATCGCATGCAGCTCGGGACAGCGCCGCTCGAGCTCGGCGCATTCGTCCTGCGAGCGGCCGTCGTTCCACAGGATCGCCGGCCGCAGCGGCCGGCCGTCACGGCCGAGCAAGGTCGCGCCATGCATCTGGCCGGACAGGCCGATGCCGCTGACAGCGGCCGTTTCGCGCTGGTGATCGCGGGCGAGGTCATCGACGGCACCGATCGCAGCCTCGACCCAGTGATCCGGATTCTGCTCGGACCACAGCGGCTGCGGGTGCGACAGCGACAGCGGACGCGAGGCGCTTGCGACCAGCGCACCCGTCTCGTCCTCCAGCACGGCCTTCACGCCGGATGTGCCGACATCCAGTCCGAGAAACACGACCTCATTCCTCCCACGCCGGCCACCGGGATGCGGCGATCTGTGTCGCCTCGCACCAGCAGCCTACTCATTCTGTACCCCATGATCAGTCCGGCCGCTGCGGCGGCCGTCCGGCTCACGGCAAATTGTCCCGCATCACGATGTCGATGCGGATGGCTTCCTGTTCGCTCAGAAGCGGCTCGCCGCGCGCCAGCGCGAGCAGCACGCGCACCGCCGAACGCGCTTCGTGACCCGGGTTCTGCGAGATGACGGCATCCATCACGCCGTTCAGCAGCAGCTTGCGCGTCACCGCCGTGACGTCGTGACCGACGAACACGATGTCCTCGGCGCGCCCGGATTCGGCGAGCGCCTTGGCGACGCCGGCGGTGCCGGCGCCGACATTGTACAGGCCAACGATGTCGCGATGCTCGGCGAGCAGCTTGCTCATCAGCTGCTCCGAGCGGTCGTCGGCGTCATGCCCCTCGGCCACCGGCAGGACTTCAAGTTGCCGATATTCCGACGTCATCACCTGGGTGAAGCCGAAGATGCGCTCGGCGTGGTCGCGCAGGCCCTGCGAGCCGGCGACGATCGCCACGCGTCCGGCCCGGCCGCCGGCGAAACGTCCGACCAGCCCGGCGGCGGTACGACCGGCCGCGATGTTGTCGATGCCGACGTAATGCTGCCGGCGCGAGGACGGCACGTCGGACACCAGGGTCACGACCTTGGCCCCGGACTCGACGAGATCGTTGATGGCGGCCCGCACGTTCGGATGGTCGAGCGCGACCACCGCCACGCCATCGACCCTGCCGACAAGATCATCCAGCTTCGCGGCCAGCACGGCTGAATCGAACACGTCGGTGGTGACGACGTCGACCGTGAGCCGGCGCGCGGCCATCCAGTTGGCCAATTCGCCGAGATGCGTCTCGATCTGCTGCATGAACAGGTTGACGCCCGCGGGCATCACAAACGCGAACCGCCGGGATCGCGCCCGCGCCAGCTCGGAGGCTGCCGCATGCGGCTGGAACGCGCTGCGCGCCATCGCGTCCTTCACGCGCCGCACCGTATCCGGGCGCACGCCCGGGCGGTTGTGCAGCACGCGGTCGACGGTGGCGAGGCTGACCCCTGCCTGCCGCGCGATATCCCGCAATGTCAGCGGCGCGTTCATGCTCCTCCCTTTCGAGCTGAGGAACTTAGCGCGATTTTTGAGGTGCGCAACTCATTTTTGAGGTGCCGCCGATAGGGCCGCTCGCGGATGCGGCACGACGTCTTCAGCAGCGCCGCGCCGCTCGCAGCCCGTGCCAGTTGACGGCATCGGGTCGCGAAGCTGCACAGCGACAGCCACTCAACCTTCGCGATCAAGTAAACTGACCTCGCGAGGGCTTGTCAAACGGCGGTGCGCTCATTGGCGTCGTCCCCCGCCATTACACGCGAAGGCTTCCGCCAATCCATCACTTGGCGATCTTGTGCGCCAATCATCTCGGCCAGCCCGCGCCGTTGGAATAATTTCCGCTTTCCAGAAGATTTTTCTTTCGCTTTATCGGAAACTATGCTTATCTCCCGGCCATCCCGCCTCAACGAGAGGGGCGTAGCGCGCGATCGTCACGACACGCGAGGCGGGGATGCGGTGGCCGCGGGAGATCGCAGCATTCTCTTCCAACGAGGGTGCGGACGAACGATCGCTTGCGGACGTGAAGTCGCAGCGGCCTGACACCCCGACGCTGGTGTCCCGCGCAGTGCGCAAGCATTGCCGCGAATGGTGGCCAACAAGCCCGGCGCACCAGGGCGACTGCGTATAAGCGTGAAGACACCGCGCAGGGAATGCCGGATGACCGGCTTTGCCTGTGGTACCTGCCGCCTGCATTTTTTTCGCAGGCGGGCCATGGGTGAGGCCCTCACCCGGCATTCCCTGCGCCCTCTCATTTCGGAGGGCGACAACGAACATCAGCCTCGGGCGCGATGCGCCGCGAGAATACGTCTCCATGTCGGTTGCTGTTTGAGATGTGAAGCAGTCTCTTTCCACGCGTCGTCCCGGGCAAGCCGCGACGCGCGCAGCGCAACGTGGCGCCGACCCGGGACCCATACGCCGCGGCCGTCGTGATGGGCAAAATGCCAATCACCAGCCTGCCTCAAACCGCTCCCTGGGGGTATGGGTCCCGGCGTTCGCCGGGACGACGGCGGAGTTTGTAGTTGCGGCCGGGAACGACAACTCGCAACGTCATTGCGAGCTACCGTAGGGTGGGCAAAGGCGCATGCGACGCTACACGCGACGAGCTACGTTCTCTCGCGCGCCGTGCCCACCATTATCTCCGCTCGTGAGGATGCATGGTGGGCACGCAACCGCCCTGCGGGCGGCTGCTTTGCCCACCCTACGTCGCCGAGGGCAGGTCCCGGCTCGAGGGCGGGACGACGGCGGAGTTTGTAGTTGCGGCTGGGAACGACAACTCGCAACGTCATTGCGAGCTGCCGTAGGGTGGGCAAAGGCGCATGCGACGCTACACGCCACGAGCAACGCTCTCGCGCGCGCCGTGCCCACCATTGTCTCCGCTCGTGCGGATGCATGGTGGGCACGCGACCGCCCTGCGGGCGGCTGCTTTGCCCACCCTACGCAGCGTGTGCGCGGCGCCAACGCCTGCTGTCAGCTACGCGCCCTACTCAGCACACACAAAGCTTCCGGCCTGCTCCATCGGTCCTGCCTTGTAGCGCGGCCAGGCCGGCCAGCGGCACAGCGGCAGGCTGCGGGTGACCGCAAACGCCGGGGCCTCGATCTTCTGCTCGACCACTTCGAGATCACCCGGCGCCTTGCCGGTCTCGACCCAGTCGACCAAGACGCTCAGCATGTCGACGTTGGCTGGCGCGCCGTTGCCGACATGGTCGACGCCGGGCGCGGTGTAGAGGCGCGCGAACTCCGCCGTCTCGGCCTTGCCGAGCTTGCGCTCGACCGACTCGAAATAGCGGATGCCGGCATAGGGACTCTGCGCGTAGTCGGCCATGTGCTCGAGCATGACGAGCCGGCCGCCATGGGCGCGGAAGCGGCTGAGATCGGGGTTGGTGGAGTCCATCAGCTGCGACACCTGCAGCAGCCGGTCCTTGTAATCATCAGGACGATATTTGGTGACGTCGAGCTTGGGATCGCGCGCGAACACATATTGCGTGCCGCCAGCGCCGAACACCCAGGCGATGCCGTTGGCCGGCGTCGGCGGCTGCGTCGGTGCGGCCTTGCCGAGCCACCACGAGATCCAGCCGCCAGCGGAGGCAAAGCCCTCCGTATCCTCGCCCGAGATGCCCCAGCCCGGATAGTCGTCGAGCCCGTTGGCAAGCGGGAACGAGAACTTGTACGGTGCGTGCAGCGTCGCGATCGCCTTGACCTGCGCATCGCTCAGGCAGGCCTCGCCGCTCTTGCCGTCGGGACAGCGCAAGGCCTCCGGTTTGAAGCTCGCCTTGCAGCCGACGGCGTTCGCGATCAAGCCGTCCTCGACGCCGTCAGCCTTGTCGCAGCTCTTGCGCACGGCGTCTCCGACCAGCTTGACCTGCGCCGGGCTGATCCAGCCCTCGCCCATCGTCACCAGCCCTCCGCGCGTGCCGGCATGCTGCAGCCCGACCCAGTTGATGACGGGGACACGGGCGAAAATGCCGTCGAAATCGTCGGGATAGCGCTGCGCCATGGTCAGCGCCTCACGGCCGCCCTCGGACGAGCCCATGAAGTACATCTTGGCCGGCTTGCTGCCATAGGCGCGCGCGATGATGGCGACGGCGGCGTCACGCACCTTCTTGTAGGCGACGTGCGAAAAATTCTCGAACGCCTCGTCATTGAGCGCAAAGGTCTGCGGCGGCTCGCCCGGCTTGGACTCGTGGCCGGAATCGGTGCCGTAGGTGACGAAGCCGCGCGCCAGCGGCGAGGCCTTGTCGAACGGATAGGCCGGCGGCAGGCCGAGCCCGGTGATGAGCACGCCGTTGAAGCCGCCGCCGCCATATTGCAGCGAGCGGCCGTTCCAATCAGCGGGAAGATTGACCTCGAACTTGATCGGCGGCGCCTGCGGGTCTTTCGGGTCGATATGACCGAGCACCTTGCAGAAAGCCGGCGTGGCCGGAACGACGCGTGCGGCCGGGGAGCCGGCCTTTTCCGCCACCGACAACGGCGCCGGCGCCTGCATCGCGACCGTGTCGATCCGCACGGCACCATCGGATGTGCCGGCCAGTCCGCCGCAGGTCGCGGCGGCATCGCCGCTGATCGGCACGGCGGCCGCCGAAGACACCGCCGCCAGCGACGTCAAAAATGCGATCGCACTCGCACGAGGCCAGCTCGTCATGGTCATTTCCTCACCTTGTCGGTCCCGTTGATCCGGGATCTCGCATCCGCGCTTGTAGCAGACCGCCGGCTAGAACGGCAGCCCGACATAGTTCTCCGCCAGCGACCGCTGCGCCGCGTCGGACGAGAACAGATAGGCAAGCTCGGTATCCTGCAGTCTGTCGTCGTAAGACAGCCGGTCGGGGAAGCGATGCAACAGGGTCGTCATCCACCAGGAGAAGCGCTGCGCCTTCCAGATCCGCGCCAGCGCCCGCTGCGAGTAGCCGTCGATGCCGCGGTCGTCACCCTTTTTGTAGTGATCGAGCAGCGCATGATAGAGATAGTAGATGTCAGAGGCCGCCGAGTTCAGCCCGCGCGCGCCGGTCGGCGGCACGATGTGGGCGGCGTCGCCGGCCAGGAACAAGCGGCCGTAACGCATCGGCTCGGCGACGAAGCTGCGCAGCGGCGCAATGCTCTTCTCGATCGAGGGACCCGTCGTGAGTTTGGCGGCGACCTCGGCCGGCAGGCGGCGCTTCAGCTCCTCCCAGAACGCATCGTCGCTCCAATCCTCGACCTTGTCGGTGAGCGGCACCTGGACGTAATAGCGGCTCAGCACCTGCGAGCGCAGCGAGCACAGCGCGAAGCCGCGCTCGTGCTTGGCATAGATCAGCTCCGGCGACACCGGCTTGGTGCGGGAGAGCACGCCGAGCCAGCCGAACGGATAGACCCGCTCGAACTCGGTCAACTTGTCCTGCGGGATCGACCTGCGGCTGACGCCATGGAAGCCGTCGGCGCCGATGACGTAGTCGCAGTCGACGCGGATCACCTCTTCGCCGCTGCGATAGGTGACGTAGGGCTTGTCGGAGGCGATGTCGTGCGGCGTCACGTCGGCCGCGTTGTGCACGACCTTGCCGCCGAGCTTGTCGCGCGCCTCGTAGAGATCGCGCGTCAGCTCGGTCTGGCCGTAGACCATGACCGAATTTCCGCCGGAATATTTGTGCAGGTCGAGGCGATCGAGCTTGCCGTCATGGGCGATGTAGAAGCCGTGATGGATCTCACCCTCGCGGTCCATGCGCTCGCCGCACTTCGCTTCGCGCATCAGCTCGGCAAAGCCGTGCTCCAGCACGCCCGCACGGATGCGCGACAGCACGTAGTCGCGGCTCGACTTTTCCAGGATGATCGTATCGATGCCCTGCAGATGCAGCAGCTGCGACAGCATCAGGCCCGAGGGGCCGCCGCCGATGATGCAGACTTGGACTTTCATGGGCAAGTTCTCCCGGATTCACGACGAAAGCCTTGTTGGCTTTGCTTGTCAGTCGCGAATTCTACCAAGGAATGCCCCGGTCGACTTGCATGGACGCTGCATTCTCTTGCACTTTTCCGACACCGCTGCGCGAGATGGCATGACGGTATCAGGACCCTCTCCGGATCAGCGGCGAGCGCCGGTCGCCTCGTCCGCGATGCCCATGGCGCGGCGATAGTCACGCGGGCTGGCGCCGGTGTGGCGCTTGAAGAAGCGGCAGAAATAGGCGGGATCCTTGAAGCCGAGTTCGAACGCCAGCTTCGACACCGGCGCTGCAACATAAGTGAGGCGGCGGCAGGCCTCGCGGGCGAGCCGCGCATGCACGATGTCGAGCGCGGATTGGCCGGTCTCCGCCCGCGTCAGCCGGTTCAGCCGTTCCGGGGTCATGCCGAGTTCGTCGGCATAGCGCGCCACCGACCAGTGATCGCGATGGCGCGCCTCGACCAGCACGATGAAGCGCGTGAACAGTGCCGCCTGCCCGCTGCCGCGCCGCGCCCCCTGCGACTGCCGCGCGCTCTGCTGTGCCAGCCGCCACACGATCGAGCGACCGAGCCAGTGCGGCACCGGCGAGGCCGCGGCATCCGCTGCGGCGAACTCGTCGGCGAGGTCGACGAACAGCGCGGCGATGCGGCCGGTCGCAACCGCCTGCGGCTCGAGATGCAGGATCTGCGCGGTCGCGAACAGATCACGCAACGCCTCGCCGGTCGCCGGCACGTCGCCCTCGACCACCGCGCGCGGATTGAAGGTGAGCACATAGCCGTCGGTGTCGCGCGAGAAGCGGAAGGCATGAACCACTCCGGGCGGGATGATGACCGCCACCGGGCCGGCGCAACGCCCGCGGCGTTCGTCCAAGGCGATCTCGGCCGGACCGGACGCGACCCAGAGGATCTGGTGCAGGCCCTGGTGCGTGTGGGCCTCGATCTCCCAGCGATAAAGCTTGCTGCGCACCTGGATCGGCTCGACGTGCAGCATGTCGGGCTGCGCCGCCAAGGCTTCGCCATACAGCGCAAATGCGGGGATCGACGGCTTGGTGCGAAAGCGCGGCATGTGCAGGAGCTAAGCCGGAATGTCGAAAAAGTGCAAGTCTTGACCGGCGTTCGTGTCTCACGCCGCAGCAAAGGCTCGGTTACATCAGTGAAAAGAACAACAACGACCACACTCAATGGAGAGGAGGCCCGACATGTTCACGTTCGACCCGTATTCGCCTGCGGTCGATGCCGACCCGTTCCCGTTCTACAAGACCCTGCGCGACGAGCATCCCTGCTTCTGGAGCCCGCAGGCCCAGGTCTGGATCCTGTCGCGCTACGCCGACGTCGCGGCGGCCGGCACCAACTGGCAGACCTATTCGTCGGCCAAGGGCAACCTGATGACCGAGCTGCCGAACCGCGCCGGTGCGACGCTCGGCACGACCGATCCGCCGCGCCATGACCGCCTGCGCGGCCTCGTCCAGCACGCCTTCATGAAGCGCAATCTCGAGAGCCTGTCCGGTCCGATCCGCGACATCGCGCGCGACAGCGCCGAGGCGCTGCGCGGCCAGGACCGCTTCGACTTCATCGAGGCGTTCTCGTCGAAGTTCACCGTGCGCGTGCTGTTCGCCGCCCTCGGCCTGCCGCTCGGCGACGAGCAGACGGTGCGCGACAAGGCGGTGCTGATGGTGCAGAGCGATCCGGTGAGCCGCGCCAAGGGCCCGCAGCACATCGCCGCCTACAACTGGATGCAGGACTACGCGGCCGGCGTGATCGCCGAGCGCCGCGCGCGGCCGCAGAACGACCTGATCTCGCATTTCAGCATGGCCGAGATCGACGGCGACAAGCTCGACGAGCGCGAGGTGCTGCTGACCACGACGACCCTGATCATGGCCGGCATCGAGTCGCTCGGCGGCTTCATGAGCATGCTGGCCTACAACCTCGCCGACCACGCCGACGCGCGCCGCGCAGTGGTCGCCAACCCCGACCTGATGGCGGATGCGGTCGAGGAGTCGCTGCGCTTCAACACCTCGGCCCAGCGCTTCCGCCGCTGCCTGCAGAAGGACCTGACCCTGCACGGCCAGACCATGCGCGAGGGCGATTTCGTCTGCCTCGCCTACGGCTCCGCCAATCGTGACGAGCGGCAGTTCCCCAATCCCGATGTCTACGACATCACCCGCAAGCCGCGCGGCCATCTCGGCTTCGGCGGCGGCGTGCATGCGTGTCTCGGATCAGCGATCGCCCGCATGGCCATCAAGATCGCGTTCGACGAGCTGCACAAGGTCGTGCCCGAGTATCGCCGAACGCAGGAGCAACTGCCGTGGATGCCGTCGTCAACGTTCCGCAGCCCGCTCTATCTGGAGCTGACGGTGCAGTAGTTGCGGGAGCGGGAGGCTCGACCGAACAAGCCGGGACGAAGATGACAGGGCGGGGTCGAACAAGTCCATTCTCCTCATCGGGTCGACGAGAGGAGCCACGATCGAGCGCCAACGACGGTGCACCCTCTCCCCTTGTGGGAGAGGGTGCCGGAGATGCGAAGCATCGGAGGCGGGTGAGGGGTCTCTCTCCGCACGGGAGTTCGTGGAGAGAGACCCCTCACCCGGTTCGCATTCGCTCCGCTCTTGCGAACCACCCTCTCCCACAAGGGGAGAGGGTGCACCGAGTTCGTGGCTTCGACTCGCACCCAACTAAAAGCGCGGTTGGCTCACGCCACGAGAGGAGCGCGCGACTGAACGCGGCGAGTAAGCCGCGCTCCAACTCACACCAGCGCGCCGAGGTCTGCCGCGTTGAAGCCCTTGAGGCCCGCCTTGTCGCCGGACTTGATCTTGGCGACCCAGTCGGGATCGCTGATCAGCGCACGTCCCACGGCGATGAGGTCGAACTCGTCCTTCGCCATGCGTTCCAGCAACGCATCGAGATCCGCCGTCGTCGACGGCTTGCCGGCGAACGCCGAGAAGAAGTCGCCGGCGAGACCAACGGAGCCGACGCTGATGGTCGCGGCGCCCGTGATCTTCTTCGCCCAGCCGGCGAAGTTCAGCCCCTTCTCGCCGTCGATCTCGGGGAATTCCGGCTCCCAGAAGCGGCGCTGCGAGCAGTGCAGGATGTCGACGCCGGCATCGACCAGCGGCTGCAGCCAATCGCCCATCAGCGCCGGCGTCTCGGCGAGGCGCGCCGCGTAGTCCTGCTGCTTCCACTGGCTGACGCGCAGGATGATCGGGAAATCCGGACCGACCGCCTTGCGGATCGCGGCGACGATCTCGCCGGCGAAGCGCGAGCGCTCCTTGATCGTCGGGCCGCCATAACGGTCGTCGCGCTTGTTGGTGCCGGACCAAAAGAACTCGTCGACCAGGTAGCCATGCGCGCCGTGGACCTCGACCGTGTCGAAGCCGGTGCGCTTGGCGTCGGCGGCAGCCTGCGCGAACGCGGCGACGGTGTCGGCGATGTCGTTCTCGGTCATCGCGTTGCCGCGCGGCTTGTCCGGCGCGACCAGGCCCGACGGGCTCTCGACCGGCGCGCCGGGCTCCCAGCGGCTCATGCCCTTGGTCGAGCCGGTGTGCCAGATCTGCGGCGCGATGCGGCCGCCGGCGGCGTGCACGGCGCTGGCGACGCTCTGCCAGCCGGCCAGCGCCGCGTCACCGTGAAAGAAGGGAATGTGAGGCTCATTGCGCGAGGCGGGACGGTTGATCACCGTGCCCTCGGTCAGGATCAGGCCCACGCCGCCCTCGGCGCGGCGGCGATAATAGGCGGCGTTGGCCTCGCCCGGAATTCCGTCCGGTGCCGCGTTGCGCGTCATCGGCGCCATGACGATGCGGTTCTTCAGCTCCAGCGTCTTCAGGCGAAACGGACGAAACAGCACGCTGGTATCGAGATCGGACATTCGGTGGGCTCCATGACGGTCGGAACCGCTCCAGTAGACGTCCTGGCTCCGATGTCAATGAGGCGGCCTTCACGCCGACCGCGGCCGCTACTGGAAGGCCACTTCCGCGAAGCTGCGCAACTTGCGCGAATGCAGCCGCTCGGACTCCTGATGCTTCAACAGCTCCAGCGCCTTCAGGCCGATCTGCAGATGCTGGCCGACGCGCTGGCGGTAGAAGTCGCTGGCCATGCCGGCGAGCTTGATCTCGCCATGCAGCGGCTTGTCGGAGACGCAGAGCAAGGTGCCGTAGGGCACGCGGAAGCGATAACCATTGGCGGCGATCGCAGCCGACTCCATGTCGAGCGCGACGGCCCGCGACTGCGACAGCCGGCGGATCACGGCGGGGCCGGAGATCTCCCAATTGCGGTTGTCGACGCTGGCCACCGTGCCGGTGCGCATCACCCGCTTCAGCTCGAAGCCGGAATAGCCGGTGACCGCCTCCACGGCCTCTTCGAGCGCGACCTGCACCTCGGCCAGCGCCGGGATCGGCACCCACGGCGGCAGCTCCTGGTCGAGCACATGGTCCTCGCGGACGTAGCCGTGCGCGAGCACATAGTCGCCGAGCCGCTGGGTGTTGCGCAGACCCGCGCAGTGCCCGACCATCAGCCAGGCGTGCGGGCGCAGCACCGCGATGTGGTCGGTGACGTTGCGCGCATTCGAGGGGCCGGTGCCGATGTTGATCAGCGTGATGCCTTGATGGCCCGGCTCGACCAGATGGAGCGCCGGCATCTGCGGCGTGCGAGCCGGCGCAGAGCCTGTGGTGCCGCCGCCGAGCCGCGCGCTGCGCGTGACCACGTTGCCCGGCTCCACGAAGGCTTCGGCAGTGCCCGGCCCGGCCGTCAGCTGCTGCCTGCCCCAATCGGCAAAGGCATCGACGTAGAACTGATAGTTGGTGAAGATGACGAAGTTCTGGAAATGGTCGGGATCGGTCCCGGTGTAGTGATAGAGCCGGCGCAGCGAGTAGTCGACGCGCGCCGCGCGAAACAGCGACAGCGGCTCGGGCATGCCCGGCTGCAGCTCCAGCGTGCCGTCGGCGATGGCATCGTCCATGGTCGCGAGATCGGGCGCATCGAACACGTCGCGCAGCGAGCGCGTCATGAGCGGGCTCTCGTGATGCGGCAACGCCGTCTCGATATTGATGTCGCGGCGATAGGCGAAATGCACCGGAATCGGCTCGGCGGATTCGCCGATCTCGACGGGCACGCCGTGGTTCTCGATCAGGAGCCGGATCTGCTCGGTCAAATAGGAGCGGAACAGGTCGGGCCGCGTCACGCTGGTCTCGTGCACGCCGGGTCCCGCGACGAAACCGTAGGCGAGGCGCGAGTCCAGCCGGGCGTGGCTCGCGGTGGTGAGGCGCACGAACGGATAGGTCGCGCGGATGCGGGTCGGTGGCACCACGCCATTCGCATAGGCCTCGAAATGAGAGCGCAGGAAGGCGGTGTTGCGCTCGTAGATCTCTTCGAGCCGCGCCACTGCAGCAGCGGCGTCGGTGAAGCTTTCGGTCGCGATGGAGAGCGGAGACTGAATGGTCAATCGAGATCCCTCGTAGCCGGTCGGACGCGGCCTGGAGGCTCGGCGCGACCGTGGTTCGCGATCATAGAAACCAGCCGCCGCTTTGCCCAGAGGCAGGGTATCGCGATGCTGCATCCAGTCCACACCATGAAACGATGCGTGCATTGCGAAGGACACTGTGACGGAATGTTTCAATTGCCTGGCTGGATCATTGCCCATAAGACGGTTTCAGCATCGGCCGGAACAGGCCGACATCGAACCGGGAGGTCATGGCGCAGCATGTCGCAAGCGAACGGATTCGGATTGGCTGGTGTCATCGGCATGCCCGTCGCTCACTCGCGCTCCCCGACGATCCACAATTTCTGGCTCAATGCGCACGGCCTGCGCGGCGCCTATGTGCCGCTGGCGGTTCAGCCGGAGCGGCTCAAGGAGGCGCTTGCCGGCCTGGTGGCCCTCGGTTTCCGCGGCTGCAACGTCACCATGCCGCACAAGCAGACGGCGATGCCGCTGCTCGCCCGGGTCAACGACACGGCGCGACGGATTGGCGCCGTCAACACCATCGTCGTCGAGCAGGACGGCACGCTGAGCGGCTTCAACAATGACGGCAACGGCTTCGTCCAGAGCCTGCGCGATGTCCGGCCGGGCTGGCGCGCCGACGAAGGCCCGATCCTGCTGCTCGGCGCCGGCGGCGCCGCACGCGCGGTGGTGGTCGCGCTGCTCGAGAACGGCGCCCGCGACATCCGCATCAGCAACCGAACCGCCGAGAAAGCGCAGGCCATCGCCGCCGAATTTGGATCGGCCATCAGCACGGTGGCCTGGGACGATCGCTCCGCCGCCATTGCCGACGTCGCGCTGCTGATCAACAGCACCGATCGCGGCATGATCGGCAAGCCGGCGCTGGAGATCGATCTGGCGCGGCTCTCGGCGAAGACGCTCGTGGCCGACCTGATCTACACGCCGCTGGAAACACCGTTCCTGGCGGAGGCGCGGGCGCGCGGCTGCACGACGGTCAACGGGCTCGGCCTGCTGCTCAACCAGGCCCGGCTCGCATTCCAGGCCTGGTTCGGCGTGCTGCCGGACGTGACACCGGAGCTGATCAAGGCCATTCGGGCGACGTTCTGAGCATGCGACAAAGCGCTTGATGATGACACTGCCGACGGGTCCCAGGATCGACTGCCACATCCACGCGATCGATCCCGCGCGCTTCCCCTACGCGCCCGACACGCCCTACCGTCCGACCGGCCAGGAGATCGCCCCCGCAGCACATCTCATCCGCGTGCTCGACGTCTTCGACGTCAGGCACGCGCTGATCGTCGCGACGAATTCGGGCTATGGCTCCGACAGCCGTATCCTGCTCGACACGCTCAGGCATGGCAATGGACGGTTCAAGGGCGTCGCTGTGGTCGAGAAGGACGTCGACATCAAAGAGCTGGAACGCCTCAAGGCGGCCGGCGTCATCGGCATCGCCTTCAACGTGCCGTTTCACGGCAGCGACTACTACCGCGACGCGGCACCGCTGCTGGAGAAGCTCACCGATCTGGACCTGTTCCTGCAGGTCCAGATCGAGGGCGATCAACTGCTCGACCTGCTGCCGCTGATCGAACGGTCGAAGGCCCGCCTCGTGTTCGACCATTGCGGCCGGCCGGTCGTCGAGGACGGCCTGAAGCGCCCGTCATTCCAGGCGCTGCTTGCGCTCGGCCGGGAGCGCGATGCCGTCGTGAAGCTGTCGGGCTACTACAAATTCGCGCGCCAGCCCTACCCTTACGCCGACACATGGCCGTTCATCAGCGCGCTGGTCGATGCCTTCACCCTCGACCGTTGCGTCTGGGGCTCCGACTGGCCGTTCCTGCGCGCACCCGAACGCCTCGACTACGGACCACTGCTCGCGGGAGTGAGCGAGATCTTTCCAGATCCAGCCGATCAGCACCGCCTGCTCTGGCGCACGCCGTTGCGGCTGCTGGGCTTGACAGAGACTTCGACTGAATCAGCATAAACAAAAGAACATCGGGAGGACGTCATGATGGATCTCAAATTACTCGGCGGTGTGGCGCTGGCCATGTCGCTCTGTACGGGCTTCGCCCGCGCCGAAGACACCGTGTACATTCCCGATGTCGTGGAGCTCTCGGGTCCGGGCGCCGTGTCGGGCACCAACTGGCGCGACGGTGTCGCCCTTGCCATCGACGAGATCAACGCCGCCGGCGGCATTCTTGGCCGCAAGATCACCACCGAGCATCTGGACACGCAGAGCAATCCGGGTGTCTCGCGCGCGCAGGTGCAGAAGGTGCTCGACCGCGAGCCCTACGTCGTGTTGGGCCCGATCTACTCCGGCTCGGTCAAGGTCAACATGGCGCTGACCCAGCAGGCCGAGGTGCCGCAGATCGTCGGCGCGGAGGCGGCCGACATCACCACGCAGGGCAATCCCTGGATCTTCCGCACCGCCTTCGGCCAGCAGTTCAGCATGCCGAAGATCGCCAACTATCTGCACGACCAGTTGAAGGTGAAGTCGGTCGCTGTCGTCTGGGTCAACAACGATTTCGGTAAGGGCGGCCGCGACAGTTTCGTCAAGGAGATGAAGACGCGCGGGATCGAGGTCGTCTCGGACCTGTCGACCGAGCAGGGCCAGGTCGATTTCGGCTCCGACGTGATCAAGCTGAAGAACGTCAAGACCGACGCCGTCTTCGTCTACACCAACGAGGAGGAAAGCGCGCGCTTCCTCATCGAGGCCAAACGCCAGGGATTGACCGTGCCGCTGTTCGGCGAGACCACGCTGCTGAGCCAGAAGGTCGTCGAGCTGGCGGGCCCCGCCGCCAACGGCGTGCGCGGCCATGTCGGCCTCAGCGCCGATGCGCCTGTTCCGGCGATCCAGGCCTTCGCAAAGAAGTTCAACGATCGTTACCGCTATTGGCCCGACCACAACGGCATCAAGGGCTACACGGCCGTGTATCTGATCAAGTATGTGACCGAGACGATCGGCAAGTTCGACCGCCAGGCTTTCGGCGCCACCATGAAGGGCCTCACGCTGACGCCCGACAAGGCACCGGGGATGCTGATGGAAGCCAGCTGGGACAAGAACGGCGACATCGATCGCGAGAGCTTCCTGGCCGAGATCGTCGACGGCAAGCAGAAGATCGTCGCGACCTTGCCGAAGCTGAAGCCGTCCAAGGCGCCGTAGATCGGCGCAGCGGCGGCTGCCGCCTGAAGAGACCCTCCCCGCGCGCCGAACGCGCGAGGAGGAGGACGTATCAGCCCTTGGCGAGCTGCTCGTCGAGATCGTGCAGCACCTGGTAGCAGGGCAGCACCTGGGCGACGGAGGCGTTCGGCTCGCGGCCCTCGCGGATCGCGGCGAAGAACTCGCGGTCCTGCAGCTCGATGCCGTTCATGGAGACGTCGACCTTGGAGACGTCAATCTTCTCCTCCTTGCCGTTCACCAGATCGTCGTAGCGGGCAATGTAGGTGCCGGTGTCGCCGATGTAGCGGAAGAAGGTGCCGAGCGGGCCGTCATTGTTGAACGACAGCGACAAGGTGCAGATCGCGCCATTGGCGGCCTTGAGCTGGATCGACATGTCCATCGCGATGCCGAGATTGGGATGGATCGGTCCCTGCACCGCATTGGCCTTCACGATCGGCGAGCCCGCCTGGTAGGCGAACAGGTCGACGGTATGCGCGGCGTGGTGCCACAGCAGGTGATCTGTCCAGCTGCGCGGCTGGCCCAGCGCGTTCATGTTGGTGCGGCGGAAGAAGTAGGTCTGCACATCCATCTGCTGGACGTGGAATTCGCCCGCCTTGATCTTCTTGTGCACGTACTGATGGCTGGGATTGAAGCGCCTTGTGTGGCCGCACATCGCGACCAGCCCGGACTGCTTCTGCAGCTCGACGACCTGCTGCGCGTCCTTCAGGGAGTCGGCGAGCGGAATCTCGACCTGGACATGCTTGCCAGCCTTGAGGCAGTCGATCGCCTGCGCCGCATGCATCTGCGTCGGGGTGCAGAGAATGACCGCGTCGACCTCCGGCAGCTTGAGGCTGTCGGCGAGTTCGGTCGAGACGTGCTTGATACCGTATTTGTCGGCGACTTCCTTGGTCTGGTCGAAGCGGCGGCCGACCAGCGACACCACCTCGACGCCGTCGATGTTCTTGATGCCGTCGAGATGCTTGATGCCGAAGGCGCCGGCGCCGGCGAGCGCGACCTTGATCGTCTTAGCCATTTAGTTGTTCTCCAGAATCACATGGCCGACGGCGGTGTTGCTGGCCGGCACATGATAGAAGCGATGACGCACGGTCGGCGCGTTGCCCTTCTTGGCCTCGTTGACGTCGCTCATGGCGCCGCGCGCGATCAGCCACATCACGAGCTCGATGCCCTCGCTGCCGGCCTCGCGCACGTAGTCGATATGCGGCACCTTGGACAGGCCTTCGGGATCGTTGATGAGCTTGTCCAGGAAGGCGTTGTCCCATTCGCGGTTGATCAGGCCGGCGCGCGGGCCCTGCAACTGGTGGCTCATGCCGCCGGTGCCCCAGATCTGCACGTTGAGCGGCTCGTCATAGCTCTCGATCGCTTTGCGGATCGCCTTGCCCAGCATGAAGCAGCGGCGGCCGGACGGCACCGGATACTGCACCACGTTGACGGCGAACGGGATCACCGGGCACGGCCAGGCATCGACCTGGCCGAACACCAGGCTGAGCGGCACAGTCAGGCCGTGATCGACGTCCATCTTGTTGACGATGGTGAGATCGAAATCGTCCTGGATCACCGATTGCGCGATGTGCGCGGCGAGCTTCGGATGCCCGATCACCTTCGGCACGGGGCGCGGGCCCCAGCCCTCGTCGGCCGGCTGATACTCGGCCGCAGTGCCGATCGCGAACGTCGGAATCATGTCCAGGCTGAAGGCGGTCGCGTGGTCGTTGAAGACCAGGAACACGACGTCCGGCTTCTGCTCCTTCTCCCACTGCTTGGCGAAATCATACCCGGCGAACACCGGCTTCCAATAGTCCTCGCCGGTCTTGCCGAGGTCGAGTGCGGCGCCGATCGCCGGAACGTGCGAGGTGAAAACGCTTGCGGAGATTTTTGCCATTTACTTCTTCTCCCCGGTGTAGCGGTTGCCCTCGATCGAGCGGCCGCCCTTCACCATCATGTCGCGATACTGCTCTTCGGTCATGCCGGTCATGCTGCCAGCCATCTGCTGGAAGCTCTTGCCGTCGGTCGCGCCGATCTTGGCCAGGAAGTAGATGTTGCCGCCGAGCGCGATGCAGCGGTTGAGGTCGCGGTCGAGCACCGCCTGCTTCTGCTCCTCGCTCATCGGCCATTCGTCGAGATAGGCGCGCTCATTGGCCTTGAAGCGGGCGCGGTTCTCGGCCTTCATCAAGGACATGCAGAACTGGTTGAGGTGATAGCCCATCCGCGACATGTCCGCGTCGAAGATGGTCGTGCCGGGAACGTCGGTATAGGGTTTGTCGAGCGACATCGCTTCCCTCCTCTTAGGATTCTTCGGGCCAGTACAGCCGCATCGGATTGTCGACCAGGAGTTTTCGCTGCAGCTCCGCGGTGACGGCGATGTGGGGAATGAAATCGACCAGCAGGCCGTCGTCCGGCATGTGGTCCTTCAGGTTCGGGTGCGGCCAGTCGGTGCCCCACAGCACGCGATCCGGAAAGGTCTCGACGATGCGCTTGGCGAACGGCACCACGTCGCGATAGGCGTTCTGCTCGCCGTTCAACGCCCGCGGTCCTGCGACCGACAACCGCTCCGGGCAACTCACCTTGGACCAGACGTTGGAATGCTCGCGCATGAACTTCACGAACAGCTCGAACTCGGGACCATCGACCGGCTTGGTCACGTCGGGCCTGCCCATGTGGTCGACGACCACTGTTGTCGGCAGTGACGTGAAGAAGTCCCACAGCTCCGGCAGGTCGACGGCCTCGAAATAGATCACCACATGCCAGCCGAGCTTGTTGATGCGGTTGGCGATCTCGACGAGCTCGTCCTTCGGCGTGAAGTCGACCAGGCGCTTGACGAAGTTGAAGCGGACGCCGCGCACGCCGGCATCGTGCATCGCCTTCAGCTCGGCGTCGGTGACGCTGCGCTTGACAGTGGCGACGCCACGGGCCTTGCCGTTGGAATGCACGAGCGCATCGACCATCGCGCGGTTGTCGGCGCCGTGGCAGGTCGCCTGCACGACGACGTTGCGGGCGAAGCCGAGATGGTCGCGCAGCGCATAGAGCTGGTGCTTGGAGGCATCGCACGGCGTGTACTTGCGCTCGGGCGCATAGGGGAATTCGGCGCCGGGACCGAACACGTGGCAATGCGCGTCGACGCTGCCGGCCGGCACCTTGAAGCGCGGCTTCGACGGACCGTCGTACCAGTCGAGCCATCCCGGGGTCTTCTGGAACTCCATGAGGTTCCCTACTCCTTGGATTTGATCTTATTGAGAATGCGATCGGCCTCGGTGCGCCAGTCCGCGCTGCGCGCGAATTCCTTGGTGCCGCGCGTGCCGAACAGGCCGTCATCGGCGAGATCGGCGACCCAGGCCTGGCGCTCGGCCGTGCCGTCCGCCGACCACGGCGTCAGGCCGATGTCGCGCACGGTCTCGGCGACCTCCCGTACCTCCTCGGCGCGGCGGCGGCCATGCTCGATCACGCGCTGGAAGAAATAGGCGCCTTGCTTCTCCCAGTCGATGCCGGGGAACGTCTCCTTCAGCGAGGCGAGAACCGCATCCTCGACGCCATAGGCGCGCGCGGTGGTGAAGCTCTCGATCACCATCGCCTCGAGACCCTTGATCATGATGCTGCGGCACATCTTGGTCGCCGAGGCCACACCGAGCTTGTCGCTGGCGGGCTTGGCGGCAAAGCCGAGATCGTTGAGCAGCGGCGCCAGCTCGCGCGCGCCGGCGCCGCCGAGCAGCAGCGGCACCTTGATGCGATACGGCGGCACCGAGGTCATGACCGCGCCTTCGACGTAGCGGCCGCCTACCCCGTCGATCAACGCGGCCGCGCGCTGCTTGGCGCCGGGCGAGGCCGAGTTGAAGTCGAGGAACCAGGCGCCGGGCTTGATCGTCGGCGCGCAGGCTTCCGCCACCGACACGTCCTGGCTGGCGGTCACGGCGGAGACGATGAAGTCGGCCTGCGCCGCCAGCTCGGCATGCGAGGCCGCGAGCGTCACGCCGATGCTGTCGGCATGGCTGCGCATCGCGTCGCCGCGGCTGTCCGCCAGCTTCAAGTCATAGGCGGAGACGCGCACGCCGTCCTTGCGCAGATCCTCGGCGAGGATCTTGCCGACCTCGCCGTAGCCGATCAGCCCGACATGCCACCGGTTCGAGGGATTTGAGTTCGACGCCGCCGTCATCTCGGCTCAATCGATGTATTTGAGCCCGGCCTTCGCCAGCGGCTCGCGCATCTTGTACATGTCGAGGCCGAGCACGCCGGACGCGAGCTTCTCGCGCTTGTCGGCTTCGTTGGCCTCGCGCGCAGCGGCAGCGTCCGCTGCCTGATGTGCGACCGCAGCCGGCACCACGACAATGCCGTCCACATCGGCAACGATCACGTCACCCGGATTGACCGCGACGCCGGCGCAGACCACCGGAATGTTGACCGAGCCGAGCGTCGCCTTGACCGTGCCGCGCGCCGAGATCGCGCGCGAGAACACCGGGAACTGCATCTCGGTGAGATCGGTGACGTCACGGACGCCACCATCGATGACGAGGCCCTGGGCGCCGCGGGCGCGGAAGCTCGTCGCCAGCAGATCGCCGAAGAAGCCGTCGGTGTTCTCGACCGTGCAAGCCGCCACGACGACGTCGCCGGGCTGGATCTGCTCGGCTGCAACGTGCAGCATCCAGTTGTCACCGGGCTGCAGCAGCACGGTCACCGCCGTGCCGCACATCTTCGCGGTCGGATAGATCGGCCGCATGTAGCACTGCATCAGGCCGACCCGGCCCATCGCCTCGTGGATGGTGGCGACGCCGAACTTGGACAGCTTCTCGACCGCGGCCTTGTCAGCGCGGGTGATGCTCTTCTTGACGATGCCGAGATTGTTCATGGGGGTGCTCATCGCGATGTCCTAGTTCACTTGCCCTGGGCCTTCAACGCGGCGTCGAGCCGCGGGAACACGCGCCGGGCATTGCCCTCATAGATCTGGTGGCGCTGCTCGGGGGTCAGCTTGGCGGCCTCGATGTAGCGCTTGGTGTCGTCGTAGTAGAAGCCGGTCTCCGGATCGATGCCGCGGACGGCGCCGATCATTTCCGACGCGAACAGGATGTTGTCGATCGGGATCACGCCGGTCAGCAGGTCGATGCCCGGCTGGTGATACACGCAGGTATCGAAGAAGATGTTGTTGAGCAGGTGATCCTTCAACAACGGCTTCTTCATTTCCTGGGCGAGGCCGCGGAACCGGCCCCAATGATACGGCACCGCGCCGCCGCCATGCGGGATCAGGAACTTCAGGGTCGGGAAGTCCTTGAACAGGTCCGACGTCAGGCACTGCATGAATGCCGTGGTGTCGGCATTGAGGTAATGCGCGCCCGTGGTGTGGAAACAGGCGTTGCAGCTGGTCGAGACGTGGATCATCGCGGGGATGTCGAGCTCGACCATCTTCTCGTAGATCGGATACCAGTGCCGATCCGACAGCGGTGGCGAGGTCCAGTGACCGCCAGAGGGATCCGGATTCAGATTGATGCCGACGAAGCCGTACTCGTTGATGCATTTCTCCAGCTCGGGAATGCAGGTCTTGGGGTCGACGCCCGGCGACTGCGGCAGCATTGCGACGCCGATGAAATAGTCCGGGAACAGCTTGCTGACGCGGTAGCACAGCTCGTTGCAGATGCCGGCCCAGGTCGAGGACACCTGGAAGTCGCCGATGTGGTGAGCCATGAAGCTCGCGCGCGGCGAGAACACGGTGAGGTCGCTGCCGCGCTCCTTCATCTTCTTGAGCTGGTTGCTCTCGATGCTCTCGCGCAGCTCGTCGTCGCTGATCGAAAGCTCCGACGCCTTGGGCATGACGGAGGGATCCTTGATGCCCGCGATCTGCCGGTTGCGCCACTCTTCGAGCGCCTTCGGAGCCGTCGTGTAATGGCCGTGCACGTCGATGATCACGTCAGTCTCTCCCTCAAGATTCTCTGTCTTCCGGGGCGCCGCTCAATGCGCGACCACGGGGCTGCCGACATCCTTGCCGCTGGCGCGGCCGCCCGGTCCCACGATCTGCTTTACCACAAGGGCGAGCGCCGCGATCAAGCCGGGAACTGCGATCACGGTGAAAATTGCGCTGAAGGTCAGGTGCCGCGCGGTCAGCTCGGCGACCAGGAACGAGCCGGCAATACCGCCGAACCGGCCGATGCCCATCATCCAGGCAACGCCGGTGGCCCGGCCCTGGGTCGGGTAGAAGGCGGCGGCCAGCGCCGGCAGCGACGATTGCGCCGTGTTCATGACGACGCCGGCCACGAACACGATCACCACCAGGAAGCCCATGTTGCCGGCCGCCTGCCCGATCAGGAAGATCGTCACCGCCGTCAGCGCATAGCCGACCGCGACGATCCGGTTGGCGTTGAACCGGTCCATCAGCACGCCGAAGAACACCGCGCCGACGCCGCCGAGCGGGAACAGCGCCGAGATCAAGGTCGCGGTCTGCGGGTTGAGCCCGACGTCCTTGAACAGGACCGGCATCCAGTTGATCAGCGAGTAGAAGATCACGAGCCCCATGAAATAGGTGACCCACAGCATCAGCGTGCCGATGCGCAGCACCGGCGACAGCACCATGCCGATGCCGGTGGCGTTGACGCGGCGGGTGGTCTCGGCGTGCTCCGGCTCGAGCATCACGAACTGGCCGACCTCGGAGGCCGCGGCCGAGATCCGGCGCATCACCTTGCGGACGCGCTCCACGCTGGCGCCGCGCGACAGCAGATAGTGGACGGACTCCGGCAGGATCGCGATCAGCAGCACGGTCAGCACCAGCGGCGCGGCGCCACCGAGCACCAGCACGCTGCGCCAGCCCCATTGCGGGATCATCCACGCGGCCAGGAAGCCGCCGCAGGCCGCGCCGAGCGGGAAGCCGCAGAACATCAGATTGGTCATCGTGGCGCGCATCCGGCCCGGGCAATATTCGCTGAACAGCGTCACCGCATTGGGCATGGCCGCGCCGAGGCCGATGCCGGTCACGCAGCGGAGCACGGTGAGCTCGGTCAGGTTGGTCGCGAAGGCCGAGGCGAGGCAGGCGATGCCGAAGATCAGCACAGAGCCGACCAGCACCAGCTTGCGGCCGAGACGGTCGGCCACGGGACCGGCGAGCAGCGCGCCGGCGGCAAGCCCGAACAGCGCCGCACTCAGCACCGGCCCCAGCGCCGATTTCTCGATGCCCCACTCCTTGAGCAGCGATGGCGCGATGAAGCCGATCGCGGCCGTGTCGAAGCCGTCGAGCAGCAAGATTGCAAAGCCCAGCGCGAAAATCAGCCATTGCAGGGCGGAAAACGGGTGATCGTCGAGAAAGGCCTGGACGTCGACACGGCCGGTCGTTGGCATCGCTTCTGCTTTCCTTGGGTGCTGTTCTGGCGCAGTGACCGAGGTCGGCAGGCGCACGTTCCTCGCGCGATAGGTTCCTGCTGCTTCGGCGGCTTGGCTGGGTATGTGAACGAGCGCGCCGACCCGCGCCAGCGCCGGGGGGCTTCTATCAGCTATTCCGAAACGGAATAGGATATCAGATGAGCCATGCTGAATTTAGAATGGGTCTGGAAGAAGTGGAACGTAGCCTCGTGCGGCTTGTTCGTGCACCTCGCCCCGCTTGCGGGGAGAGATCGGATGGCATCGCCAGATGCCATCCGGGTGAGGGGGTACAGGTCTAACGGCACGCACTCCCCGCGCGGCTGCCCCTCACCCCAACCCTCTCCCCGTGAAGAACGGGGAGAGGGAGCGCACCGTCCGCGCCCCAATGTGTCGCCCCAAACAAACGCGCCTAGAAGCTCTCTGAGCGACGCCGAAGCTACCGCGGCAGTTTCTTGATCAGCGCCGTCGCCAACTTCATCGTCTGCTGCGCCAGCGGCGTCGGTCGCTTGTGGGCAGACGTCACGAAGCACAGCACGCTGGTCGGGGCAGGCTCTGTCAGCGGCCGGATGGCCAGCTCGCCGGCGCGTCCCGAGGCCGCGACGCCGCTCGGCGTCAGCACGGCGTGACCGTAGCCGGCGCAGACCAGATCGATGATCGAGGGCACGCTCGACACCTCCCAGGCGATGTCGAGCTTGATGCCGGCGAGCGCGGCCTGCGTCTCCAGCAGCCGCCGCATCGCGTGCACCCGCTCCGGCATGATCAGCTGGTAACGTGACAACTCGGCCATTGGCAGCGGCGCGGTGACGCGGCGCTTGCCTTTCGGCGCATGGCTGACCAGCGCCAGCGGCTCCTGCAGCACTGGCGTGATCTCGATGCCGGCCTGTGCTTCCGGATTGTAGACCATTCCGACATCGATGCGTCCCGTGGTGACCCACTCGACGACATGCGTCGACAGGCCCTCGACCACGGCCAGCCGCGCCGCCGGGTACTCTTTGCGGAAGCGATCGATCAGCGGCAACGTGAGTTGCCGCGCGATGCTCGGCGGCAGTCCGATGGTGACGCGGCCGACCGGCGCATCGCGGCTGGCGCCGAGATCCTCGCGCGCATGCGCCACCAGCTGCAGCACGCCGACGCTGTGATCGAGCAGCCGCTTGCCGGCCTCCGTCAGCGCCACGCCGCGGCCGTTGCGCGCGAACAGCTGCTGCTTCAATTCGGACTCCAGCGCCCGCACCTGCCGTGACAGCGCCGGCTGCGCGACGTCGAGCACGGAGGCGGCCTTGCTGAACGAGCCGAGCTCGGCGACCTGCACGAAATATTCGAGCTGTTTGAGGTTCATGGGAGGAGGCCGCGAATGTCAGTCGAGGACAAGCCCAGCCGCTTACCACACCCATCGATGTCGTCCCGGCGAACGCCGGGACCCATACCGCGGACGGCTGATTGTCGGAAAAGGCTGTGCGTCGTCTTTCTTCTTCGACAACGAAAGCCGGTGGTTATGGGTCCCGGCGTTCGCCGGGACGACGGCGGAGTTTGAAGCTGCATCTCGAACAAGCCCCGCCCCACCAGCCGCCTCATCTCAGTTCAGCACATTCACCGAAAAATTCAGCACCGACGCAAACCCCACCCAACACGCATAGGGCACGAACAGCAGCGCCGCGGTGCGATCCTCGCGCCACTGCATCACGATGAACGTCACGATCAGCACGAACATGCTGGCGATGATCGCGAAGGCCGCCCACATCAGGTGCGCGGTGAAGAACACCGGCGACCAGGCGAAGTTCAGCGCCAGTTGGCCCCACCACACCTGCATGACGGCGCCGCTCACGACGCGCTCATAGGTCCGCCAGCCGGCCACCGCGACCATGATGTAGAGCACCGTCCAGGCGATCGGAAACAGCCAGCCTGGCGGGGTGAACCAGGGCTTGTTGAGCGAGCCGTACCAGGCGCCGGGCATGTTCGAGGCGCCGATGATCCAGCCGCCTCCGACCACGAGGACCAGGAGGACGATGAGATGCAGGATGGATCGGTTCATATTCCGCTCGGCGTGATTTCTAGGGGTCCGGCCGCTGGCGACCGGCAGCCATGCGGCCGAGACACCCACGCGCGCACTGGACAGGGCTGCCGGGTGCGCGTAGCCAGGACATAACACAATGCGAGGAAAAGTCAGGGTTTTCGCCCTGATGCCAACGTCCAGGGACCGGAACGCCGATCACATCTGCGCCGGGTCCTGATACCAGGAAACGGAGCTTCGTCAGTGGCTGATTCCCCGGCCCCCTCTTCAGCCATCGCCTCGATCGCGGCCGTCGAAACTGGCCTCGCCGCGCAGGGCTATATCGCCAGCCGCCAGATCGCGACCGCCGTCTATCTGTCACAGGCGATCGACAAGCCGATCCTGGTCGAGGGTCCCGCCGGCGTCGGCAAGACCGAGCTCGCCAAGGCGATCGCCGCCTGGCGCGGCCTGAAGATGATCCGGCTGCAATGCTATGAGGGGCTCGACGAGGCCAAGGCGCTGTACGAGTGGAAATACGCCAAGCAGCTGCTCTATACCCAGATCCTGAAGGACAAGCTCGGCGAGGTGCTCGGCGGCGCTCAGACTTTGCACGCGGCGCTCGACCAGCTGCATGATTTCGGCGACGTGTTCTTCTCCAAGGAATTCGTCGAACCGCGGCCGCTGCTGCAGGCGCTGCTCGAGCCCAATGGCTGCGTGCTGCTGATCGACGAGATCGATAAGTCCGACGCCGAGTTCGAATCGCTGCTGCTGGAAATCCTCTCCGATTTCCAGGTCACGATTCCCGAGCTCGGCAGCATCGCCGCCGCCAAGCCGCCGACCGTGATCCTGACCTCCAACTCCGAGCGCAATCTCGGCGATGCGTTGAAGCGGCGCTGCCTGCATCTGCACATCGGCTTCCCCGAGCAGAAGCTGGAGGAGCGCATCGTGGCGAGCCGCGTCCCCGGCATCTCGCAGACCCTGCGGCGGCAGCTCGTCGCCTTCATCCATGACATCCGATCACTGGACCTGAAGAAGCAGCCATCGGTGAGCGAGACCATCGATTGGGCGCGCGTGCTGGTGCTGCTGCAGGCAGCCGAGCTCGGCCAAGAGCTGGTCAAGGACACGCTCAACGTGCTCTTGAAATACGAGTCCGACATCGAGGTGGCGCTGCCGCAGGTGACGACCTTCGTCGCCAAGGCGCAGCGCCAGAACATCTTCGGGTAGGCGTCATGCAGGAGAACCTGCATCGGTTCTTCCGAGCGGCGCGCGGCGCGGGCGTGCACGTCTCGCCGGCCGAGAGCATCGATGCGATGCGCGCGGTGGCCAGCGTCGGCTTTGCCGATCGCACGGTGCTCCGCGACAGCCTGCTGCTGACGCTCGCCAAGAGCGAGGACGAGAAGAAGGCGCTCGGCGCCTGCTTCGACCTGTTCTTCGCCCATGTCGATCCGGCGCAGGCCGAGGCAAAGGACGACGCATCGCAGGACATGGCATCAAACGAGGCCCAGGGAACGCCGCCATCCGGACAGCCGGCCGGCGGCGACGCGAACGCCGAGCTTGGCCCCCTCGCCCAGATGCTGCTCGCGCAGAACACCGCCGACATCTCGGCGGCGATCGCGAACGCCTCCAGCGCCGTCGGGCTGTCCGAGATCCGCTACTTCACCCAGCGCGGCCTGTTCTCCAGCCGCATGCTGGAGACGATGGGCATCCAGCGGCTACGCGACGATCTGGATGCGCTCACGGAGACCAATCCGGCGCTGGCCGAGCGGCTGCAGGCCGGGCTCGACGGCCTGCGCGACACCGTGCGCGATGCGGTCGCGCAGGCCCTGGCGCTGTACGGCCGCGAGGAGACCGAGAACCTGCGTCACGAGATCCTGCGCAACGCCCAGCTGTCGCGGATCGAGCCGCGCCAGGTCGCCGAGTTGCGCGCGCTGATCCGGCAGATCGCGCGCCGCCTGCGGGAGCGCTACAGCAAACCGCGCAAGCGGCAGCGCCGCGGCCATCTCGACGTCCGCCGCACGATCAGGCGGAACGCCGCGTGGGGCAGCGTGCCCTTCCTCACCGCGTGGAAGCGGCGACATCGCGACCGGCCGAAGATCGTGGCGCTGTGCGACGTCTCCGGCTCGGTCGCCCGGGTCTCGGACTTCTTCCTGCTCCTGATCCACAGCCTGCACGACGTCGTCAGCGATGTCCGCTCGTTCGCCTTCTCAGGCCATCTGATCGAGGTCAGCGAGATCCTGGAGCAGAAATCCGCCGAGGAGGCGATGGCCGAGATCATGCAAAAGGTCGGCTTCGGTTCGTCCGATTACGGCTCGTCGCTGGTCGATTTCGAAAAGCAGTTCATGGCCTCGGTGACCCCGCAGACCACCGTGATCGTGCTCGGCGACGCCCGCAGCAACAAGCTCGACCCGCGCGCCGATATCCTGAAAGCCATCTCGGAGCGCGCCAAGCGCGTCGTCTGGCTCAATCCCGAGGGCCGCATGACCTGGGGCTGGGGCGACTCCGAAATGCCGCGCTACCAGACCTTCTGCAACGTCGTGCGCCCGTGTGCGACGGCGCAGCAATTGGAGCGCGCGGTGAGCGACATCGTCTCGGCGTATCAGTAGGCCGCCGCTCTATCCCCGTCATTGCGAGCGAAGCGAAGCAATCCAGGGTCCCGCCCACGCCTCTGGATTGCTTCGTCGCTACGCTCCTCGCAATGACGAGAGTTCGAATACGTAGGGTGGGCAAAACCATCGCGCGGCGCAAGCCGCACGATGGCGTGCCCACCGATAGTCCATCCGCGCAGGACGGTGGGCACGGCGCGAACATATAACACGAACAAACAATTGCATTGCGGGCGCGCCTTTGCCCACCCTACGCAACGTCCGCGGAGCTATCTTCCGCCCGGCGCCCGCTTCAGCAACGCCGCGCGCTGCTGGTCGGTAAAGCTCACGCCTGACTTCTTCTCGACCACGCGCACCGCCCACGACCGCATCGGATCATCGTCCATCCGCGCCGGCTCGCGCAGGATGGCGACGCCGATCTCCAGCATCTTGGCGTCGGCCTGATGCTCGATGCCGCCGCCTCCAGCACTCGCCAGTGCCAAAGCACCGGCCGCAGCGCCGATGCCGGCGGCCAGCGCCGTCGTCACGAAGAGTTTCCAGTCCAACTTGGCCCCCTGCTTTCACCCGCCACTGGGCCGCCACGCTCGAACAGGTTCGTGTCTGCGACATGGCGAGCCCGCGTCCGCTCTCCGGCAGACACGTCATTCGGCCACCACATTTGTTCGGAGGACGGGCGATCGCTATGGCGAGCTCAAAGAGAGAAACGGATGCGTCGCCGGGCCCGGTCAGCCCGTGCCCGACCTCGGTCGTGAACGTCGACAAAGCGGGAGATGATCGCGCGCCTCCCGGCCGACGCCACCTTCAGCGCGGCACCACCGCCGTGGCTTCGATCTCGACGCGCGCGGCCTTTTCGACCAGCCGGACCACCTGCACCAGCGCCATCGCCGGATAATGGCTGCCGAAGATCTCGCGATAGATCCGGCCGAGATCCTTGAGGTTGCCGAGATACTCGTCCATGTCGACAACGTACCAGGTCAACCGCACCAGATGCTCCGGCCGCGCCTGGCCTTCGGCCAGGATCGCGGCGATGTTCTGCAGCGCCTGCCGGACCTGTGCGATGAAGCCATCGGCGAGCTTTTCGCTCGCATCCCAGCCGATCACTCCGCCGGTGACGACGATGCGGCCCTCGGCGCTGATGCCGTTGGCGTAGCCCTTCGGCATCGGCCAGCCGCTCGGCTGCAGCACGCGCGGGCTCGCGCTCTCATCCTGCTTCACCACGGCGAGCGTGGGCGCTTTGGTCGTGCTCACGAACGTCTCTCCCTGTCTCTGCTACGCGGTCGTGCCCGCCGCAGACGCGGCAGCAGACTGGGCGATCTGCCGCAAGGCAAACCGCTTCAGCTTGCCGGTCTCGGTCTTGGGCAGCTGCGTCACGAACTCGATCGCGCGCGGATATTTGTACGGCGCGATCTCGCGTTTGACATGTTCCTGCAACTCCGTCACCAGCGCCGGCGTGCCCTCCGCGCCGGGCGCCAGCACGACATAGGCCTTCACGACCATGCCGCGGGCTTCGTCCGGGGCGCCGACCACGCCGCATTCGGCGACCGCTGGATGGGTCAGCAGCGACGCCTCGACGTCGGTGCCGGCGATGTTGTAGCCCGACGACACGATCATGTCGTCGGAACGCGACTGGTACCAGAAGTAGCCGTCCTCATCCATCACATAGGTGTCGCCGGTGACGTTCCAGCCGTTCTGGACGTATCTGCGCTGACGCTCGTCGGCGAAATAGCGGCAGCCGGTGGGCCCGCGCACCGCGAGCCGGCCCATCGTGCCCGGCGGCACATCGCGGCCCTCGTCGTCGACGATCTTGGCCTCGTAGCCCGGCACCGGCTTGCCGGTCGCGCCGGGACGGATCTCCTCCTCCACGGCGCTGATGAAGATGTGCAGCATCTCGGTCGAGCCGATACCGTCCATCAGCTTCAACCCGGTGGCCTTGAGCCAAGCATCGTAGGTCGGCTTCGGCAGGGTCTCGCCGGCGGAGACGCATTTGCGCAACGAGGAGATGTCGCGGCCTGCGAGCTTGCTCAGCATGGCACGGTACGCGGTCGGCGCGGTGAAGCAGATCGTGGCCTTGTCGCGCTCGATCGCGGCGAGCAGATCGTCCGGCGACGTCTTCTCCAACACGACGTAGGACGCGCCGATATGCATTGGAAACAGCACGCCGCCGAAGCCGAAGGTGAAGGCGAGCGGCGCGGTGCCGATGAAGCGGTCACTCTGGCTGGCACGCAGCACGTTGCGGGCATAGCCGTCGCACACCGCCAGCATGTCGCGGTGGAAATGCATGGTGCCTTTGGGATCGCCGGTCGTGCCCGACGTGAACGCGATCAGGCAGAGATCGTCGGAGGCGGTGTCGACCGCGGTGAACTCAGAGCTCGCATCGGCGATCAGCGCCTCGAGCGCGTCGGGCTGTCCGTTGCCCCAATACACCACCTGCTTCAGTGCGGGCGCGACCGCGCGGGTCTTTTCCATCTCGTCGGCGAGCTTGCCGTCGCACAGCGCCAGCGCGATCTGCGCCTTCTGGATCGGATAGGACAGCTCTTTCGCACGCAGCAGCGGCATGGTGGCGACCACGATGCCGCCGGCTTTGATCGCCGCGAGATAGGTCGCGACCATCATCGGATTGTTGGCCGAGCGCAGCAGCACGCGGCCGCCGGGGACGAGACCGAGCTTGCCGACCAGCACATTGGCGATCTTGTTCACCAGCGCCTGCAGCTCACGATACGTGTAGCTCACGTCGGTGCTGATGATGCAGGGCGTGTCTCCCCGCCCCTCCTCGACCCAGCGGTCGAGGAAATTCGTCACGCAGTTCAGCCGCGGCGGATACTGGAACTCGGGCCGGCTGAACACGAAGTCGGGCCACAGCTCATGCGGTGGCAGATTGTCCTGAGCGAAAGTGTCGACGTGGGCGCTGTGCGCATGCGCGCTGGCGCTCTCCGGCTGCTGAACCTTGGCGGCAGTGGCCATCACACGCTCCTGTCTCAAAGGGAAGGACGCCCGGCACGTTTCAGTCCTAAACATTTTAGACTTAAAACATCTGGACGCAAGAGCGGAGAAGAGCCGAAGATTGTGCACTGCCCGCAAATTGTTTGAGCGTTTGCCGTGCGCGGCGGCGAGCCTGCGGCGTCTTGTCAGGCCGTATCAGTCCTGCCGGCGCTGCACGGCCTTCTGCGCGGATCCCTTGGTCTTGGCGAGCAGCCGCATCAGCTCGCGCACATCCTTCTCCGCGAGATCGCCGAAAATATCGGCGATCCAGGTCTCGTGCTCGGCCGCCATCTTGCGGAATTCGGCGCGGCCAAGCTTGGTCAGCCGGATCACCTGGACGCGCCGGTCGGTGTCCGAGGTGCGGCGGTCGAGATGGCCGGATTCGACCAGGCGTTCGACCAGCCCGGTGACATTGCCGTTCGACACCATCATGCGCTTGGAGACGTCGGACAACGTCATCCCGTCAGGCGCCTTGTCGAGCTGCGCCATCAGGTCGAAACGCGGCAAGGTCACGTCGAAGCGCTCGCGCAGGCGGCTGCGGATCTCGCCCTCGATCAGGGTCGTGCAGGTCAGCAGCCGCAGCCACAGCCGCAGCTCCTCGGCATGGTCCTCGGGCAGCTCGACGGCCTTGGTCTCGGAATCAAGCGTCATGACGGAATCACTTGGGACGGAATCATTCGAGCAGGTTCAGCCTCATTGGGCGAGGCCCGTGAGTGTGACCTTCCGGACCTCCTGGGAGCAAGGAAAAACGTACCGGCATTTGCGCCGGTTGGTCAGAGGCGAAACTCCTTTAACCTTCAAGCAATTGGCGCGGCGCTTGCATGCGTGCCGAAACTGCCCGTTCCGCAAGCAGCTCGCTTGCGGCTGGGGGCGTCATCAGACTAGGCTTGAAGCCAAGCTGCGGTCTGACCCATCATTCGGTCAGGTGCAAAAAACATAAGCCTGAAATTCCGCATCCCGGGGGAGTTGTCATGAAAGTGAGTTCGAAGCTGGCCGTTGGCCTTATTGCGAGCCTGTTCGCCCAGCCGGCGCTGGCCGCCGACAAGATCAAGATCGGCGTCATCGTCACCCTGTCCGGACCGGCCGCCGCGCTCGGCGGGCAGGTCCGCGACGGGTTCAATCTCGCCATCAAGGACCTCGGCGGCAAGATGGGCGGCAAGGAGGTCGAGGTGGTCGTCGCCGACGACGAGCTGAAGCCGGACGCCGCGATCACCAAGGCCAAGGGCCTGCTCGAGCGCGACAAGGTCGATTTCGTCGTCGGCCCGATCTTCTCCAACATGCTGCAGGCGATCCACCGCCCGATCACCGAGAACAAGACCTTCCTGATCAGCCCGAATGCCGGCCCGTCCAGCTACGCCGGCAAGGAGTGCAGCCCCTATTTCTATGTGACGTCCTATCAGAACGACCAGGTCCACGCCGTTCTCGGCAAGGTCGCACAGGACCGCGGCTACAAGAAGATGTACCTGCTGGTACCGAACTATCAGGCCGGACGCGACTCCGTCGCCGGCTTCAAGCTCGACTACAAGGGCGAGATCGTCGAGGAATCCTACGTTCCGCTCAACACGCTCGACTTCCAGCCCGAGCTGTCCAAGATCTCCTCGCAGAAGCCGGACGCCGTATTCACCTTCATGCCCGGCGGCATGGGCGTGAACCTCGTCAAGCAGTTCAAGCAGGCCGGCCTTGCCGACAGCGTCCCGGTGCTGTCGGCCTTCACCGTCGACGAATCCACTTTGCCGGCGCAGCAGGATGCGGCCGTCGGCATGTTCGGCGGCGCCAACTGGGCACCCAATTTCGACAATGCGCAGAGCAAGAAGTTCGTCGCCGGCTACGAGGCCGCCTACAACACCGTGCCCGGCACCTATGCCATGCAGGCCTATGACGCCGCGCTCCTGATCGACAGCGCCGTGAAGGCGGTCGGCGGCGATCTCGCCGACAAGGACAAGGTGTCCGCCGCCCTGAAGAAGGCCGACTTCGCCTCGCTGCGCGGCAACTTCAAGTTCAACACCAACGGCTATCCGATCCAGGACTTCTACCTGACCAAGGTCGCCAAGCGCGCGGACGGCAAGTTCCAGACCGAGATCGTGCAGAAGGTGTTCGAAAACTACGCCGACCGCTACGCCAAGGATTGCGCGGCCAAGTAATAACAGGGAGCGAAACCACATGAGCTATCCGGAAATCGCCGGCATCACCCGGGCCAATGAGGGCATCCAGGGCATCTCCTGGAACATCCTCGGCCAGATCTACGTGCCGAAGAACCGCACCGAGCACAGCTTTTCCTGGCATGCGACGTTCCCGGTCGGCACCTTCGTGCCGCCGCACATCCATCCCGACCAGGACGAGTATCTCTACATCCTCGAAGGCCGGCTCGACTTCTTCCTCGACGGCGCCGAGGAATACGCCACCGCCGGCGACACGGTGCGGCTGCCGATGGGCAAGCCGCACGGCATCTTCAACAAGTCGCAGCAGACCGCAAAGACGCTGTTCTGGGTGTCGCCGACGCGCAGGCTCTACGATCTGTTCTGGGCGATCCACAACATGCGCGAGCAGAACCCCGACGACGTGGTGAAGCTCGCCGCCGAGCACAACATCCACTTCCTGCCCCCGCCTCCGGGGGCGTGAGCCCTCCGAGCCTTGGCGTAAGAGTCATCGCGCAGCAAGCGGCGCGCTCCCTCTCCCCGTTCTTCACTCCGTTCTTCACGGGGAGAGGGCTGGGGTGAGGGGCAGCCCGGAAAACGGTCCTGACGAACTACTGTTACGACGCCTGCCGCGTCACCATCCGCGCGGCAAAGCCGGCCCGGCTCGCATAGCCGCGCACGATGCCCTCGCGGGCCTCGTAGTTGAGGATCGTGTTGATGTCCGTGAACCCCTGCGGCGCAAGCTGCTCGACGGCATCGATGACGCCCTCGGGGCCGCCGCGGCGGTTCGACGCGACGATGTCGGCCGTCATCGGCAGCCGCTTCTGCTCATAGGCCATCAGCGCCTGGCGCGGATGTTCGGAACGAGCCAAGGCATCGGCCAGCGCGCGGGCATCGAGGATCGCCTGCGAGGCGCCGTTCGAGCCGACCGGATACATCGGATGCGCGGCGTCGCCGAGCAAGGTGACGCGGCCGCTCGACCAGTACGGTAGCGGATCGCGGTCGCAGCAGGGATATTCCCAGAACTCAGGCGTCGCGCGCACCATGGCGGCGAAGTCGACCTGGGGAATGGAGAAGCCGTTGACGTGCGGCATCAGCTCGTCCGCCTTACCGAGCCTTGACCAGTCCTCTCGCCGCGGTGGCGCGGTATTGGCATCGCCGATGCGCACCAGCACGGCCCAGTTGGTGAGCCGGGTCGCGGGGCTGGAGCCTTCCGCAATCGGATAGATCACCGCCTTGGCGTTGAGGCCGCCAGCGATGATCATCGACCGCCCGGTCAGGAACACCGGCCAGTCGGTGGCGCCGCGCCACAGCATCAGGCCGTTCCAGCACGGCGGTCCCTCGTTCGGGAACAGCGTCTGCCGGACCTTGGAATGGATGCCGTCGGCGCCGATCAGCACGTCGCCGCGGACCGTGTGAACATGAGACCCGGTGCGGTCGAAGAAATAGGCGGTGACCCCACCCTCGTCCTGAGTGAACGATCCTAGCCGGCAGCCGGTATGGACCTTCTCGGGCCCAAGCCGCTCGATCACGGCCTGATGGATCACGCTTTGCAGCCGGCCGCGATGGATCGAGAATTGCGGCACGTCATGGCCGCCGTCGACGCCGCGGGTCTCGTGCCAGACCTCCTGGCCCCGCCGCGTCAGATAGAACAGCTCGTAGGTCCGGATCGCGACCTCATCGAGCCGGTCGAGCAGCCCGAGCTGGGCGAGTTCGCGGATCGCATGCGGCAAGGTGTTGATGCCGACACCGAGCTCGCGGATCGCATCCGCCTGCTCGAACAGCTCACAATCGATGCCGCGCGCCCGCAGCATCAGGGCCGTCGTCAATCCGCCGATACCACCGCCAACGACGATCGCCTTCATCGTCCCCTACTCCACCTAGATTGGACGTACCGGGCGGCAGCGTGGCATGGAGCCTTACTCCGCCGCAAGCGGCTTCGTCGCCTCGGCCTTCAGCTCCGCCCGCGTTTTCGGCTTAGCCTTAATCTTCAGCTCCTCGAAATCCTGCCGCTCGCGGACGCTGTTACGGAAGATCTGCTCCTTGCCCGGCAGATATTGCGGCGGGCAGAACATGTCGGCGCCATACCAGGCCGCGGCCCTCATGGTGAAGGCGGGGTCGACCAGATGCTGGCGGCCGAGCGCGACGAGATCGGCGCGGCCGGCGGCGAGGATGGTGTTGACCTGATCGGCCGTGGTGATGTTGCCGACGCACATGGTCGCAACATGAGCCTCGTTGCGGACCTGATCGGAGAACGGCGTCTGGAACATGCGGCCATAGATCGGCCGCGACTCGCGCACGGTCTGCCCGGTCGAGACGTCGACGAGATCGACGCCGGCCTCGCCGAAGGCGCGGGCGATCTGCACCGCGTCATCGCCGGTGATGCCGCCCTCGGCCCAGTCGGTCGCGGAGATGCGCACCGACATTGGCTTGTGCGCTGGCCACGCCGCGCGCATCGCCGCGAACACTTCGAGCGGGAAGCGCAGCCGGTTCTCGAGCGAGCCGCCGTAGTCGTCGGTGCGCTTGTTGGTCAGCGGCGAGATAAAGCTCGCCAAAAGATAGCCGTGGGCGCAGTGCAGCTCGAGCATGTCGAAACCGCAGCGATCGCCGCGTTCGGCGGCCGCGACGAATTCAGCCTTGATTGCATCCATCGCGGCACGATCGAGCTGCCGCGGCACCTGGCTGTCGGGGAAATAGGGCAGCGGCGACGCTGACACGACATCCCAGCCGCCCTGCTCCAGCGGGCGGTCCATGCCGTCCCACATCAGCTTGGTCGCCCCCTTTCGCCCGGCATGTCCCAGTTGCAGCGCGAACTTGGCTCCCGAGTTCGCATGAACGAAGTCGACGATGCGCTTCCAGGCAGCCTCCTGCGCATCATTCCACAATCCCGCACAGCCGGGCGTGATGCGCGCGTTGCGGCTGACACAGGTCATCTCGGTAAACAGCAGGCCAGCGCCGCCGATGGCGCGCGAGCCGTAATGCACGAGATGGAAGTCGCCGGGCACGCCCTCCTCGGCCGAATACATGCACATCGGTGACAGCACCGCGCGATTGGCGAGCGTCATCTCGCGCAGCTTCAGCGGCTGGAACATCGGAGCCAGGGGTTTCTCGATATCGACGTCGAAGCCCTTGGCGCGCACCTGGCGGGCGAACGCCTTGTCGACTTCGGCGACGAAGTCCGGCGCGCGCAAGGTGAGATTGTCGTAGGTGATCGCCTTGGAGCGCGTCATCACGCCGAAGGCGAACTGCACGGGATCGAAATCCCAGAAGCGGTCGACATGCTCGAACCAGACCAGCGACACGTCAGCCGCATGCTGGGTCTTCTCGACCTCCTCGCGCCGGCCGTGCTCGTAGAGATCGAGCGCCGCCGGAATGTTCGGCGCGCGCTGCATGGCCTCGGCCAGCGCGATCGCATCCTCCATCGCGAGCTTGGTGCCCGAGCCGATCGAGAAATGCGCGGTCGACTTGGCGTCGCCGAGCAGCACCATGTTGTCCTTGACCCAGCGCTTGTTGCGGATCATCGGGAAATTGCGCCACATCGAGCGGTTGATCAGCAGCGGATGGTCGCCAAGGAACCAGCCGAAGATCTCCTTCATGCGGTCGGCGGATTGCCGCTCGTCGAGCCCGGTCAGGCCTGCGCGCTCGAAGGTCTCGGGGTCGGTCTCGAAGATCCAGGTCGAGTGTCCCGCCTCGTACTGATAGGCGTGCGCGATGAACGGGCCCCACTCGGTCTCCTGGAAGATGAAGGTGAAGGCGTCGAGCGGCTTGGTCGAGCCCATCCACGCAAATTTATTCGCGCGCAGATCGACCTCGGGCTGGAAGTGATCGACATATTTCTGACGGAAGCGGCTGTTGATGCCGTCGGACAGGATCAGCAGATCGGCATCCGCAAACTGCGTCTCGTCTTCGAGATCGACCTCGAACTGCAGGGTCACGCCGAGCTCGCGCGCCCGCTCCTGCAGGATCCGCAATAGCGTGCGGCGCGAGCAGCCGCAGAAGCCGTTGCCGCCGACACGGTGCACGGTGCCGCGGAAATGCACGGCGATGTCGTCCCAGTAGGCGAACTCCTGGGTGATACGCTGGTAGCTCGGCAGGTCGTGCTTCTCGAAATTGTCGAGCGTGGCGTCGGAGAACACCACGCCGAAGCCGAACGTGTCGTCGGCGCGGTTGCGTTCGTAGACCGCGATGTCGGCCTTGGGCCGCTGCTTCTTGAGCAATATCGCCGCATAGAGACCGGCAGGTCCGCCGCCGATGATCGCGATCTTCATGAGCGCCTCCACTGGAGAGCCGAGCCAACGAAAATTATTTTAACCCTAAAATATCTCCTGGCAAGCCCCTTCGGTTCCCGCGGCCGCTCAATTCCCTTGGAACACCGGCTTCGACTTCGCTGCAAACGCTTCGAAGGCGCGGTTAAAGTCCTCGGTTGTCATGCACAACGCCTGGGCAACTGCCTCGGCCTCGATCGCCTCCTCGACCGACATCGCCCATTCCATCGCCAGCATGCGCTTGGTCATGGTGTTGGCGAAGGTCGGGCCGTTCGCGATCTCGGTTGCCAGCGACACCGCCTGGGACAGCACCTCGGCCGGCGCGACGATCCGGCTGAAGAAGCCCCAGCGCTCGCCCTCGTCGGCGCTCATGAAGCGGCCGGTGTAGAGCAGCTCGGACGCGCGCGACTGGCCGATGATGCGTGGCAGGATCGCGCAGGCGCCCATGTCGCAGCCGGCGAGGCCGACCTTGTTGAACAGGAACGCGACCTTGGCACCGGTGGCGGCGAGCCGGATATCGGAAGCCATTGCGACGATCGCACCGGCGCCGGCGCAGATGCCCTCGACGGCGGCCACGATCGGCTGCGGACAAGCCCGCATCGCCTTGACGAGATCGCCCGTCATCCGCGTGAAGGCAGTCAGGCCTTTTGTATCCATCTTCACCAGCGGTCCGATGATCTCGAACACGTCGCCGCCGGACGAGAAGTTGCCGCCCGCGCCGGTCACGACCACAACCTTGACGTCATCGTCGAAAGCGCAGGCGCGGAAAAAATCGGTCAGCTCGCGGTAGCTCTCGAACGTCAGCGGATTCTTGCGTTCCGGCCGGTTCAGCGTCACCGTCGCGACGCGATCCTTGACCGTGAGCAGGAAGTGGCTCGGCTTGTAGTCCGCCAGCGGCACGGTGACGGAGTTGGCGGGTCTGGACATGTGAGCTCCCTTTGGTCGACTGTTCTGATCGAAAGTTGCGGCCTAGACCTCGCCGCCCGCGACGGCGATCGCCTGACCAGTGATGGCGCCGGCACCGGTGCCGCACAGCCACAGCACGGTGTCGGCGACCTCCTGCGGCATGATGAGGCGCCCTTGCGGATTGTGCTTGGCGAGCTCGGCTATGGCCTGCTCACGGCTGCGGCCGGTCTTCTTCATGATGTTGTCGACGCTGTCGGCAACCAGGTCGGTATCGGTGAAGCCGGGACACACGGCATTCACCGTGATGCGCGTCGGCGCCAGCTCCAGAGCCAGCGATCGCGTCAGGCCGACGACGGCATGTTTGGCCGCCGTGTAGGCGCTGACATACGGGTAGCCCTTGAGTCCCGCCGTTGACGCGACCGCGACGATGCGGCCATAGGGCCGTGCCTTCATCGCTGGCAGCGCTGCCTGCACGGCATGCACGACACCCATGAAGTTGACATCCATCATGCGGCGGAACAGCGCAGCGTCCGACTTGTGAAACGGCGCTGACTCGGCGCTTCCGGCATTCGCGACGAGGATGTCGATCGGCCGACGCGCTGCCGCGTCGGCATAGGCAGCGTTGAACGCGGCCTGATCTGCGACATCGGCAACGGCCACATGATCGGCACATCCGGCGGCCACGGCTTCATCGAGCGTTGCGCGGCTGCGGCCGACGATCGTCACGGTTGCGCCGGCAAGCTTCAGGGCGCGCGCGATCTCGCGGCCGATTCCGCGTCCGCCGCCCGTGACCATCGCGTGCGCCGCTTCAGGCAATCCGGACATGCGCGCGCCTCCTCGTGTTTTCTTGCAATAGGGTCGCAGCTTGCGAAGTTATTTTAAACTTCAAATTTTTGCAACAACGCGGCCGAAGCGGCTTGACACCTTTGTCTCCCCGGCTAGCGTTCACCAGCCCGTGCGCGCGATGCTAGCGCGCGGCGCAATGCGGAGGTCTGCTTGCCCGGTTCGCAAATCCTGACCACGAAGGACGGCCGCTTCGGCTACGAGGCCGCCGGCGCAACGCAGCCGCAGACGGTCGTCTTCCTGCACGGGATCGGCGGAGCGGCGCGGGCCTGGCGCGGACAGCTCGACCATTTCGGCGGACGGTTTCACGCAGTCGCCTGGGACATGCCCGGCTATGGCCAATCGTCGAGGCTCAACGAGGTCAGCATCAGCACGCTTGCGGGCGCGCTGCAGGATTTTCTCACGCAGATCGCCGCCCACCGGCCCATCCTGGTCGGTCATTCCATCGGCGGGATGATCGTGCAGGAATGGCTCCTCACCCACCCACAGGACGCCGCGGCCGTCGTGCTGGCGCAGACCAGTCCGGCGTTCGGCAAGGCCGACGGCGACTGGCAGAAATCGTTCATTGAAGCGCGCCTCGGGCCGCTCGATCGCGGCGCCACGATGGCGTCGCTGGCGCCGGATCTCGTCAAGGAGCTCGTCGGCGATGATCCGGATCCGCAGGGGCTCGCAGATGCGACCTCCTGCATGGCCGCTGTGCCCGAAGCCAGCTATCGCGCCAGCATGATGGCATTGCTCGGCTTCGATCGCCGCCAGGCCCTGAAGGAGATCAAGGTGCCGACGCTGGTGCTGTCGGGCTCCAGGGACCGCAATGCGCCGGCGCCGATGATGGAGAAGATGGCGAGCTTCATCCCCGGAGCCGGCTATGTCGAGCTGCAGGGTGCGGGCCATCTCGTCAATCTCGAACGACCCGCCGAATTCAACGCCGCTCTCGAACCGTTCCTGAGCGCACATGCGTCACTGACCGCTGCGGAGGCACGATGACCATTCAGGTCCAGAAGACGGCAACGACGTCGGGCGAGGCGCTCGATGCCCCGATGTTCGATCCGGCCGCGTACCGGCTCACGGCCGAGCAGGCCGATATCATCGCGCGCGCCCGACAGCTCGGGCAAAGCGTGCTGGCGGAGCGCGCGGCGACCTGGGATCGCGAGGCGAGCTTTCCGACCGAGAACTACAAGGACCTGCATCGCGCCGGCCTGCTCGGGATCTCTGTCCCGAAAGCGCTGGGCGGCCTCGGCGCCGGCTACCAGACCTATGCGCTCGCCGCCGCCGAGATCGGCCGCTATTGCGGCGCGACCGCGTTGACCTGGAACATGCACGTCTGCTCCACGCTGTGGTCGGGTCCGCTAGCCGACGACCTCGACATGGACGAGGAGATGCGGGCCGCGCATGAGCGGCGCCGCGCGATCCATTACAAGCGCATCGTCGACGACGGCGCGATCTATTCGCAGCCCTTCTCCGAGGGCGGCGCGGCCGCGGCGGGCGGCGTCGCGTTCGGCACCGAGGCGAAGCCCGTCGAAGGCGGCTGGCTGATCAACGGCAAGAAGATCTTCGCTTCGCTCGCCGGCCATGCCGATTATTACGGCGTGCTGTGCACCGAGGTCAGCGAAGGCGAGAAGGCGTCCCGCCGCAACACGCTCTATCTCGCGGTGCCGGCGAACACGGCAGGCGTGTCCGTCGTCGGCGACTGGGATCCGCTGGGCATGCGCGGCACGGTGTCGCGCACGCTGCTGTTCAAGGACGTCTTCGTCGAGCAGGACGCGGCCTTGATGCCGCGCGGCGTCTACTTCCAGGCAGCGCTGCGCTGGCCGCATATGTTCATGACGCTGTCGCCGACCTATATGGGCCTGGCACAGGCCGCCTATGATTTCACCCTGAAATATCTGCGCGGCGAGGTGCCGGGCATGCCGCCGGTCAAGCGGCGGATGTATCCGACCAAGCAGATCGCCGTGGCGCAGATGCAGATCAAGCTGGAGCAGATCAAGGGCATCTGGTTCCAGGCGGTCACCGAGGCGCGCACCAATCCGACCAAGGAGCAGGTGCTGCGCGCCTATGCCGCGCAGTACTCGGTGATGGAAGGCGCCAACGAGCTCGCGGCGCTCGCCATCCGCACCTGCGGCGGGCAGTCGATGCTGAAGACCCTGCCGCTGGAGCGGATCTATCGCGACAGCCGCTGCGGCTCGCTGATGCTGCCCTGGACGGCCGAGCTCTGCCTCGACCGCATCGGCCGCGAAGCATTGTACGAGCCCGGTGAGACGGACGACTGAGCGTGGACCTCTGCAGCCTGATCGAGCGCAACACAGCGTTCACGCCCGACAAGCCGGCGATCCACTTCGAAGGCGCGACGCTGACCTATGCCGAATTCAGCGCGCGCATCGCGCTGACGGCGCGGGCACTGAAGTCCGAGTTCGGCGTCGGACGCGGCGACCGCATCGCGATCCTCAGCCTGAACCGGCCGGACTATCTGGTCCTGCTCTATGCCTGCGCCCGGCTCGGCGCGATCCTGGTGCCGCTGAACTGGCGGCTCGCGGTCGCCGAACAGGTCTTCATCCTGTCGGATGCCGCCGCCAAGGTGCTGTTGCTGGAGCAGGCCTTTGCGCCGGTGCTGCCGGCGCTCGCGGAGAGCCATCCGGAGACCGTGCCCGTCGGCATCGACTTCGCGCCGTCGAACGGCTTGACGATCGAGGATCTGCTGGCCCGTGGTCACGGCGACGATCGCAACCCGCATATCGATCTCTCCTGCCCGCTGCTGATCGTCTACACCTCGGGCACCACGGGCCGGCCGAAGGGCGCGGTGCTGCGGCAGGAGGCGCTGCTGTGGAACGGGGTGATGAGTCAGCACATGCATGGCCTGACCGCGGACGATCACGTGCTGACGGTGCTACCGCTGTTCCATGTCGGCGGCCTCAACATCCAGACCACGCCGGCGCTGCATCACGGCGCGACCGTGACGCTTCATGCGCGCTTCACGCCGGACACGACGCTGGCTGCTATCGTCAACGAGCGGCCGACGTTGACGGTGCTGGTGCCCGCGACCATCCAGGCCGTCACCGAGCATCCGGGCTGGGCCGATGCCGACCTGTCCTCGCTCAAGGCCGTCTCGACCGGCTCGAGCATCGTGCCGCCGGCACTGATCGCGCGCATCACCGCGCGATCCGTGCCGGTGCTGCAGGTCTACGGCTCCACCGAGACCTGCCCGATCGCGGTGTATACCCGGCTCGGCGGCGACCTCTCGCGTGAGGGCTCCACTGGCCTGCCCGGCCTGTGCTGCGAGGCCAAGATCATCGACCGGGATGGCGAGGAGCTGCCGTCCGGCAAGGCGGGCGAGATCGCGGTGCGCGGGCCTAATGTGTTCTTCGAGTATTGGGGCAACGCCAAAGCCACGCAGCAGGCGATCCACGACGGCTGGTACCGCACCGGCGACATCGCGCAACGTGATGCTGACGGCTACTTCTTCGTGCTCGAGCGCAAGAACAACATGATCATCTCCGGCGGCGAGAACGTCTACCCCGCCGAGATCGAGCGCGTGCTGAGCGAGCATCCCGACGTCGTCGAGTGCGGCGTGATCGGCCGGCCCGATCCGCGCTGGGACGAGGTCCCCGTAGCCTTCGTCGTCAAGCGCAAGGACAGCGCGCTCGAGGCCGAGACGTTGCGTGCGCATCTGCAGGCGCAGCTCGCGCGCTTCAAGGTGCCGCGCGACATCATCTTCGTCGACGACCTGCCGCGCACCGCGCTCGGCAAGGTGCAGCACCATCTGCTGCGCCAGATCGAGACCCCGACATGACCAACAGGGAGGCGCGCTCTTGAAGATATCAGTGCTCGGCGGCGGCAACGGTTCGTTCGCAGCCGCTGGCGACTTCGCGCTTGGCGGCCACGAGGTCCGGCTATGGCGGCGTGATGCTGACGCTGTCGCGCAGCACCGGGCCGCGGGATCGACCATCATCGTCAAGGACGTCAACGGCCGGCACGAGGTCCGGCTGGCGCTGGTCACCACCGACATCGGCGAGGCCGTTGGTGGCGCCGAGCTGATCCTCTGCCCGGCGCCGGCGTTCGCGCAAGGCGACATCGCCAAGCAGCTGGCGCCGCATCTCGCCGACGGCCAGGTCGTGTTCCTGCCGCCGGCGACCTTCGGCACGATGATCTTCGCCGCGGCCGCGCGCGATGCGGGCAACAAAGCTCAGGTCAGCTACGCCGAAACCGGCACCCTGCCCTGGCTGACGCGCAAGCACGGGCCGTTCGAGGTCGCGATCACCATTCGCGCCAAGCGGCTGCCGGTCGGCGTGTTTCCGCTGAACACTGCCGCGCACGCGCTCGCCGTCATCGGCCGCGCCTTCCCCGGCGTGATCGAACCGTGCGGTGACGCACTGTCGGGCGCGCTGATGAATGCCGGCTGCATCATTCATCCGCCGCTGATCGTGATGAATGCGGGGCCGATCGAGCATTTCGAGCGCTGGGACATCCACAAGGAAGGCACGCAAGCGTCGATCCGCCGCGTCACCGATGCGCTCGATGCTGAAAGAATTGCGGTGCGTGAGGCGCTCGGCTATGGCGCGCCGCATTTTCCGTTGGCCCATCACTACGCCAAGGACGGCGAGATCTGGATGTATGGCCGCGGCTCGCATGACCGGCTGACCGATTCCGGCGATTGGCGCGAGCAGCTGGTGCTGACGCAGCATCGCTACATGCGGGAGGATCTCAGGCTCGGCCTGTCGTTCCTGATTTCGGCCGCGGACCTGACCGGCACCGCCACGCCGCTCGCCCGCGCATTTCTTTCCATCGGCGGCGCGATCTGCGGCGAGGATTTCATGGCGACGGGACGCACGCTGGCCAGCCTCGGCCTCGGTGGCCTGGATCGCACCGCGCTGCAGGCGCTGCTCCGCGACGGATTTTCCGCATGAGCCCGCGCGGTCACATCGCCTGTCTCGGCGCCGGCCGCATGGGCCGTGGCATCGCCGTGGCCTTCGCCTATGCCGGCCATCCGGTGACGATGATCGACATCAAGCAACGCACGGCTGAGGAGTTTGCAAAGCTCGAACGCGAGGCGCTCGGCGAGATCAGCGCGACCTTCGCGACGCTGGCGCGGCTCGGGATGCTCGAGGCCGCCGATGCCGACAGGCTGATGGGCAAGATCGCCGTGATACCGGCTGGCGCAAGCAACGATGTGCTGGCGCAGACCACGCTGGTGTTCGAGGGCGTGCCGGAAGTGGTCGATCTCAAGCGCGAGGTGCTCGGCGCAGCGTCGCGCGCGGTCGGTCCCGAGGTGATCATCGCCTCGACGACCTCGACGATCCTGGTCGATGATCTCTCCAGTGCGATCGAAAAGCCCGAGCGCTTCCTCAACGCGCATTGGCTCAACCCGGCCTATCTGATCCCGCTGGTGGAGATTTCGCCGGGCAAGGCCACCGATCCGGATGTCACGGCACGCATCAAGAGCCTGCTCGAAGGCATCGGCAAGGTGCCGGTGGTGTGCGCGGCGACGCCGGGATTCATCGTGCCGCGCATCCAGGCGCTCGCCATGAACGAGGCGGCGCGCATGGTCGGCGAAGGCGTCGCCAGCGCCGAGGAGATCGACAAGGCGATCCGCTACGGCTTCGGCTTCCGCTACGCGGTGCTCGGCCTGCTCGAATTCATCGACTGGGGCGGCGGCGACATCCTCTACTACGCGAGCCGCTATCTCGAAGGCGCCCTGGGCAGCGACCGCTACCGCGCGCCCGAGGTGATCGAGCGCAACATGGCCGAGGGCCGCATCGGCCTGCGCACCGGCGCCGGATTTCTCGACTACTCCGGCATGGACGTCGCCGCCTATCGCGAGCAGCGGCTTGGCGCCCTGGTCGAGATGCTGCGCCACTTCAAGCTCGCCCGGCCGCCGGTGGTGGATTGAGCGGCGAGCCGTAGGGTGGGCAAAGGCGCGCCACGCCGTCGCCGCATCACAACGAACGCTCCCGCGCCGTGCCCACCATTGGCGCCGCTGTTGCGGATGCACGGTGGGCACACGACCGCCCTGCGGGCGGCCGCTTTGCCCACCCTACGGCTGTGGCGATCTTGGCCTATCACGGATGTTAGCTGCGGCGACATCAACAAACTCCACTGTCGTCCCGGCGAACGCCGGGACCCATAACCCCAAGGAGCAGTTTGGGGCAGGCTCATTCGTCGACATCTCGCAAACGAAATCGGTCACGGAGTATGGGTCCCGGGTCGGCGCCGCGACGCGCGATGCGCGTCACGGCTTGCCCGGGACGACGGCGGTGGGTGGCGTGGATTTCACGGCTCAAACAGCGATGGACATAGGGACATGGTCTCGCGGCGCGTTGCGCCCGAGGTCTGCGATCAGTTTGTCCCTCGCAAACATGCAGAGGGCGCAGGGAATGCCGGGTGAAGGCCCCACCCATGGCCCGCCTGCTCAAAAAAATGCAGGCGGCAGGTACCACAGGCAAAGCCGGACACGCCGGCATTCCCTGCGCGATGGGCTTACGGCTGCTTCGCGATCTCCCCGGTGCGCCGGCTTGTTGGCCACCGTATCGCGACAATGCGCTTGCGCGCATTGCGCGGACCTCAGCGTCGGGAGGCCAGGACCACGCGACTTGACCGTCCGCAAGCGCCCGTTCGTCCGCACATCCCATCAGGACATGCTGCGAGCTCTCGCGGCCATCGCTCCCCGCCCCGCGTGTCGTGACGATCGCGCGCTACGCCCCATCTGCTCGGGGCGGGATGGCGGGAGAGAACCACGAATTCCGAAAAATAGCAAGGTATTTATTTTTTTCGGAATTCATCCAAGATCCACCGCGACGGCAGACGCTTCGTGGACCGGGGTAACCTGCCTGTCGCGGCGACGGTGCGCTCCCCTCCCCCTTGCGGGGAGGGGGGCGCACCGACTTCGTGGCGGTGGCTCGTGGACTATCAGGAAGGACTACCCGAACACGTCCTGCAGCACGCCGTGCTTGATCACGGCCACGCCGTCCAGTTCGATCGTCGTGCCCATCATGGGCAGATCGAAATGCCCTGCCGTGTAGCGGCCGGCGAATTCGTTGGCGCCGGTGGAGAACAGGAAGTTGCCGGGGACGGCGCGCAGCTCGGTGCCGTTGGTGTCGCGCTGGTCGTACATGGTCAGCGCCTCGTAGCGCGCGCCGGGGTTCATGCCCCAGCCGACATGCGAGACGGCATAGGCCTCGCGGTCGCCCCAGGAGGCCAGATACGCGCGCATCATCGCGGCGTCGGCGCCCTCGCCTGCCAGGTCGGTGATGTAGTCGTCGCGCATGGTCATCGTGACCGGGGAGCTCAGATAGCGCTTGAAGGTGAGGTTGATGTCGCCGGGGGCCATCACGATGGTGCCGTTGACCGATTTGCTCTTGGGGAAGCTGACGACGATGCCGCCCGGCCAATGCGCCAGCGTGCCCGGACGGTCGGTCCAGCCCCAGACGCCGACGGTCGAGGCCCCCTCCATGACGACGTCGAGATCGGTCCCGGCCTTCGAGGTCACGCGCATCCGCTTCGTGCCGCGGAGCATCTTGGCCGCAGCGCGCACGCGCTTCTCCAGCGCCGCATCGGGCCGCATGCGCTCGAGCGCCTCCGGGTGCTCGTTGGAGATCACGAGGATGCGCGCGCCGGCTTTGAGGATCTCCGGCGTCTCCACCGCATGCATCAGGCCTTCGATGGTGCAGTCGACGACGAAGCCCGCCTGCTGGAGCGCGGTCACGACAGGCCCGAGCTTGCCGATGGCTTCAGAGGCGCCGGTCGAGCGCACCGGGACGGGATGGGGGTTGCGCGGCGTCGGCACCACGACATGAAAGGGACGCGCGCCCATGCGCAGCAGCGCCAGCTCGGCAAGGTGAACGTTGAGCGGACGCGACTGCGTCTCCGACAAAATGGCAGCGGTGTCACCGGCCTTGACGGCGCAGCGCTCGAAGATCTCACAAAATGCGTCGATCCATTTCGCCTCGATGCGATCCGCCAGCATGGTCGTTCTCCCGATTGTCGTTGATGTTCTTATCAGACCGAAGGGAAGCCGCGCAGCAGATACGCGCGCAGGCCCTGCAGCAGGGCATTGAGAATGAGACCCAGCAGCGAGATCGTGATCAGCGGCACGAACATGTCGACGGCCTGGAAGGTGCGCGCGGCGGTGACCAGCACGTGGCCGAGCCCATCGGTGGAAGTGATCATCTCGGCCAGGAACACCACGATGCAGGAGATCACGAGGCCGATGCGGCAGCCGGTCAGGATCGACGGCATGGCGGCCGGCAGCACCACCTTCCACAGCACGTCGCGCGGCGGCGTTCCGGCGGCGAGCGCCGACCAGATCAGCTTCTGCTCGACGGTGGTGGCGCCGTAATAGGTCGACAGCAGGATCGGAAACAACGCGTCGGCCGTCACCAGCATGATCTTGGATTCGTGGCCGAAGCCGAGCAGCAGCAGGAAGGCGGGATAGAGCGCGACCTTCGGCAGCGGCGCCAGCACGCGCACGATCGGCCTGATGGCGGCGTTGACCGGCGGGTTCACCGCCGCAGCAATGCCGAGCGAGACGCCGATGACGACCGCGATCGCAAAGCCCGCGAACAGCCGGAACAAGGTCGCCGCGATGTCCTGCTGGAAGGTGACGCTCCTGAGCTGCTGGCTCATCCGCAGGAACACCTGCCCCGGCGGCGGCAGCAGGGTCGGCGGCGCGTAGCCAAACGAGACCAGCCCCTGCCACAGCAAGAGGACCAGCACGATCGGCGCGGCGCCCAGCAGGATGTCGTTCGAGGTCCGCGTCATGAGAAGCTCAGGGGCATGTCGAACTGCGGCTCCGACCAGCGCACCAGCCAGCGTCTGACGACCTCGAACGCCGCATCGAGGCAGATGCCCATCGCGCCGATGATGATGATCATCGCGAACACCGTGTCGTACTGGCCCATGTCGAGGGCGTTGAACAGGATGTTGCCGGCGCCGGATTGCCGCGCGATCATCTCGCTCGTCACCATGGTGATCAGCGCCAGCACCAGCCCGGTGCGGCAGCCGGTCAGGATCTCCGGCAGCGCGGCGGGCAGCACGATGCGGAGCAGACGCGCGGCCGGCGACAGGCCCATCGCCGCGCCCGACCACAGCATCTTCTCTTCCACCGCCTTGGCGCCCTCGAAGCTGTGATAGATCACCGGCAGGCTGACGCCGAGAAAGATCACCAGCGTCTTGGAGATGTCGCCGACGCCGAGCCACAGCATGATGATCGGCATCAACGCCGCCTTCGGCACCGGGTAGATCAGCATCAGCAGCGGATTGAAGAACGCGGCGGTGGCGCGGCTGCGGCCCATCAGCAGCCCGAGCGGGATCGAGAAGGCAAGCGCGAGCGCGAAGCCGATCGCCATCCGACGTAGCGAGGCCAGGATGTTGATCAGCGATTCCTTGTCGGTGAGGATCGCCGGAATCGCACGCAGCGCTTCGAGCGCCGTCGGGACGCTGTCGTTCTTCAGTCCGAGCGAGGCGAGCTGCCATGCCAGCAGCAGCCCGCAGCAGGCCAGCACCGGCGCCAGCGGCTTCATCAGTCCGTTCATGACGGCAGCTCGTTGTCGCCGGTGTCGTCGAACATGCGCTCGATGTCGACGATGTATTTCTGGTAGCGCGGATCGAGCAGCAGCTCCTCGCGACGCCGCGGCCGCGGCAGGTCGATGTCGATCACCTCGCGGATGCGGCCGGGCGAACGCGACATCATCACCACCTTGTCGGACAGGAACACGGCCTCCTCGACCGAGTGGGTCACGAACAGCACGGTCTTGCGGTCGCGCTCCCAGATCTCGAGCAGGTCGTTCTGCAGCCGCGTACGCGTATGCGCATCGAGCGCGCCGAACGGCTCGTCCATCAGCAGCACCTCGGGCCCGTAGGCGAGCGTGCGCGCCAGCGCGACGCGCTGCTTCATGCCGCCGGAGAGCTCCTTCGGATAGAATTTCTCGAACCCGGTGAGCCCGACCATCGCGAGCAGCGCGCGGGCACGGGCTTCGGCCTTGCCCGGTTTCATGCCCTGCTGCAGCGGGCCGTACATGACGTTGCCGAGCACGCTCTTCCAGGGAAACAACGCGAACTCCTGGAACACCGGACCGCGGTCGGTGCCGGGTCCGGTGATCGGCTTGCCCTTCATCTTCGCCATGCCGCTGGTCGGGCTGACGAAGCCGCCGACGATGTAGAGCAGGGTCGACTTGCCGCAGCCGGACGGACCGAGGATGGAGACGAAGGCGCCCTCGCCCACCGTCAGCGAGATGTCCGACAGCGCGGTGTGATCACGGCGCGAGGATGTCGTGAACACCTGTGAGACGTGTTCGATCTCGATGATCGGCGTGCCCGCACGGCGGCCGAGCGCAACGCCCGCGAGCTGGCCAGGTCGGATCGGGGTCACGCCCATGTCGACTTCTCTTTCCGCTGCAGCACGCTCAAGCACTCCGTAGATCACGGACAAACGAACGGCTGCAAATCAGCAAGATCCTTGCCAATCGTTGCTGCTCGCTGCTCATTCCTGCTCCCGATCGAACCAGGGCCATTCCGCCGGTCCTTCATGGGTGACGGCGCCAAGCGGCGCCTGGCCGACGAGTTTCGCGTATTTCGCCAGTGCCCCTGCCCTGTGCCGCGCCGGACGTTGCGTCCAATCGGCGCGACGCGCGGCGAGCTCGCGCTCGTCGAGCAGCACGTCGAGCGTGCGCGCCTTGGCATCGATACGGATCGGATCGCCGTCGCGCACCAGCGCCAGCGGACCGCCGACGAACGCTTCCGGCGAGACATAGCCGATGCACAGGCCGCGGGTGGCGCCGGAGAAGCGGCCGTCGGTGATCAGCGCGACCTTCTCGCCCATGCCCTGGCCGTAGATCAGCGCGGTGACGCCGAGCATCTCGCGCATGCCGGGCCCGCCGACCGGTCCCTCGTTGCGGATGATCAGCACCTCGCCGGCCTGATAGTTGCGGGCGCGTACCGCGGCGACGCACGCTTCCTCGTCCTCGAACACCCGCGCCCGGCCCTCGAACGCCAAGTTCTTGAGGCCGGCGACCTTGATGACGGCGCCGTCGGGCGCGAGGTTGCCCTTGAGCACGGCGACGCCGCCGTCCGCCATGATGGGCTTTCCCGGGCTGAATACGATCTCGCCATCGGGCGCATTCGCGGAGGCATATTCCTCGGCGAGCGTGCGGCCCGTGACGGTGAGGCAGCTGCCATCGATATGGCCGCTCTCGATCAGCGCGCGGATGACGACGGCCGCGCCGCCGATGTCGTAGACGTCCTTGGCCGTGTACTTGCCGCCGGGCCTGAGATTGCCGATCAGCGGCGTGCGCGAAAACACCTCGCCGACATCGTCGAGGGTGAAGCGGATGCCGGCCTCGTTGGCGATCGCCGGCAGATGCAGCGCCGCGTTGGTCGAGCCACCGGTGGCCGCGACGATCGCGGCGCCGTTCTCCAGGGATTTGCGCGTGACGATGTCGCGCGGCAGCGGGCCGCCGCGCGACAGCATCTGCATGATCAGACGGCCGGCCTGGCGCGCGACATGGGCGCGCTCGGCATAGACGCCGGGGATCATCGAGACGTTGGGCATCGACAGGCCCATCGCCTCCGACAGCATCCCCATGGTGTTGGCGGTGAACTGTCCGGCGCAGGCGCCGATCGTCGGCAGGCAGCTCCGCTCGATGCCTTCGAGCGTGGCGGCGTCGATCTCGCCGGTCATGTAGCTGCCGACGGCTTCATAGGAATCGAGCACCGTCAGCGTCTTGCCCTGGTACTTGCCCGGCAGCGCGCTGCCGCCATAGATGAAGATCGAGGGCACGTTGCAGCGGACCATGCCCATCATCACGCCAGGCAGGGTCTTGTCGCAGCCACCGAAGCCGATCAGGGCGTCATAGGCGAGGCCGTGGACGACGGCCTCGATCGAGTCGGCGATCAGCTCGCGTGAGAACAGAGAGAACTTCATTCCCTCATGGTTCATGCTGATGCCGTCGGACACCGAGACGGTGGCGAACTCGCGCGGCGTGCCGCCGGCCTCGGAGACCCCCGTCTTGGCCGCGTCGACCTGGAAATCGTGCGTCATGTTGCAGGGCGTCTGCTCGCCCTTCTGGCTGACGACGCCGATCATCGGCTTGGCGATGTCGGCATCATCCAGCCCCATCGCGCGCATGAAGGCGCGGTGCGGGGCGCGGTCGAGCCCCTCCACCGTCACGCGCGAGCGCAGCTTCCTCATCGACGATGTGCTCCGCGTGGCGCCGGTTACTGGATCGGCGCGACGATCGTGGGATGCTTGAACTGGGCGACGTCGAGCTTCGGCAGCATGCCGGTCTCGGCATAGATGTCGAGCATCTTCTGGATCGCCGGGAAGTTCGGCGCAGCGACGGGATCGCGGCCGAAATCATTGTCCTTGAGCAGATAGGTGTCGATCACGGCGACCGGCGCCTTCATCACCTCGGACACGACCTTGAGCGTCTCGTCCCGATTGGCGAGCGCCTTCTTCATGCCGGCGGTGATGTCGCGGACATAGGCCTTCACCAGCTCCGGGTTCTTGTCGACGAAATCGGCGCGGCAGGCCTCCAGGATGTGGACGATGTTCGGCATCGCCTCGGAGAGCTGGAACAGCTTGCGGGTGCCGCCCTTGGCCTCGGCGCGCGCGGCGAACGGCTGGTTCATGTTGACGGCATCGACGCGGCCCTGGCGCAGCGCATCCTCCGACACGGCAAAGCCGACCTCGACCAGCTTGATGTCCTTGGCGGGATCGAGCCCGGCCTGCTTCAGCAGCATGTTGAACGGCCCCTGCGTGCCGCCGCCGATCACGGAAATGCCGACCGTCTTGCCCTTGAGGTCGGCAATGGTCTTGATCGGCGAATCGTCCTTGACGGCCCAATACACCGAGAAGCCGCCGGGCTTCTCATAGACGTGCTGGGCGACGATGTAGGCCTTGAGGCCGCCGCCGACGACGCCGTTGGACAGCGACAGCGGCGCCTGGGTGGCGCAATCCAGCGCGCCGGCCGCGAGCGCCTGGGTCATCGGTGCCGTACCCTGGAACTGGGTCCACTCGATGTTGTAGGTCTTGCCGAGATCCGGAAACTCGCTCGGCCGCTTCATCATCCAGTATTTCGATTCCTCCGCCGGAATGGTCCAGCCGACGCGGATCGTCTGCTGCGCCAGCGTCGGTCCTGCGCTCGTCGCCACCGCGATCACAGCCAGCGCCGCCAGCATCCATGTCTTCCGCATCACGCCCCTCCGTTATGTCCAAAAAGGAACCTCGCGCGGAATGTTTCATGTCTCAAATATGCGTGCAAGCGCGGAAAACGCTCCCTGATTGCCTGAGCGCCGGGCAGCGGCTCGCCGCGGCGCGATGGGTCCTCGCGCGGCCGGCCGGCCTCGATACCGCCTGCCGTGTGCTGCCGCCGGATCGGCAACGCAAGGTCGCATTCCGGCCGGGGACGACAAAGCAGCCCGCACCGACTGGCGCGACCGCGCTGCACGCGCTAGGGAGAGGCCCCGAATTGACCTTCTGAGGAGTTGTCCTGATGTCCATCCAGCGTTTCGAAGTCGGCCCGCGCATGAGCCAGGTCGTCGTGCATGGCAACACCGTCTATCTGGCCGGTGTCGTCGCGCAGAAGACGGCCGGCGAGAGCGTCACCAAGCAGACCGAGGAAATCCTCGCCATCATCGACGGCCATCTCGCCAAGGCCGGCACCGACAAGTCGAAGCTGCTGTCTGCGACGATCTATCTCACCGACATCAAGACCTTCGGCGAGATGAATGCGGTGTGGGACGGCTGGGTCTCCGCCGGCAACACCCCGGCGCGCGCCACCGTCGAGGCCGGCCTCGCGGCGTCGCAATACACCGTCGAGATCATGGTGATCGCGGCTAAGTAAGTTGCTACGGCCGTCGCGGCGCTACTGCGTGTCGCGGCGGCCGGTCTTGCGATTGAGCGGATCGCGCCGCTTGCGCATGAGGCCTTCCGGCAGCACCGGCGCGGTGCCCGGTAGCGGCGCGGCGCGCACGTCGGCGCCCCACTGCTCCCGCTGGCGGGGCGTCGTCTCGTCCTTGACCTGTTGCGGCTGCGGCAGCCAGCGGTTCACACGGCTCGGACCTGCGTTCGGGACGGATCGCAGCGACCGATCTCTCCACTCGACGCCCCATGGCGCGCTATCAACCGTATTCCGCCTTCGCGATCGCGCGCGCAGGGGTTTCAACGCCGGCGATCACTTCCGCCATTCCTGGAAAGAACTCGTCGAAAGCCACCAGGGCCGGTCGGATGACGTTGTCGATCAACCGCTCCGACAGGCCAATACCCTTGAAGTTGACGCTGCTTTTGAAGCAGACCTGACCGTCGCGGAAATCGAGCTCGAAATTGCCGATTCTGAGTCCTGCATTGGCACGGCAGACATATTCGGCCACCGGCGGCCGCATCTGCTCGAGCAGCGTGATCTCGGGAACGATGTAGAAGAGAAACTCGTCCAGCTCGTGCTTGATCTGAAAGTAGTACTTCAGAGGACAAAGCTCGGCTGCCTGTAAGACTCTCAGCGCCGATCCCGGCTCGATTTCTTCGGCCTGCCAGTTGCGCCCTGCCAGATAGCTGAGAAGGTTTCTGTAGTCCGGACTGTCGTTGCGGTCGTCACTCATCTCGCCTCCTCAGCCACCCGGATTGTGCCGTTCGCGGAACTTCTTCCGCATCAATCTGACCGTCATGACGGTCACGTTCATATACCCCTCTTTCACGCCCGACTGATCGGGATCTCGCCAGAGCGCCTCAAGGATGGCCAGGTTGGCTTCAAACTCGGCCTCGTTGCCCTGCTCCAAGGCCTCATCGGCTTTCTTCTTGGCTCTGGCAAACGTTCGTCCCTTCTCCTGGTTCTCTTGCGAGTCGCCCGCCCATAGATTGTCTTCATTATTGAATTGATCGCGAAGATATTCCTGGGCGGCTTCGAGCACCGCGGGCCTGGTGAGGCGAGCCGGAGCATGATTCAACCGCGTGAGAATAGCAGCCGCCTGCCTGACAGTCTTCCCATTCAGAGACAGCTTCACGCGCTCATGAAGGACCTGCCAAGCCTCGATGTGCCGCCGATCCTGGCCCTTCGTGATAGGCACAGCTTCTTTCGTCGACGGTCTGAAACTGGGCCGCTCCATGATCTTGCCCTCGATCTGCAAGACGATGTCAGCCTGGCTCTTCTTTTCCCCTGTCTTCTTCTTCGGCGGACTGGCGACATACGTGTAGTCCCAGGTTTCGGCGCCTTCGACGACGGTGACTGATTTGAAGACTGGATGCCGCTGCTTCACTGTCGCAGCGACGGTCTCGGCATGCTCGCGGGTAATTGTGCCGCTTTCCAGCTGCTGTTGATCGAGACGATCGATTTCGGCGAGACCGGCCTCGACCCTGGCATCGTGCTGCGGGTCATCCGATTCGACCTTGTCGTCTTTCCCCTTCTTCTCCTTTCCTCCGAACAATCCCTTGATGAAGCCGCCGGCGGCCTTCACCAGCGTCACCGCCTTGCCGATCACCCAGTCGATGGCCTTGTTGACCGGGGCCTGGGCCTTCTCGATGGTCTTGCGGATAGTGCCGCTGATGTCACCGAGCCCGAGCAGGCCGGCGAGGAAGCCGATCGCGACCGGGATCGCCTTGGCGAGCGCGTCCTCCACCATGGTGGCCGCGACGCCGATCGAGCCCTTGGCGATCGCCGCAATCGAATCGATCACCGCGTTGACGAGATCGAGGATCTGCTGGCCGCGGGTGACGAAGAACATGACGATGTCGTAGATCGCCTTGCAGGCCTTGAAGAACGCCGACGCCGGGTTGAGCAGGCCGATGATCCAGGTGACGCCGGCGATCAGCACGCGCTCCTTGATGAAATCGAAGATCGCGTCGAGCACCATCGACTTGAGGTCCTCGACCTTCTCCTTGATGAAGCGCCACAGGCCGGCAATGCCCTCGGTGGCGACGATCTTGAAGACCTCCGCCGCCTGTTCCAGCGCCGCCACGATCGGTTCGCCGACGATCGCCACCGCGCGGGAACGGAAATTGGCGTAGGTGAGCCCGAGCACCTGCAGCACGATGCTGATGATCCCCTTGAGGTCGAAGCTGTCGGGAAGCTGCAACCCCGCGCCCGCCAAGGCGCCGAAGATCCATTCCATCAGCCCCTTCTTCAGGTGCTTGCCGATGTTGGACATGAAGTTCTTCAGGCCCAGCATCACCCCCGACACGAGGTTGCCGAGGAAGCCGATGGGATCGGAGATGATGTCGTCGAGGACGGCTGCCGCCTTTGCCAGGATGCCCAGCAGCATGTTCTTGAAGGCGATGATCTTCTCGATCAGGCCGACCGTGGCGTCGTAGATCCGCTGCCAGAGCGATTTGTTCGCCTCGCGCAGCTCCTGCTCCATCGCCGACATGCGTTCGTAGGAGCTCTTGTATTGCTGGGCGAGCTTGTCGACGAGGGCGTCCCGGCGCTGATTGATCTCCTCGCCCATCGCGTCGAAATCGGTGCTGACCGCGGCCATCGCGTCGTCGGCGAAATGCTGCACCGAGCTGTCGAGGCCGTTGCGGAAGTCCTCGACCTGCTTGCGGCCGTCTGCGACACACGCCTTGGCCGCGGCCAGCTTGGTGTCGACCAGAGTCACCACCTGGTCTACGGCAATATCGACTTCCTGCAGATATCGCAGGCGCGCCTTGCCCAGGGAGTCCTCGATCAGCTTTTCCCAATCGCTGCCCCAGGTCGTGAGCCAGGTGCCGACGCCGCCCTTGGCGTCCTCGAACGTGTCCTTGTAGGCCTGCTCGGCGCGCGACAAGCCGGCCTCGAAAATGTCCGACGCCTCCTTCTCCATCGTCGACAGGATCTCGCCGACCTGCGAGCGCGTCTTGTCCCTGATGCCGTTGATGGTCTCGGTGATGCGCTGTCGCTCGCCGGCGTTCTTCGCCGCGGTGCCGACCTGGTGTCCGGCCACCCGGCCGACATGCTGCTGCCGCGTCCCGTGGATGCCGCCCAGCCCTTTGCCCAGTTCGGCCTGCGCCGCCAGCTTGGCGTGATCCTGGACCTTGGCCTCGGACTGCCGGTAGCGCGCCTCCGTACCGGCCTCGTGCTGCTCCACGTTGGCTCGCGCCTGAAGCGTCTGTCCGAACGCCGGCTCGTTGCCTTTCTCGAGCTGCTCCTTGCTGACCTTGTTGTCGGCCATCGCGCGATCGGTCGGCTCGCGGTCGCTCGAATAGTCGAGGCGCTCGGCGGGAAGCGGCGCCGGAGCCACCGGCGCGGCCGAGACCGGCGCAGGCGGGGCTCCGGTCTGCTCGGGCTGCAGCGCGGTCTGCGGCGGTGCCGGCTGCGACGATGGCGGCACGTCCGCGCCGGGTTGCGACTGCGACTTCAGAGGTCCGGTTGCCGTATCGCGTTGCGTGGCGAGCTGGCCTCCCATCGTCGCCCTGGCGTCCGCCGCGCCCGACTTCATCAGCTTGTCCGCGGCTGCTTCGGTCTTTGGCTTGGGCGTCGCGTCTTCGATCGCTTTCTTGAGCTTTGTCCTGAATTCATCACGCGGCACGGACTTGGTCTGGGCGGTCGCGGCGCCGAGATTGCCGACGGTCTGCGTCGCCGCGGAGCGCAGCTGCTCGGTTTTCGGCGTGATCGCGGCCGCCTGGGCGGAGGCAACGGCCGTCGTCGCCGGCGTATGCGCGCCCGAACGGGCCGCGCGGTGATGGATGTCGGCGATGGTCGAAGCGATGGCCTCACGTGGTGACGGCGCAGCAGCCTTCGGGCCTGCGGCAGACGCGGCTGCACTGCCGTCCGCCTTCGCCGGTGGCGCGGCCGCGGCGGACGCTGCGGGGCCTGCTGCTGTGGCGACAGGTGCTGCTGCTACGCCGGCCGTCGGCGAGGCGGCAGGCGCGGATGTCGCCGCCGCCGATTGCGCGGCGGCCCCCGGCGCCTTCGGCCCGGGCTTCATCGCGTCTGGTTTGCCGGCATTCGCCTGCTGGGCGACGGCCGGCGCACGACCATCCGGAGCGGCCGCCGCCGCAGGCTTGGCGGCAGCTTCCGCGCTCGGCCTGGTCGCCGGCGCTGCGCCCTGCGTGCCCCCGGCCGCCGGCGATGCCGCCGCAGCATGCGACGGGCCGGCGCTCTCCGCGACGAGTGGATCGGATGGAGTCTTGCCGGTCTTGGCGGCGTCGCGGGCGCGAAGCTCCGCAACCACGCTGGCTGCGTAGCGGTTGCCATAGGTCTGCTGGATGCGGGCGAGCATCGCACGGCGTGTGGCGACGGAGCTCGCGCCCCCGGCCTGTTCGGCGATCAAGGCGGCCGCGGATTGAGGATCCATGGCCGGCGACAGCGCATGGTCGTCGTTGCGCACGACGCGCGACGGCGCCGCCTTGCTCGCTCCGTGCGCGGCGTCGGAGTCGCGATGTCCGGTCTTTGCTTCGGAGCGGGCAGCTGTCGCGGCCATGCGGGCTCTCCAAGCTCAATCGCGCCGATACGATCGTCCTATTGCAAGAAGACCTGTAGCGGCGCTCCCGGAGCCTCCGCCGTGGCCCGTTGGAAGATAAGCCGCACCCGGACGCGCACGCCGAGCAGCAACGGAACGCGCCATTCCGCGACGGGCGGCAGCTTGACCTTGACCTGCTGCGACGTTCCGATGTTCGGCGCGACGGTGACATTCGCGCTCTTGGCCAGAACGTCGGACGTGTCCGCATGGAGGAACAGGATCTCGGTCCCGGTCGCAGGTTGGCCGTCCCCGAGCCTGGGATCGCGAATGTTGACCCCGCGCACGCTGATCTCTCCGCCGGGCCCGCTCGTCGCCGGCGTCACGGCTGTGACTTGCGGGGCCGCCAACACGGAAAACGCATTTGCCGGGCTGTCGACGGGGCCCCCTGATGTCGTCACGGTGAAGTGGTTCGTTCCGAGAGCCGCGTTGGCGGCCACGGTGAGCATCGCCGTGATGCGCGCGCCGGCCAGGTCGGACTGAATGTTCTGCACGGTGATGCCCGGCTTATCGAAGTTGATCGCCGTGGCCCCACCGAGCTTCATCCCGGCGATGGTGATCTGCACGCTGGAGCCCTGCAGCGCCTGTTGCGGATCGATGCTGCTGATCACCGCGCTCTGCTGCAGGGGCTTGCCTCCCGTGAGGCCGGCATTGATCTGGGTTCGCTGCCGCTGTCCCGGTGTCACCACCATGCTGTCGAACGCCACCTTGCCGAGCACGATCAATGGCCGTGCCGGGTTCGGCTCCGGCGGTGCATTGCGGTGAACAGTCACCACTGCAGTCTCTTTGATCCGCGTCGGATGAGCCGCATCGCCGCCGCTAGGCTGCTCGTCATAGTGGATCGTGACGATTCCAGTGTCGCCGGGCTGCAGCGGCACGGGGACGCTGGCGCTTGCCACGGTCAGACTGATCGACGTCACGTCCTGCCGCAGGATGATCTCATGGGCTTCGGCGACGTCGGAACGCCGGCCAATCGCCATCCCGGCCCTGACGCGAATGGCCTTCTGGGCGGGGTTCGGCACCTCGACCGCGAGATCGGCAGACCCCGTCTCGATCACGCCGCTCTTGTCAAAGAGCGCGAACAACAGCCTGCGCTGCATACGGACCGCATAGTTGGTGAGATCGTTCAGCTCCTCCTGCTTCAGGAACTGTCCGTCGAAAAAATTGACGCGCTTGATCTCGGTTTCCGCCATCGAACGATTCCTTGTCGTGCGTGAGGCCCGTTGCGCGAGCCCGTCGCAGCTCACTTTTCACTGGCACAATTGGTCATTCGGCATGCAGGCCATGCATATGGCGTCCGGCCTGCCGACGATGCCGGGCGGGCGCTCGCAACAATGCTCCGAGCTCACCTCGCAGGTCTGCAGACCGCGATGATCCCTGGCGTAGAACTGGCCATGAAGGAGACCGGATGCGGTCTGGATGTTCAGCGTCAGCCCGAACACGTCCAAGCCGAGCCCAAGATCATCCAGACTGATCGTCATGTTTGCTGCGTCCCTGTTGCTGATGGCAACGATCTTCGGCGCCGGGACATCCAACGCGAACTGCGGCGACCAGACCGAGATATCCGTCGTATTCACCATCGAGAAGTCCGCCCCGCCCAGCGCAGTGACATTGATCGTCGCCTTGCCGGGAGGACCGGTGATCCATCTCGGCTTAGCGATCCTGATGGCCGGCCCCTGCGTCAGCGAAAATGTCTTGTGTACGCTGATGTCACCCTGCCGCACCGTCAGCAATCGAGGTCCAGGCGCCGCGCTGTTGCCGATGACCAGCGACAAGGTCGCTCCGACTGCAGCGACATCGCGCAGGCCAACAGATTCGATATCGGTCTCAGGCAAAACGCTGACTTCGGCGAGCTGCGACAGCGCGAAGCCGCGCGCCGTGAGCGTCAGGTTAGCCGTCGTTCCAGTTCTCACTAGACCGGACGCGAGGTCGATCTGGGGCGACTGGTAGACATTGCCAGTGGGCGCAAGACTCCTGAAGGACCCTTGCGTGATGCCGCCGACAGCGCGCACGCCGGTCGCCGGCAAGCCGGTCAGCTCCAACTTCCAGGTTTCGACTGTCTCAGCAGGAATCTCCTGTAGGTGAACGATCGAAAGGGCGTAGAGGCCCGGCGCGGTTGCCGGCTGCAGCCGGGCCAGCTCAACCTGCTTGAGCGGAAACGGCTGACCAGCCTCCTCGCTGCCCGGCACGTAGATCTTGGAGTTGCCGTTGAAGCTCAGCGTCAATCGCGCGGCCGGGGGCAATTCCAACGCGGGAGGCGGACTCGTCACAGCGTTGCCATCCGGACCAAATTCGAGCAGCACGACAGTCTGGCTGTTGGCCGTCTTGGGCCCGGGCACATCGAACTCGACCACGGCGGCGGGCGTGTCGGAAAACGTCAATGTTTCGGGCAGCAACGTCCCCGACGGCTGTGCAAAGGCTGCCAAACTCCACATGAAGGCCAACAGAGCGATGAGGAGTGCTGCCCACCATCGACCGAGCAGGCCGTCGATCCCACGCGCCTGCCGGCGGTGGATGCCGATCAAAGGAGATGATGGTCGGATGATGCAGATACACATGGGCACGCGCTTTCGTCAGAGCGGTTCAAACCGAGGCAGCACCGGGATCTGAAATCTGCACAGGGACGTGATCGGCTCGCAGCGGGCGCAGCGCCCGTTGCGGAATTCGCAGCACTTCTGACCCGGCGAGCAGGGCGGAAAAACAACGATGATTTTCTGCGCAACCGTGAATCCGGCCATGACGCTGCCGCCGCTGCCGGTGAGGACGAGGTTGCGGCTTCCCACCGGCGCGTCGTCTGCGACGGCGAAGGACAGAGTTGCCGTCGACGCCGAGGTGACGTTCCAGGCAATGTTGGAAATGCCGTCGCTCGGCGTGATCGTGATTTGCGAGACCGACACGGCAGACAGGTCGAAACAGCCGCTCGAGGTCACACTGAGCGTCGGCGACGTGGAGCGCAGAACCCGGGCCGGCGCGATGCTGATCGCGGGCACCAGTTGCGGGCCTGCGATTGCGAACACCGTGGATGCGGACGCCGTCTGATCCTGGATCGTCAATGTTCGTTCTCCCGCCGGCGCGCAGTCCGCGACGTTGAACGACAGAACCGCGCTACTCGCCGCGGCACTGCTGACGGCGACATTGGAAATTCCCGCGCCCGGCGTGATGGTGACGCGCGAGAGATTGATGCCCGAGAGATCGAGTCCGCCCGAGGATTTGACGACGAGCGCGGCTGCGGCGCCCCGCGCGATCGGCGCTGGCCCGATGGCGATGGCAGGCGGTCCCTGTGAGACACCGGTCGGCGTCAGGCTCTTGAAGACGCCCTGCCTGACAGATGCGATCGCACGTATCCCTCTTGGCGGCAGGCCGTTGATGTCAAGCGTCCAGGTCTCGGTGACGCCGGCCGGGATCGCCTGCTGATGAAGGACGGAGAGCGCATAGAGACCGGGCGCATAAGTCCGATCCAACGGCTGCAGTGCAACGATCTTGTCGCTGAACGCCTGCGTCTCGACGCCGCCGGCGGGCGAAAACAGACGTGAGCCGCCGATGCTGGCTGCGACGGAGAATGTCACGGTTGCCGGTAGAACCGGATCGGGCGCCGGGTCGGTCCGGCTGTTTCCGTCGGGGCCGAATTCGAGCAGGATGTTGGTTTCCGACGTGGCGGTCTTCGGTCCGGCGATGTCGACCTTGATCGTCGCGGCCGTGCCGCCCAGCAGCGTCAAACTCTCCCGCAGCACCGTGCCGGATTGCTGAGACAGAGCGGGGCCGCTTGGCAGCGCGGCGAGTGCGACCGCGAGCGCCATGCTTCGAAATCGATAAGCGAGACCGGCGACCATGCTGAAAACCCCTGATCCATGAAATAATGACGACGCGGCGGGCTCACTAACAGTGTTGACTCCGCGGGATGCAACTGCCGGCGCATGAACCGTGATCTGTCTGGCCGCAGCATTTCTGCCCGGCACCACACGCGCCGGAATGCGGCGGCGGATGGCGCGCAACCAGGAACTTGTCGGTGGCACGCAGGCCCCCCTTGACGATCGAGAGCGTGTGGGTGCCCATCTGCACATTCTCAGCGACCTCGAAGGCGACGTTCGCGCTGGTTGCCGACAGGACCGTCACCGCGATGTCCGAGATCCCATCCGACGGCTCGATCAAGACTTGAGCAGGCGTCAGGTCACTGAGATTGAGGCAGCCGGACGCTGCGACGTTGAGCATCGCCGAACTGAAGTTGATGACTCCATTGGGCACCACGCTGATCGAAGCGTCCTGAGCGGCGGTCACGGCGAAGATCGTCGAAGCCGATGTATCCTGTCCGTGAATCACGAGCGTGCGCTCGCCGCCTGCTGCACATCTTCCAATGTCGACTGAAACGATTGCCGTGTTCGGCGAGGCATTGCCGACACTACGGACCGAGACATCATTGGGTGGGACGATCTCAAGCATCTCGGACGACAGATGCGACAAGTCGAGCCCGTCGAACGACCTGACGACGAGCGACGACACCGCTCCGGCGGCAAGCGGCGGCGGCAGCAGGCCGATGCTCGGCGGGCGCGGCACCGGCCCGGTCGGCGACAGACTTCTGAAATTGCCCTGCCTGATCGAGGCGATGACGCGCCCTCCTCTGGCCGGCAATCCCTCGATCCGAACCGTCCAGGTCTCGACGGCGCCCACCGGCACGTCCTGCAGATGGACGATCGACAGGGCGTAGAGCCCGGGCGCGTTCGGCGGATCGAGATGCTGGAAGGCCACGAGCTTGCCGGCGAAGACGCGCTCTTCGCTGCCACCGCCGAGCGAGAATACACGCGAACCGCCGAAGCTCGCGCTGACGGTGAACGTCGCCGCGGGCGACAGCCCCGGATCAGGTGCTGGATCCGACCGGCCGTTGCCGTCCGGTCCGAATTCGAGCAGCAGGCTGGTTTCGGAATTTGCAGTCTTCGGCCCGGCGACATCGATCTGCATGCTCGCCGCCGGGCCGCCCAGCATGGTCAGGTTTTCTCGCAGAAGCGTGCCCGACTGTTGCGACCGGACGCCACTGCCGCACACGCAAAGCAGGACGACGGCCGCCACGACGCGAGATCTGCTACGTATTGCGGCCATGGTCCCGGGACCTCTCTGAGCTCTTAAGGGCACTGGCGCGGGCGATTGATGCACAGCGTGCATGAGCCGTTTTCGTCTTCCTCGCAGCAGCGCTGCGACGGCGTACAATGATGGATGGGCGGTGGCGGCGGGTGGAACGGGGCGGCAACCTCGAACGCAGCCGAGGAATTGCTGTCACCGTTCTCGATGACGAGCCGGCGGCTGACCAGCGGCGCATCGCCGGCGACCGCGAATGACAGGCTGAGGCTCGTCGCCGAGGTCGCTGCAACCGTAATTCCCGAGATGCCGGTCGAGGGGACGATGCTGACCTGCGAAGGCCTGACGCCCGACAGATCAAAGCATCCGGTCGACATCACGTTGAGCGTCGCGGTGCTCGCGATCACCACGCGGGTCGGCGACACGCTGATCGCAGGCGTCTGACGCACGGCAGCCAGTGCGAAGATCGCTGACGCCGCGACGTTCTGGTCCCTAATCGTGAGCGTCCGCTCGCCGCCCGGCGTGCAATTGGCGACATTGAAGGACACGACGATGCTGTTCGGCGTCGCGTTGCCGATGCCGAGGCCGGAAATGCCAAGCTCCGGGGTGATCGCCACCTGGGACAGAGCGACGTTCGAGAGGTCGAGCCCGCCGGAGGACCTGACGGTGAGCGCGGGCGCGGATCCGACCGTGACCGGCGGCGGCACGATCGTGATCGCGGGCGGGCCTTGCGAGACCCCTGTCGGCACCAGACTCCTGAACGCGCCTTGCCGAACCGAAGCGATGGTCCGCACGCCTGCGCGCGGCAAGCCATTGATCTGGACCTTCCAAATCTCGGTGACGCCCGCGGGAACCTCCTGCAGATGGACGATCGAGAGCGAGTACAGACCAGGCGACGTCGGCGGATCGAGCAGGTTGAAGGCGACATTCTTGCCGGGGAAGGCTTGCGATTCGAAGCCGCCGAACAGCGGGAAGACGTGCGAGCCGCCGCTGCTGGAGCTGACGGTGAACGTCGTCGTGGCCGGCAGAGCCGGATCGGGGACCGGGTTGGTCCGGCTGTTGCCGTCAGGGCCGAATTCGAGCAGCAAATTGGTCTCGGTATTCGCCGTCTTCGGTCCGGCGATATCGATTTCGATCGTTGCCGTCGTGCCGCCCAACAGCGTCGAGCTCGCGCGCAGCACGGTGCCGGATTGCTGAGACGAGGCGGCGTTGATGAGCGCGCAGGCGAGTACAGCTCCCATCACGAGGTTGCGAGAGGCCTTCCAGAACTTGACCGTCATTGGCTTCACTCCTTCAGGGAACCACGATCAGTGTCTGCGACGATTGCACGGTGCCAGCTGCCGTCGTGACTGTGATTTGTCCCGACGTCGCCGTTCCCGGAACGCTCACGGTAATCTTGCCGTCCGTCACCGATTCACCCGGACCCGTGAACGGTTGCCGGTGCTCTCCCCCCTTGAAGCCGACCGCCGCGAGGTCGAGAAAACCCGCGCCGTTGATGGTCAGAAGGGCGTTCGGCCTGACCTGAGCCGGAGCGAAATCGGTGATCCGCGCCGGCGGCGTGATCGCCGCCGTGCTCTTGACCACCTGGCCATTGCTCTGGACCTGCACCGGGCCTCTCGTCGCGTCCGACGGAATCTGGTCGACCGGAATTCCGAGTTCGGTCGGACTGACATTGAGAACGATCACCGGAGTGGCGAAGCTCCCGCCAGCCTTCGAGAACTGCACGATCGTGGGGGTGGTGAAGCCCGTCCCTGTGATCTTGAACAGGTTGTTGCCGTTCGGAACGTCGACCTTGCTGAACCCGGAGATGGTCAAGCCCGCTTGCACCGTGAAGGTGTCCTGCGCAGTCACACCATTCACGGTCACCGCCAGCGTGCGGTTACCAGCGGCCGCCGCGCTGTCGATCGTGAAGGAGAGATTGAAGCTCGTCGGCTGTTGATTGCTCACCACGAGATTGGAGAGGCCCGCCTGCGGCGTCACCGTAAGCTGCGCCGGTGTCATGCCTGCGAGGCTCAGGCCGCCGGCCGAGGTCACGGTCAGCGTGACGGCCTGCCCGGTCGCCGTGATCTGGTTCGGCTGCAACCTGATGGACGGAATGGCCGCGAACAAGGCCGACTGGATCGCGGCCGTCTGCCGTTGGGCCTCGGTGGCCTTCATCGTGTTGAAGTCGATCTCGCCGAGCACGACATACGGGTTGGCATCCGACGGCTGCGGCGGCGCAGCGCGATGGACCTCGACCAGGGCCTGTTCGAGAATCCGCGTGGGTTCGAACACATCGCCGGCCGACGGCGGATCTGTGACCTTCTGCTCATGGTAGCGGATGGTGACAATCACCTTGTCTCCGGGCTGGAAGGCGGTCTGCTGCGTGGTGAGATCGATCATCGACGTTGGCTCGCGAAGCACGATCTCCCTCGCTTCGGCCTCGTCGGGCACGCAGCCGATCGCCATGCCGGCGTTGACATGGAACCGCTTCTGCGCCGGATCGGGATCCGTCACGATCCTGAGGTCTTCGTCCTTGGACTGAACCACGCCGCTCCGCCTGAACATGACGAACAGCAGCCGCCTGCGCATGTGCACGATGTAGTCCGAGAGGTCGTTGAACTCCTCCTTCTGCAGATATTGTCCATCAAAGAAGTTGACGCGCTTGATCTCCATCTCCATCGGCCCTGCTCCCCGCGCGCGTTAGATTGGCTTCGAATTCTTCCAGATCAGCGTATCGACGCCGAGCGTCGCCCGCTGCTTCACCGGCTGCCCGTTGACTTGCCGAAAGCCGAGGATGATGCCGGGCGTTCGCGCGTCGAGCTGGTAGTAGGTGTGAGCCGGCTTCTCGAGATCGATGATCGCGCGCGTGCTCCTGCGGATGATGCGCCAGACATTGATGTCGAACGGCTCGGCGGCAATCCCCGCGCGCTGCGCGAGGTTGTCGGGAAACCCGTAGTTGATGCAGACGCGGAAATAATAGGCGGGCACACCGAGAAAGGTATCCACACCGAGCGTGGAGGCCCGCTTGACATCGTCGGTCCTGCCGAGCACGAAGCCACGCGGCTCGTCGACCCTCGCTTGTGCGCCGACGAACATCGCCAGATATTCGTCGAGCGCCGCACGCGTGCCGCGCCGCTGATAGAGCGGCACGATGCGCTGCACCCATTGCCGGCGCTTGGCGAGCGGCCAGTTCTGGTCGAGCGTGAGCGCGAGCCAGCTCGCGAGATAGGTCAAGAAATCGGAGCTGATCCGGCGTCCGTCGGCGGACGGTTCGACTGACGCCAGCACCGGATCCAGCTCATCGGTGTAGCGCTCGAGGATGCCTTCGAGCCCGGTGATCTTCCGGCCTGTCGGCAGAGGCTGTGCATCCTCGCGTCCAGTCAGCAGCGCTTCGAAGATCTTCAGGAATCGGCCGAGGAACGGCGCGGCCCCCGGCGTCGACGGCATCCGGAACAACTCCGGCAGATATTGCAGGTAATCGCTTTGCGTGTTGCCCGGATTCTGGTTTGCCATACTATTTCCTCACACACGCACCACGTTGACCGCGAGGCCGTCCCTCGCAAGCGCCGGCAACGACAATGGCGGCAGCAGTACGTCGCCGCTCTCGTTCGCAGGCGTCAGAGACAGATCGGCGACGTGGTCGACGCCTTCGATATCTTCGAGCAGCCTGTACAGCTTCGAGCGGTATACGCCGCCTCCGGTCGGGCTCATCGGCCAGCCCCTGCCATCGACACCGCCGGTCAGGACGCCGAGAAATGCCCGAATGGTCTTGACGACGATCCGCTCCATGTCCTCAGTGTTGCGATCGCCGAACACGGCGACCTGGATGCGAATCGTCAGCAGCGTCAGCGCCGGCGCCTGCACGAAGATGCGCGTGCCGATCAGCCGGCGCTTGTCGAGAAACCGCTGGACCTTGTCTGCCAGCCCGGGTCGCAGCGCGATCAGGTCGGCCTTCTGCTGGTCTGGCAGGTCCGGATCGGTCAGGGCGCTGTCGAGGTCCTTGCCCTTCTGGGCCAGGACGAGCAACGTCACGCAGCCGAACGATTGCTGCTGCCGGGCCTGCGGCTGATAGTTCATCAGCGCCGTCGCACGCAGCACCTTCTCCGCCGTTCCGGTCCCGCCGGGCGCCGTGCCGTCCTGATAGCCATTCAGATAGTCATTGAAGTCGTTGAGCATCACATGCTCGAAATCATCGGCGGTGATCAGCCGGTACGGCCGCCGAAACCGCTTGAGACCCTCGCGCAGGCGCGCATCGGGAGGAAAGAAGAAGGCCGCGCCCTCGGGCTCTCCCCTTTCCACGTCGATCTTCTCGCCAGGCTGGAGGTCGGCGATGGCATCGAGCCGGTGAAGATTTCCGGGCGGCGGGCGCAGCGCGGCGGGGCCCTGCAGGACTTGATAGCTGCAGACGATGCTCGCCCCCTCGCGCGGCACCAGCCCGAACTGGCCGTCGCCGAACCGGATCGTGCCGGCGTTGGCGTCGACGGCGAAGTGGATGGCTTCCGGGTTGTTCCGGACCCAGGACGCTTCGGTCAGGAGCGACTGCTTCAGCTGCCAAGGCTGTCCGTCGACGCTGACGCGCGGATTGGGATTGTAGCCCTCACCGGTGCGGGCAAGATCGAGCAGCACGGGCGCGGGCACGCCGATCGGCAGGCCGATATCGCCATGCACAGGCGACAGCGCGAACACCTGGTTCGGACGGCCGTTGCTGATGCCGAGCGTCTGCTGCGAGACCATGAGATGCTCGCGCGCCGTGACGGCAACGGATTGCGCCGCGGGCTGCGGCTGGAACGTCACCGGCGTCAGAGTCTCGAAAACGAAGCGCCGCGCGGGGCCTGTGGCATCGAGCCTGGCAAAAACGGTCGCAAATCGCGTTCCCGCTTTCACCGTCAATGGCGCCGTGCGTGCAGGATCGAGCGAGGCTCTCAGAACCAGCGGAATGGTGACCGGTTCCGGCGGATCCAATATCAGGTCGGCAAACTTCTCGATATGCGCATCGGGTACGCGGTCGGTCCGGAAGATGATGCCTTCGGAGATCCAACACAGCAAATCGAGCATCGCGATGCCCGGATCGGAATAGTTGTGATCGGTATGAGCTGCGCCGATCTGCTTGCGCATGAAGGCGAACAGCTGATCGAAGTTGCGGTCGTCCAATGTGATGTTCGGAAGTGTCATGATCAGACCATCGTGATCTGGTGGACGCCTGAGGCGACGAGCATGTTTTCTGCAATGACCGGCTCCTCGCCGACAAAGCCTGCCTCGACGACGTGATCGACGCCCTCGGTTCGCTCGATCACCGCATAGACCTCGGATAGATAGACGTGGCGGCCGAACGGCCAGCCCCGGTGCTGCTCCCCGCCGGTCAACGGGTGAAAGAAGTCGTCCAACGCCAACACGACTCTCCGCGCCACCGCGCTCGCCTCGTCGGGCCGCCTGGGATGCACCCGCGCCGCGATCGACACCGACCGATAGACCACGGCCAAAGCGTGAATGTCGGCGCCGATCGCACCAAGCGCGTTGAGCCGAAGAAACTCTTCGATCCGGCGCAACAGCCCCTTGGTCGGCTGCGGCATCGGGCTCGTGTCATTCGGCACGATGATGATCGAGACGGCGCCGGGCTTGAACAGGAGCGTTCCATCCGCGCCTGGCGCCCGCGTCGCCAGACATTTGGCCCGCGCAACCTCGCTGAAGTTCGAGATCGTCAGCCAGCTGAAGTCCTCGCTGGAGACGGCCCGGCCGCGATTCTTGAGCGCCTGCGGCCCGAGCTCATAGGTTTGCTGCAAGGTCCACGGATCCGAGCCACCCACGGCGCCGCGCAGGTTGAACACCTTGTCGATGAACGGGAGCGACGACTTCATCTCCTTGATCGCGAGCGGCGTCGCAAGGCGATTGGCCGCGTTGCCGCCGCCGGACCTGAGCCCGCGTACGATGATGTTGTCCTTGCCGATCGGCGGGATCAGACCGCCGCCGGCACCTCCGAAGGTCACCAGACCGGTCGGGGCTTCGAGCGTATAGTGGCGGCTGCGCGGACCGGAGATCCGAAAGTTGGGCACCCGATTCCAACGCACCCAGACCTGCCTGTCCTCGCCGACGTCGCCAGGCTCCCGGACGTCAAGAACATCCGCGAGCGACACCTCACCGCCGGGCGCTTGATCAGCGGATTCGTCGAGCAGCGCAGCGAGTTCGAGCGCGTTCGGCACCTCGTTCTCGCGAACCCAGATGTCGCCGGCCAGCACGGGCCGTTGCAGAATGGTAACGCTCTGATTGGGCTCGCCCGAACCCGACGCCAACGGCGTGTCAGTTGCCGAGGTCTCCTGATTGAACGCCATGACGCTGTTCGGCAGCACCATCTCGAGCAACGGCGGCGTCGCGTAGGAACCTCCTGCTTGCCGGATGCGATACCAGTGCAGCGCCGTGCCGTCGGTCAACTCCGGAAACAACAAGCGGGGGCTCGTCGCCGCGGCCAGAAAGCCGACCACACCACTGGACGTCAGATTTCCCGTGCCATCTTCGACGTCGAGCGACTTCCACCGAAGATCCGGTCCAAGATATTCGAACACCAGCCGCGGATTATCGAGATCCGGAAGCAGATGAGCGGCGTCCTTGGCCTCACGGAGTGCGATGAAGAGACTGATGAATGCATTGCCGAAAGCGCGGTCGAAGCCCAGGTAGCAGGCTGGGGCGCTGCCCAGCGCAATGCCTCCAGTCCGCTGCGAAGCGAACCCGACGAACGGCACGAGCCCTCTGCTGGACAAGGCCGACGAGTCCCGTCGGACGAACTCGAAATTGTTCAGGGTTGTCAGGCGATCCGGCCTGATCGGAGGGGTCGCGACGTCGTACTCCAGTTCGATCTTCTCGATCACCGGCGCGATGAAGCTGGGATCGACGGCCCGGATCGACGGAACGCCCGCCGCAGATGTCGTGATCCTGACGAAGCCATCGCGGCCATAGGCATGCTCGCTCCTGACAACCGCCCGAATCCAGTACGCTTCAACGCCGCCGAGCTTGCCGAGCACGGCGTCCTTTTCCGGGGAGAACCTGATATTGATGGTGGCGTCGCCTCCGATCGTTCCGAACAGCGTCCAGTTCTTCTGGTCGACGGTCGCGGACCCGCGCTGGTCTTCGGCCAGCTGCTCGAACGCAATCGGGTTGCCGCGCGTGACCTTGAGAACGTGACCGACTTTCGTGATCGTCGTCCAGAGGCCGCCAGCCGCCAGATATTGCCATTCGAGCCTGGTCACGACGGTCGTGGACTCGTCGCCGAGGTTGCCAAAGATGCTGCTCAGCGCGGCGGTGTCGTAAGGATGCAGCGTGAAGCGGAGATTGACGACGCCGACATCCGGCGCGAAGGCTTGCATGCTGCCAAGATAGAATGCGTCGCCGTAGCGCGGCCGTTCGCCGAAGGGCCGAGCCGGCTTGGTCAGATCCAGCCTGGCATCGTTGAACAGCGCCACGTCAGCCTGGACGTTCGGCGGCGCTGCCGTCTCTGCCCTTCCTGAGACCGATACCAGGCGCGGCAACACCTTCACTGTCTCCGGCGGGACGGTCAGACGGCATGCAACCCAGCTGTCGATGTCACCGGCAACCTCAGCCTTGGCGGTGCCAGGAAATGACGGGAAGATGACGTCGACCTGTTCGGATGCTGCCGCGCGATACGCGACATCGTCGATCCCGACCCAAGACTTGCTGCCACCGTCGAACCTCTGCCAGCTGAGATATCTGTCACTGAAGGTGGCACTTCCGACCTCGAAGGTGAATCGGAGCGTGATATCGGCCGGCTCGCCGCGCGAGAACAACGCAGCGCTGGCCAGAAAGAGCGTGTGCTCGATGGCGGCGTGGCCATCGCCGCGTTCGTCCAGCACCGGGATCGCCGCTGCAGCCGCAAGCTTTTCGGGTGACGGCGGCAGGTCGATTGGAACCTGCACGGCGAAGCGACCGGCGGCAGGAAACACGCTGACGGTACGAACGAGCTTGGCCGGTGTCGCAAAGAACGCAGTCTGTGTCTCGAACACTTGAGCGTCCGCCGCTTCGGACTGCGTGGTGGCGACCCGCGTTCCAGCCGGCACGAGCTGCCCCGTGTCCAGACGCGGCGACAACAGGAATGTGACGGGCGCTTCGGCCGCCATGCCCGGTGCACGCTCGACCCCGACCAGATCCAGAAACGCCAGCAGGTTCTTTTCCGGAACGCGGTTGAGGCGCTCAGCCACCAGCTCGATCAGCCGCGCGTTCAGCTCGATCAATCCGTGCCCTGGATCGCTGCTGTCCTCGAACGTGGTCCAGGCATAACCGTCAGGTGCCTCGGCCACGCAATATTGCCTGGCGAGGGCCACCGCCTCGGCGACCGGATCACGGATCGCACGATCATAGAGTTTGGGCGGCTGCATTGTTGCCTTCCCGCAGATAGAACGGATAGACGAGATTGAAGACGCTGTTGGTGGCGCGGACGCGATACTCGATATTGACCACCAGCGTCGCCGGATCCGACAGTTTGTCGTCGGACCGGACGCTGAGAAGGTCGACGCGCGGCTCCCACTTGATCAGCGCGTCGGTGATGGCTTTCGCGACCAGGCTCTTGGTCGAACTGCTGAGCGGCGCGAACACCAGATCACGCAGCCGGCTGCCGAACTCCGGACGCATCATTCGTTCGCCCTGCGCCGTCCCCAGGATGATGAGGATCGACTGCTGGATCTTGGCCTCGTCATGCTGATAGCTCAGCGCGCCGTTCCGGTCGGGCTCGACCGGGAAACTCCAGCCGCTTCCGAGATGTGCAATGGCCATCACTCGCCCTCCATCATTGGATCGGCCCCACGATGGGCGGCGCCGGTTGCACGAAAGGAATATCCGCGACGATCACCGTTCGCGCCCCGGCATCGAATGCATCGGCAAGCCTGTTGGCCTTCTCCGCCGGAGATGATTTTCCGAGATCAGCAAAGATTCCCGACAGCGCGGCCGCGAGCGCCGCATTGCCGGGAAACGCCGTGGTGCCCGCCGCCGTCGGCCCGACCCAGGCGATGGCCTGCCAGAACCCGCTCACGCCCTGCGCCACCAGAGCTCCAGCAGCGGCGGGGGCCAAAGCCGACAGTCCGCCCTGAAATCCACCGAGAAGGATCGGAAAATTTGCAGAGGCATTGGTCGGCAACGACGCGGCCGACGACAACGCCGAACCGGCGTAGCCGAGATAGGCGTTCGCCCAAGCCGCCGCAGCATCGGCCGCGGTTGCCGGCTTGCTGTTGAACAGCTGCTCCAGCGACTGGGCGAGAGTGGATTTGGCGAGCGGCATCGCGCTATTCCGTCTTGTGCTTGGTGCTGACATGGTTGCCGGCCATCATCGGCTGGACGGGCGGACCGGAGGGTCCGACGCCGGTCGGATGGGTGTGGCTGTTGAACAGCTGCATCAGTGCGTTGCCGAGTACCATCGCTTCGGAGGCGGCGCTGCTGCCGATCTTGATGCTGCTCGCCTTCACCACGACGCCGGTGCTCGACATCTCGATCGAGTTGCCGGACTTGTCGATGACGGTGACCTTCTCGGCGCCGGCGGTGTCGTCAAACAGGATCTGATGACCGCTGCGCGACTTGATCATCCGGACCGCATTATCCTTGTCGGATCCACGCTCCTTCGGCATCGCGTCCTTGCCGTTCCAGACCGCCCCGAGCACGTAGGGGAAGCGCATGTCGCCATGGTCGAAAACGACCAGGACCTCGTCGTCCACGTCGGGCCGGAACACCGCGCCGCGGCCGGCGCCGGCCATGAACGAGACCACGCGGGCCCAAGGGCTTTCGCTGTCATCCTTCAGCCAGGGATAACGAACCTTGACGCGACCGAGGCCGTCCGGGTCTGCAACGTTCGAGACGATGCCGATCACGGCCCCGAACACACAGCCCGTCGTGAGGTCGCTGTCCGATTTTTCCGACAGGAGTTCGAGCAGGCTCATGACGCATTCCTCACGACCTGAAAGGCGGTCACATAACCGGTCTTCGGCGCGATCCGATGCTCGGCGCGACGAATGTAGTAGACCCCGCTGAAGCGCGTCCCGAGCCCATTCAACCGCGCCGTCGTTCCCGGCATCAGGCTGGCATTGCCGACGGCTTCGCCATCCCCGGAGATCAGGCCGAGCGCCATCTCGTTGTACAGCGCCTTTGCGATCTGGTCGGCCTCCGCCTGGGTGGCGACCGGCATCTCGACGATCACGTCGGCCGTCTTGCCGAACGCGGTCTCGGTCAACGCCGGTGCGGCCTTGTGTCCGCCCATCAGGCTGGTCTGATCGCCGCCGCGCGCCACACCGAGGATGGCGGCCTTGGTCGCCGGATTCCAGCCGCGCACCGTCAGCTCGCTGACGACATTGGCAGTGCTCATGCGCGGGCGGAACCATTTCAGGTCCTTGGGATACTCAAGCGAGACGCTTTCGCCGAGATTGTTCTTGGCTTCGCGGAAAATCAGTTTGCTGCCGGTCACGAGCACCTCGTAGCGGATGCGCCGCGCCCGCATCAGCAGGAAATCGATATCGCTAAGATTGTTCTGCAGCAGATAGGGATGAACGATGCCGCTGTCCTGCACCTCCGGCGTCAGGTTCATCTCGCGTGCAATCCGCTCGGCGAGCTGGCTGTCCTTGATCTCGTTGAACGCCCGGGTCTTGCGGCCGCGTCGCAGCCGATGCAGCCGGTCGAATCCCTGAAGCCTCATGACCGTCGGCTGATCGCTGCCGTAGTCCACCTTCAACGCGGTAATCTCTCCCTTCAGCAGCGTCGTCAGCTCGCCGCGATAGCCGCACTGGATCTCGATCCTGTTTCCGGGCGACAGATCGTCCGAGTCGATCCACTTGATCTGCTGGTTTTCGGAGTTGACGGCATTGATCTTGATGTCGAACAGGTCACCACCTTCGACATGCTGCGCCACCATGATCTCGAGAATGTCGACACGCAGCTCCGGCGCGATCGCAACATCGTTGATCAGGACCCGACTCTCAGGAGAGGCATTTGCATCAGGCATCAGAGCTTCCTTGAAGGTCGTCAGACGATCTTGGGAATACGCAGGACCTGACCAGGCGTCAGCCGGCGCGGGTTCTCGATGTTGTTGGCGATCGCGATCGGCCGCCACTTTCTCGGATCTTCGTAGAACTGTGCGGCGATGTCGCTCAGCGTATCCTTGACCTTGGCCACGTAGAGCTTCGTGAGGTCGGGCGAGTGCGGCTCATTCTTCTGCAGCTCTTCCTCGGGCAGCGTGAATTCGAGGAATGCGACCGACAGCTTGGCGCGCACTGGCGTTCCGTCGCCCAGGAACATGATGAACTGCTGCTTCAGCGTTTCCAGAACGCAGACAAAGGGAAACTCGGCATAGGGCCCGCCGGGAGCGGTCGGCCCCCAGCTCAGCTCGATCTTGGGCGGCCGGTGCTTCTCCTTGTTGAACACCAGCAGCCCGGCGATCTTCTGCGTATGTTCGCGCACGTCCGATCGCGCCTCGTAGCTGTCGAAGAACAGCTCCATGGTCAGCTTCTTGCGATCGCCACCGGTGTAGTGGAGCTCGGGCTTCTGCCCCATCTTGTCCTGGTCCGCCCAGTGCGACGCGTCTTCCAGGACGTATTCGGTCGGATTGAACAGGACGAAGAACTGCTCGCCTGTATCGAGATTGTGGATCCGCAGCCGTTCCATGCGTTCAACCATGACTGCCCCTCATCCCAGTCGCTCTTTTTCCAGCAGCAGACGATCGTAGAGCGTGTCCTGGATCTGCTGGGCGAGCGCGCGCGGATATTCAGCCTCCAGCGCGAGCTTTTGCGTGATGGTAACCGCGACCTGCTGTTCGACGCGCTGCTGCAGCTTTTCCGTCAAGGATTGCTCGACGGCGCTCAGCAGCACTGCGTCGTGACGAGGGCTGCCTTGTGCGCGCGAGGCCGGCGTGCGCGCGACCATCGGATGCGACTGATCCCGCCCGCTCTGAGCAGCCACCGAGCCAGCGGGTCTGATCGTCAATGTGGGCTGTCGCGGCGCCTGCTCGGATCGAACCCGCCGGGTCACGACGGGCGGCGCTGCGACGCGCAGCTCGCTCTTCGTCGCGCGACCAGCGAGCTGCCGATCATCAGCATGCCGACCGGACCATGCGGCCGGCGCGCGCCGGACCGGCGTCGCAGATCGCTCGACCGTTGGCTGGACACGTACAACGCGAGGCAAGATCAACGGACGTTCCATGTTCTGCCGTGTCCGCGGCTCTGTCGCTCGGGTGGCCGTTTCCGCTCGGCTCCACGGAGTGAGCGGTGCGAGCCGTTGCTGCTGGATCATCCTCGACTTGTCGGATTTGAACGCCGGCCTACGATCAAGCTCCGCCCCCCGGCGGACACTCTCCGTCGACGACGGCCGCTGCACAGCCTCGGCCCTGCCCGGCCGCATCACATTGCGACGCCACTGCTCCGCGGCCGATTGTCCGAACTGCTTTGGTCCTTGAACGACGGGCGTGCTCGATCGTCCGATCCGGCCCGTTGGCAGCCGGTGCGCGATCCCCGGAACGGGAACTCTCGTCTGCGACTCCGCGCCGCGCGGTTGCCGCTCGCCAACGCCATCCTGCCGCGACGACGGCACAAGCGACAAAGGATCGCCGGTCCGCTTCAATTGAAACCTGGCGGTCACCAGCAGATGCATCGCCAGCGATGTCGGCCTGATATCTCGCACAACACCGCCACGCGGCGAACGCCGCTTGGCGGGAGGTTGGAGGACGAGGCCTGCCAGCAGGCGTTCGCGGCGCCACCGCCGCCTGATGGGGATTTGCATCGCAATCGCGGCGAAATCGATCACCGATCGCGGCAGGACGCCGGCATGCGCGGCGCGCGTTTGTGCAGCGGGTCGTGCGATCGATCGTATGATGCGGCTCATGGCTACACGTCCCCAGGCGCAGCCGGCGCCGGAGCGCCGGGCGAGCGGGCAGCGTCGACGACGCGCGCGGCGAACGCGTTGCCGAAGCGGCCCTGAATGGCAGCCAGCAATTGCGCGCGCTCGGCCGCATTGCCGGCCGCGCGCAGCCGAGCCGCGAGACGATCGGCATCGAACGGCAGGTTGGCCAGGTCCAACGCTCCGCCACCCGCACCAGCGACAGTGGGCTTATGGACAACAAGGTCCTCGTCCAACCGTTTCGTGAGATCTCTCATACCCGCTCACCTTCCCGGATCATGGCGTAGTACTGGCCGAAATCCGACTTGGAACAGATCCGCCCGATCTTCTGATACTCGCGCTTGGTGGCGCGGATGACATGCTCCATCGCGATCTCCGTGCCATCCGCCAGGGCGAGGAATGCGCTGCTCAAGGCGATGTTGCGGATGCTGCCGCCGGGAACGCCAATCTTCTGCGCCAGGAAATCGAAATCGACATCGCTGCGGATCGGCGCCTCGCTCGGAAACGACTTGCGCCAGATCATCTCGCGCAGGCGCTCGTCGGGCAGCGGATACTCGATGACGTGACTGAACCTGCGAAGGAACGCCTGATCCAGGTTGCCCTTCATGTTCGTGGCGATGATGATGATCCCTTCGTAGCGGTCCATCTCGGCCAGGAGGTAGTTGACCTCGATATTGGCGTAGCGGTCATGGGCATCCTTGACCTCCGTCCGTTTCCCGAACAGCGCATCCGCCTCGTCGAAGAACAGCACGCAATTGCCGCTGGCGCTCTGCGAGAAGATCCGGCTCAGATTGCGTTCGGTTTCGCCGATGTATTTGCTGACGATCCGGGACAGGTCGACGCGGAACAGATCGAGTTGCAGGTCGCGCGCGATGATCTCGACACTCATCGTCTTGCCGGTCCCCGATGCGCCGGAAAGCAGGATCGCGAGCCCCTTTCCGTAAGAGAATTTCGCGCCAAACCCCCAGCCGTCGTAGACCTGCCCGCGGTGCTTGACCCACCGGCAGATCTCCTTGAGCTGCGCCTGCGCGTCGGCCGGCAGCACGATGTCGTCCCAGCCGTAGCGGGCCGTGATCTTCTGGCAGAATTGATGAAGTCCCGACTCGGCTTCATCGCGACACCGCGCGTGAAGCTCCGAGCCTTCGATGCTGGGCTCGCCTTCGACATCCCGGCCGGCGGTCATCTCCGCAAGCGCGACCGCGCGCGCGATCTGACCAGGCGTGAAATGGAATTTTGACGCGAGCAGCCGGATCTCGGACCCGAGCCGGGCCACGGCACGCGGCTTCAGGCAGCGCTCCCAGATCTCGACCCGCTCAGTCAACGTCGGGAACGTCAGATCGAAGCCGAGCGGACGGGTTCGGACCTTCTGGCGGAACTCGATCGTCGGCATGACGCCACTGACGATGACATCGCAGCCGGTCAGGCCGCGCAGCAGCCCTTCGATCGGCAACGCGCGGATCGCGTCGCGATCGACGTCGCGCAGAATGTCGTCGACATCCTGCAACAGGACGACGCAATCGCGGAGCCGCGCCTCGCGCCCGAGCATCAGACCGAACTCTTCGAGCCGGCCGCCCACCAGCGGCAACTTGGCCGCGTCCACCAGCAGCAGTCCCTTCGAAAGGGCTCTGGCGAGGCCTTCCGCGATCAGCTGCTCACCGGCGCCGCGAGGACCGCCGATGTAGCACAGCGGCAATCGCCCCTCGGCGCGCCGCATCCGCAGCAGCTGTTCGAGACAACGCGCGTGCTGGGCGTAGTAGGACAGATCGTCCATGGCTTTGCCGGGAACGATCGAGCGCACCGCGTCGGCGAGCAAGGGTGGCAGTCGATCGCTCCCGATCAGGAAATCGACCACGCCAGGAGCCAGCCTGGCTTCGACCGCGGAGAACGGACCGTCCGCCGTACCGGCCGTCCACTCCAGCAGGCCATGAATGTGGAGGGGACAGGCGGGCCCAAACAGGCTTCGGACGCTGACGGGATCGGCGGAGCCTGGTGCCAGCAGCCGGGCCAAAACCGCAAATGTCGGCCGTCGCTTGGTGGCATCGTCCTGAAGATACGCAAACAGCCGCGAGATCTGGCCGTCGAGCTCGGCGGCGACGCAGCACAGGATCGCGCCTCGCGCAACCTCATCGAGCGCGAAGATACGCGTCAGCCGCTCGAGTCTGAGGTCCACGCCTTCCGCGGCCGCTACCGCCGCCTGGCGGTCGAGCGAGCGGCGTTGGTCGGCGATATCGCGGCGCTCATGCAGCCATTCGTCGGAACGCGGCTCGACCGGCGCAGCCGGCCATTCGACGTAGCGGTCAACCTCCTCGCGAGAAATATACAGGCCTGCGAATTCATCGGCGGACCTCTGGGCCGAGCGGCGGTCGCTGACGCGAATCTCGGCCCGGATCAGCTGGCGCAGCCACCAAAACTCGGCGCGCAGATGCGCGCTGTTGTCGGCAAAGCCGACAACAGCCGGTTCGAGGGCACGTTGTTCAGAGCTGCGCAAAAACATCGATCTTCTGACTCACACGATTCACGCGCTGGCTGATACTCGAGCGCAGCATTGCGATCCTGACTTCGTAGCAGACGGACAGCCGATACGGGCTCTGCAACGCGTTCCAGATCCGGGTAAGCTCCTCGAGCGTCGTCGGGCAAAGCAGCAGCACGAGCTGCTCGACTGCGGTCGGCAATGCACCTGAGAGCCGTTCGCCGTCGACGATGGAGTTGTCGTGGAGCAGGCTCATGGCGTGGCTGAGGACCTGATGAGCGCTGATGGTGTCCTTGGCGTAGGGCGTCAGCAGATAGTACAGGTTGACCGCCAGCGGCGGATATTCCTGCGTCGTTGCCGACGGAGACGACCACGCCTGGTTCTTCGCATGAGGGTTCTCGAGAACCTGATAGAGGAACAGATTGAGCTTCTTGAAGTCCGCTTCGCCGCCGGTTGGCAGCGTCGCCGGTGAATCGAGCGTCACGTCGAGACCGGTCAGCAGATCCTTCAGGGTCTGCGTCACATCACCGATGATGTTGGTGTCGCCCAGCGCCATGTTCAATCCACATCCAGGTTCGTCGTCGATGGTTCAAGCCAGCTCGATTCCTTCGCAGGCGAGCTCGATCGCTTCGATGGCGACCTCGCTGGCGCCCGCCTTCAGGTCGGGTCCGGTCCACTTCACGGGAAACGGTCGAAACAGCTGCCAACGCTTCAACGGCCGTCCCATTTCGTCCAGCAGGATGACCGCCACCTTGTTGTCGATGTCCTGATCCGGATTACTGGGCCTGCGGTTGAGGTTGCTCGCCGCGTTGAAGCTGCCGGACATGACGTCCTGTTGCCAGCGATAGAGCAGATCGGAGTTGGCGCCGGACGTCACGCCGCGTTTGAGCGTGATCGAGCCGACGCTGCCGGCGTCGGGAAATTTCAGCGCGTGCGAATTGCGTCCGCCTTCGCGATATTCATAGACCTTGGTTTCGAGCTGCAGCCCCGTGCACTCGCTGAAGCTCGCCGCCTGCAGAAACCCGAGTTCCAGCACGAAGCGGAAGTTGGCGACCGGATCGCTAGCCCTGCGCATGACTTTTCACCCTCCCCATCATCCGCCGTCCTCCGTGACACTGATGCTGTCGGGCGTACGCCGGACGTTGAGCACGATGAACTCTGCCGGTGCGGCCAGCGCGATGCCGATATCGGCAACCAGTTGCCCGGCCGCGACGACCTCAGGCGGGTTGGTCTCATCATTGCAGGCAACAAAGAAGGCCTGATCGGCAGCGCTCGAAGCGGTCGCGCCGCCCGCAACCAGCCCGCGGACCAGGCTCGTCAGACTGGCTTCGACGCGCCGGCGCAGCGCAGCGTCGTGGGGCTCGAACGCGACCCATCGCAACGCACGACCGAGCTGCTTCTTGACCGCGATGAGCAGCCGGCGGACATTGACGTAGCGGGATGCGGGCTCGGTGCTGAGCGTGCGTGCGCCCCATAGCTCGATCGCCAACGCGCCGACCTTGCGCGCGCAGTTCACGCCGACAAGGTTGAGATCGCTCTGGTCCACGGCCTCGAGCTGGACCTCGAGATCAACGACATCCTTGATGGGCTCATTGGCAGGCGCCTGCCCCACCCCGGCTGCGGCGTCCGAACGCGCCATGACGCCGGCCACGAAGCCGGACGGCGGCACCAATCTCGTGATGCCGTTCACCGACGTCATCAACCAAGGGTAATACAGCGCGCCGAACTTGGCCGCCTGCGCATCCGCCAGTTTTCCAGGAAGCAGAGTTGCCTGCGCCGGCGTCGTGCCGAACGGCGTGTCGAGCAGGGCCAGGCGTTCGCCGCACCTCGTCGCGTGCGTCAGCACCTCGCGAGCGGCCTGCAGATAAGTCGTCTCAGGATCGTCTCCGTCCGAGGTGGCCAGCAGCCGCTGCGCGGCGAGGTCGGGCACCGCGACAAGGTCGACCTCCTCCAGCTCCTCAAGTGTCGCCAGTCCATATCGTGCACCGGGCGGCCCCCCCGCCGGCGCAAAAAGATCGGCGCCGCGATAGCCGGTGTACCAGCCCGACAGGATCGTGCCGGGATCACGGCCACCCGCCAGATTGATTTCGCCACTCGGCAGCGCAAAGGACGCGCCTGCCACTGTGGGACCATCGACGCCAAGGCGTGTCGCCGGATCTACGGCCAACACCTTCGGCACATAACGCGGGCTCGCCGGCTCGCCACTCAGATTGCGATGGACTTCGACTGGTTCGGGATTGTCGGCGGCCCAGATCGTGAGCGTGAAGCGGCCCTTGATCGAGACGGCGGCATTGAGCGGATATTTGTTGCGAACCGCCGCATCGAGCACCAGAACGTTGTCCGGCTGGACCAGCGCGATGGAGCAGTCCTCCATCACCGCCCCATTCGCGGGATCGGCAATGGTGATGACGTCCTTTGCGATCAGTCCCTCGGCATTCTGAACCACGATCCGGTCGTCGCCCGGATTGACGGGCACGGCAGCCGACGTGGCAAATGCCGTCGCTCGCACCCGCAGCGAATTGCCGCTGCTGCCGATGTTGACGGCGTGCGGCCCGTCCGACCGACAGACCAGCGTGAGCGAACGGCTGCCATCGGCAGCCTGCAGCGTACCTTCACTGAAGCGATGACCTTCGCCGCCTGCGACCACCGGCTGCGCCGGCACGCTGACCGGACGGAGCCGTGCCCGGCCGTCCTGATCCAGCACCTGGCTCGCGCGGATCAGGATCGAGTAGCCGAGCGCCTGCCGGTCGATGTAGCTCTGCGTATCGTCGGCGCCATTGATCAGCGCAGGCGCATAGCGTGGGCTCGCCGCCGACATCGAGAGATCATCGAACACCTCGTATCGATCGTCGAGGCGAACGACCAGCTTCAGCCCCCGCCCGGACAGCCGCGATCCCGCCGGCAGAGCGGCCTGCAGCGGCGCCGACAAGGTCACCACATGGCTGAGACTGTCGATAGATACGATCGTCGCGCCCGTCACCTTGAACGGATCGCGTGGATCCGCAAGGCTAACGCTCATGTTGGGCGCGAGATCACAGACCTCAGCCACCGAGATCCGGGTTGCCGACGCGGTCGCGTCCGCCGTGAGCGTGGTCAATGACAGGTTGGGACGTGTGCCTTCGCCCAGCGTGAGGACGATCCGATTGCCCCAGCGACCTTCGTTGATGGCTTCGATTGCCAGCGTCGCATCGCCATTGCTGTCATTGAGCTCAAATTGTGCCGCCCGTAGCGGATCGACCCGGGGACGCCGCCCATCGATATTGTCCGCGGAATGATCGGCGAGATCGGCGACCCTCACGACGTAGCATTTCGCGCCTCCGTTGCGGAAAAACCCGAACACTTCATCGCCGAGCCAGCCGTAGCCGACAGGACGTCCGAACACCATCTCGAACTCGTCCCAGCTCCCGACAGGCTGCGGTCGGTGCAGCGGACCACGCTCCGCAATGCCGACGAAGCCGGCGATGGCGCTGAGCTGCGGGGCACGGGTTGACGGAATGCCCTGCAGATACAAACCGGGTGCGCCGCCGATCGACTTGCTCATTCTACGCCTCGTCCTGGGCGGCCTGGTTCAGACGACTGATCTGCTCGACCCACTGGCGACGTTCGGGATGAGCCATGTCGTAGATCTCCGTGCGCGACCAATGAAAATGATAGGCGACGAAGGCTACCTCCTGGACGATCTGGTCCAGAGGGTAGCCTACGATTCCCCCGCAGGTTCGAGCTCCAGCTCGAACTTCTCGTCGCAATGCGGACATACGACGGGAAGCTTGCTGGAGCCGTTGCCATTGATCCTGTTGTAGAGTCCCTGCAGGTAGTTGAGGTCCGACGCGAACAGCTTCTCGATCACGCCGGGATTGATGTCGCGCAGATCGCCCAGTCGCGTGATGACGCGCGCAAGCAGGATGACCAGCAGATAGGCCTCATTGCGTCGAACCCGGGGATCCTCGAGCGGCAGAATTTCGTCGCGCGCATTGGCAAGCCGCATGATGCCGTCACGATGGAGGCTACCCTCGCTGTCGATGTATCCCTTGGGCAGCCTGAACTCGAATTCCGTTTGCAAGGTCATGCGATGCTCACTCCCTCATGACAGATTTCGAGCTGCTCGATCGCGATCTCGTTTGCGGCGGCCTTGAAATCCGGGCCGACCCATTTCGACGGCCAGGCGTTCTTGAGATTGAAGCGGACCTTCTCGCTGCGTTTCTCGTCGAGCAGGATGATCGAGATGTTGCGGCGCGGCTCGCGGGTCGGGTCGTCGGACGGCTCCGTGACCATGCGGCGCCACTCGAAGATCTGATGCCCGAGGCCAACCCCGCGCTTCAGGGTGATGTTGCCGAATTTGTTGAGTCCGATCAGCTTGCGAGACGAATTGTCGTCATTGCCCTCGCGATATTCGATGATGTTGGTCTCGGAGTTCAGCCCGGTGCATTCGGAAAATCCGGCTTGGATCAGGCCATTGCTCTCCATCAGGAAGTGGCAGCTGGCGAACGGATCGGACTCGCGATGAACCATGTAAAATCCTCCTCCATGGTGTTGGTCGGATCAGGCGCCGCCGTCGACGCTCTGGGCGATGCGGAAAATGACGAACTCGGCCGGCTTCGAGGGCGCCACTCCGATCTCGGTGATGACGCGCCCCAGGAGAACCGACTCCGGCGGATTGGTCTCGTCGTCGCACTTGACGTAGAAGGCCTGGTCGGCGGTGGCGCCGACAAGTGCGCCGTTCAGCCATTGCAGCCGCAGGAACGCCGCGATGTTTCGCTCCAGGCTCTTCCACAAGCTGCGGTCATTGGGCTCGAAGATCGCCCAGCTGGTACCGTCGAGAATGCTCTCGCGCAGGAAGATGAGCAGTCGCCGGACATTGACGTAGCGCTGCTCCGGATCGCTGCTCGTGGTGCGCGCGCCCCAGATGACGGGCCCGGCGCCAGGGAGGCTTCGGATCAGATTGATGCCGGCGGGATTCAGCTTCTCCTGATCGGCCTGTACGAAGCCGAATGTCAGACCCAGCGCGGATTTGAGCTTGCCGTCGACAATCCCCGCCGGTGCCTTGTGGACCCCGCGCTTGCGATCAACGTCGGCATAGCGGCCAGCGATCGCACCGGAGGGGGGAATGGCGATCCTGCCGTTCGTGCGCGGATCGAAGACCTCGATCCAGGGGGCATAGAGTGCTGAGAACTTGGAGCTCGCGGCATTGCCCCCGGCGAACAGGCCATCCGCCGTCTTGTAGTTGAGAACGTCGTCAGCAGCGGTAATGATCGGCTGGCAATCTGCGATATAGAAGCAGTCCTGTCGCGATTCACAATAGGCCGTCGCGCGGACGTGCACGTTGCGGTCCACCGCCTCGGGCACGGCGATGATGCTGAGGCCATCCACCGCGTTGAACGCATTCAGTCCGTTACCGATGCTGGGCTTGCCGATGTAATCGTCGGCGGACAGTCCACTGAGGCCGTCGTCGCCGCTCTGCAAAGGGTCCGGAACGGCACCAGCGGTCGGTGCCGGCCTGCGACCAGCAATGTTGAGCGCGGAACCGGCAGCTATGACGTCGGTGACCTTGATGAAGGGCGATATGCCATTGATCCGAGTTTCGGCATAGTCTCGGCTGGAGCGATCCATCGACAGCGCAGAGATGGTCTCGACCGAGCGACCGTTCTGGAAGACTTCAAGCTCGAAAGTCGCCGCGTCAGGATTGCGAGCGATGATGGCGAGGCCGTTCGCCCAAGCACCAGCCGAACTGGCCTCGACCTTCAGCGCGTCGGCGGCGGCGTCCCCAACTGCCTTGTAGACGCGATTGGCCGATATCGCCGTCGGCCTGTCGGCGTTGTCGTAGTGACAGGTGCGCACCACGTAGCAGGTGCCGCCGCCTTCGTTGAAGAATGCGTTGACCGAGAATGGCAGCAGCGCATCACTGGAAAAATCGCCGAAATTCTTCTGGAACTCGGTGAAGTTGTTGATCGGCACCGCCGTGCCGATCGGCCCGCGCGCAGCGAGCCCGACGAAACCCGCCGTGGATGTCCCGGCGCCCTCCAAGGGCTTGATCCCCGAAGAGAGTTCCTCGAAGTAGACCGCAGGTGAAAGATACTCCGCCATGTCGACTGTCCTCGAGCGGTTATCGGGCGCTCTGCCCGACGCTTTGCCTGATACGGAAGATCACGAACTCTGCCGGCCTGGACGGCGCGACGCCGATGACGGTCACGACCTGACCGCTGTTCACCACTTCCGGCGGGTTGGTCGCAGCATTGCAGTTGACGAAGAAGGCCTGCTTCTCGGTCTGTCCGACGAGCTTGCCTTCGAGCCATTGGATCCGGAGAAAGGCGCTGACGTTGCGTTCGATGCTCTTCCACAGCGTCAGGTCATTCGGCTCGAACGTGGCCCATTGGGTGCCGTCGAGGATCGACTGCTCCAGCATGATGAACAGCCGACGCACGTTGATCTGCAGCCACTGCGAATCGCTAGAGAGCGTACGTGACCCCCACACGAAAATGCCGTCACGCGACTTGAGGATTGCATTCACGCCGTGTGGATAGAGCGTATCGTACTCACCCCTCGTGATGTTCCGCTCGAGGCCTGTGGCAACAGCGACGCGTCCCGTGTCCATTCCGGCTGGCGCCTTGTGAACGCCGCGGCGGCTGTCGGTGAGTGCGTAGATGCCGGCGACGGCGCCCGACGGCGGCACCAATGCCGGCCTGTTCGTCACTTGATCCGTGATGGTGATCCACGGTTCATAGAGCGCCGCATAACTCGTCCCAAACTTCGCACGGTAGGCGGCGATGCCGTCCGGGAAGCTGCGGGGCTTCTCGGCGACCAGAAACAGATTGCCCCGCCGTTCGCAAAAAGCGATGGCCTCCTTCGTCACGGTCTCGCTGGCATTGGGTATCGCGAGGATCGATGCGTCCGTCACGGCGGTCAGTGCGTAGAGGCCGGTTTTCGACGGCTCCTGCCCGATGAAGTCACTGTCGGGGAGATTGTTCGTGTTTGTGACGGTGTTGTTCAATCCGTCACTGCCGCCCGTCAGGGCCGTCGCGTCCGCGTTGTTGAGAGTTGCGAGGTCGTTCGTGCCGGTCTCGTCATTGGCAACGACGTATCTGGAGCCTCCGCTTCCAGCGCCGAGCCGGACATTCACATGATTGGTCCGATCGGTGTTGACGAGCGAAAGATTTTCGTGAACCTCCAGCACTGCCTTATCTTTTCTGGGCTCACTTTTCCGCCTGATGATCAGCGAGAATCCGCGCAGATAGACACGGCTTCTCGCGGCAGCGAACGCCGGCATGGCCTGCGTCGTGAACTGTGCCAACGTCACGGCAGGTGATCCAGGCTGGACGCTCACCCGAGTCACGACTGCGTAGGCCTGGGTGATGGCGAAGGTCAGTTGATCGCCCGACCGCAACAGACTGCCGTCGGGCTTGGTCAACGACGACAGAATGATCCCGTCGGCGACACCGGCAGCGACTTGCACGGGTTGCGCCAGGACCGTCGCGCCAAAGTAGTTGAGGCGAGGACCGTAGACCGGCACCTTGCTCGGGATTGGACCGGCAAATTTGGCACTCCCAGCCAGCAGCGGACTGTCGGCGGTGAAGCTGACGGCCTTGGTCGCGGCATTCACCTGCGCGATCCGGCCACTCACCTCTTCGACGATCCAGAGCAATGCCCCGACCGCGACGGAGTCGTTGAGTACCAGCGCAAGCCTATCCTGGTTGCCGGCGGTCATGTCCCCGGCGAGTCGCAGCGATGCAGCGCTGGTGTTCACCACAAGGGCTTCGAGATCCTGCCCCCATTCCCCCGGACTGTTCGCGCTCACCGTCAACGCAGGCGAGATCGCCGTACCGTCCGATGCGGCTCCGGCGAATTGCACCGAGGCAGGCGATGCCTGCAACGTGGCCGCCGATCCGGGGTCCAGATAGTGCGCAACGCGAACGATATAGCAGCGGCTGCCGCCCTGCTCGAAGAAGTGCCGGACGGCATAGTAGAGGTAGTGTTCCTGAGTCCCCTTGAGAATCCGGTAGGGACCGCCGAAGGTCTGCTCAAATTCGGCGAAGCCCGTGATCAGCGTCGCGCGGTTGACCGGGCCCTTGCGTGCCGCGCCGATGAAGGCGGCGGTTGACGTCGCAGACGATGGAATCGGACGGCTGCCGGATGATATCTCTTCGACATAAACGCCTGGTGCCCGGTAGGTTGCCACGTTCAGCTCTCCCCATCTGCAAACGTTTTCACTCGGCCGGTCGGACCTGGGCGCAACGACTGCGCTGATCCAGCGCGGCGCGAACTGCTCACCGATCCTTGTCTGGTGACTCGGATGGTTGCGGCGCCGCTTCGCCTTGCGCCTCAGCCGGTGCGTGATCTCGGACCTGAACGACGCCCGTGAGCACCAGATGCGCAAGCTCCGGCGAGGAAAGGACGTCGCGGCTCATCTGCTGTGTTTCGCAAGGACCCAGCCGTACGCTCCCCCCCGCGACATGAAATAGTAGCGGCTGGTTTCGATAGGTGTTTGTCACCGTGACACTCGCAGATCTGCCTGCCTGCGGAGCCTGTTCGCTGTTCTCTGCCATGCGCTACATTCCCGTGCTCTCGAAACTAGACTTTTGACAACACGACGATCGCGGTCGTCCGCGACTTCGCGACCAGATCGATCAACTGCGTTTTCGCCTGGAAGCCGGGAGCCGCGATCGATACGTCGATGCTGGTGATTGCGAGGCGTCCCGCAAAATGGAACACGACGTCGCCGCGCTTGCTACTCAGTGCCGATCGATGTTGCTCATCGAGCAAGAGCACGCCGCGCGGACCGCCGCCGAGATCGAACACGCTCAGCGTCAACTCGCCGACGTTGACCGTGCTCGGCGCGTTTCCATTGATCTTGCGGATTTCGATGCGGCCATCGATGACCGGCGGGCCACCCTGGTCGCCTGCGGCCAGCTTAACCACCACCACGGTAGTCGCGGCGGGGAACGGATAGGTTGAACCCGGACGAACGAGCAAATTCCGGCTGCGAACGATCCGAAGCACCTGGTTGGGCGCCAGCCCAGCCACGCTGCTCAGCGTCGCGAAGCTCACCTTTGCCCCCTCGAGCCCCTCGACGAGGGTCGCCGCAAATCCGCCCTGCCCGATCACGGCCGCACCCGGCTCGATCGGCGGCACGAATGCGATCGGATCGAACGTCACCCGCGACTGCGGCGCCGACACATCGACGATCGTGAGATAGAGTTCGTCTTCGCCAGGAAAGCTGAGCTCGACCGGAGCCTCGGACGGACGCACCTTCGCGACGATCCGTTGCTGGAACGTCGGAGCGTCGATCCGGACACGGTACTCCGACGGAGATGGCGCGAGACCTACGAACGCGAAGAAACCGTCACTCTTCTTGAGGGACGGTCGGCCATCGGAGTCGAGCGATGCACTGAAGTTGGATGGCCCGATCACCTGCCGCGTCAGCTCGTCGGCCAGTCGCCCGAAAAGAGAGAGTTGGCTCGTATGGGTGTCGCCGATGCTCATGCGCTGCCACCCGCCGCAAGTTGTGCCGCGTTGCTCACTCGGTCATTGGCGCGCTGCCGGCCAATCACGACGCTCCTCCTCCACTTTGGGCACAGGCATAGACCACCGTTCCATCGATCAGGACGATGCGTGCAAGCCGCTTCAGAGCGACCAGATATTCCGCGGCTGCGAGGACGGCGGGGAGCGACGCCTCGCGTTGCTCGACGGCGAGCCACCAATCACGAATACCCTCCGGGGTGTCCGCCGCTCGCGGATGACGTTCGAGGTAACTCTCAATCATGCGGGCGATCACAATCGTCTCTTCGCTCTCGGTGGCCACAGATGATGCCTCAGCGCGGATCCCAGCACTGCATCAGTCACGAGCAGATGATTGCACACGATGTGCCAAGACAATTTCATGAGTGATTTCCGCGGGCCGTTCGCAAGCCCAACGCACAGATGGGTCAATCTCGCCTCAGCCGGCATCCACGCGAGAGCGGAGTTCGGCACGGCGAAAGACGGCAGTTTCAGCGGCTTGATGAGGTGAGCTAATTTTGCGCCGGGGGTGTAACGATTAACCCAGGGACGACGACGGCGTCGTCACACGCTGGTCGCGGACGCACGAAACTGGGCGCCGATCAGCCCATGTTTCTTGACGAGCTTGTTCAATGCGCTGCGGTCTGTTCCAGCGATACGCGCGGCACGCGTGATGTTGCCGCCGGTCTGGGTGAGAAGCCGGCTCAGATAGGTTCGCTCGAACTGAATCATCGCCTGCGCCTTCGCCGACTTGAACGTCTGCGCGGAGTAATCGCCGGACGATGCAGGCTGCTGGGCATCGACGTCGGCGCCGCCGGAAAGCTGGATCGTATCGCGATCGACCAGCAGGCACTCGCGCAGCATCAAATTCTGGAGCTCACGCACATTGCCGGGCCACGAATAGAGCCGCATCCAGTCAACCGTTTCAGGGTGCAACCGCTTGATAGGCTTCTTGTATTGCGTAGCGAAGCGTCGCACGAAATGCTCCGCGAGAAGCACCGCATCGTTGTCGCGCTGACGCAACGGTGGCATCGTGAGCGACAAGATGCTGAAGCGAAACAGGAGATCACGGCGGAACTGGCCCATACGCACCATATCGTTAAGATCGACGTTGCTCGATGCGATGATGCGAACGTCGCCGCTGCTGATCCGGTGCCCTCCGACCGGTCGATATTGCCGGTCCTCGAGAAAGCGCAGCAGGACCACCTGCGCCCGCACCGTCATCGCCTCCACTTCGTCGAGGAAGAGCGTGCCGCGTTCCGCCTGAGCGACGAGTCCCGGCGACGACCGCTTCGCATCGGTGAACGCGCCGCGTTCGTGGCCGAACAGCTCGCTTTCAAGCAGATTGTCGGGAAGCGCGCCGCAGTTCACGGGGATGAAGGGAAAGTCACGGCGGTCGCTCAGATAGTGCAGTGCCCTCGCTGCTAGTTCCTTTCCGGTGCCAGTCTCGCCTTGAACCAGCACCGTGGCGTCACAAGCCGCCATCTTCTTGATCAGACGCATGGTCTCGATGAATATCGGCGACTGACCGAGGAGGTTCACGCGCGGGAGCGCGCTGGCATTGGAGTCAGGTGATTGCCAATGTCTAGTGTCCATCTACATGATCCGAACTGTACCAAAACACCACGTCGGCTCAGATGCAAAGTCCACCTGCGAAGTTCACGCCAGCCTGCTGCGGCGTCAAAATTGATAATTACGGCAGCGATGGCCGATCCTTGCAACTCCGGATGCGATCGCTGCGACGTCTCAAACGCTGCAGCACGCGTTTGAGGAAACGCCGGACTTGCCGCATCACGCATAGCAACAACAAGAGCGTATGATCCTGGATCGACAAATAAGTCGTCGACACCGGTCGTGAGTATGACGTGCTTCACAAAGTTCGTATTGATCCTAGCCTATCGTCCTGAAGTCGACTATTCCTATTCAAACAATTTTCAGTCGAGCCGATCTGGCCGGTGCATACGGGTGCGGTGATTACGTTGGGCCTCTCGCAGAGCAGCTTGGTTTCAGCACACTGACCAGGCAGTTCCTGCAAAATGGACCAACCCGCAAGATGAACTAGGCGCCTAGTGATTGCGCGTTCGAGGGGGGATTTGCCATGGCTGCCGATGAGCAGACGCTGGGCATTGTGTGGGCCGAAACCGCACGTTTAGTCCCGTTCGATGGCTCCGATACCACGCGCCAGCGCCTGCAGGCTGTGGTCGGCCGACTGGTAGACCAGGCGCGATCGCTTGGATCGACGGCAAATTTTGCACGACCTGCAGCATTGCCTGGAATTGCGCCTGCGCCCGGCGGCGAGCGCGCGGAAGCGATGCGTCAGGCCGTCAGCAGCGGCATCGCCACCGGCAAATTCAATGGACTCGATCTGCCGAAGCGAGCGGTATTATGGGAAGTCACTGCAACCGGCGAGCCGCGCGAGACCGATGCAAGGCTTCCCAGATGGGCCGAATGGATCAAGCTCGGTCCGGTCGCGCGCACCTTCGACTTCAAGGTCGATGGTGACAGCACCGGACGCGTATTCCGATTGTATGAAAGCGATGCCGAAGCGGGCGTCGACGCAATCTCCTTCGTCTCTGGCTTCACCCAGTCAGGAATTCCGCGCCTGAATCAGAAGACGAGCGGAGTTTCCGGGCCTTGGCTCGTCGGCGGGTTGGCGACGATCCTGTTCTTTTGGATGATCATCACTCTGGGATGGACCGGACGCACAGTCGCACAGGCGCGCGATCTCATGAACGGGAGCCCGCCGGAATATGCCGCCACTGTCGTCAAATCCGTCCTGAAGACCTGCACGGATTCGTCGCAGCCGCAGCAGCCCGGCTCCAATGAGGCCCAACTCACCTTCGTCCCGGCCTGCACCGGTCCCGGAGCGCCCGACCCACAGTCGCGCAACGAGGATGGCGTAGCGCAAGCGCTGAGGAACTGCCTCGTTCCGCCAAAGAACACGCCGGCGCTGCTGAGTACCTCGCTGTTCTGCCGCATCGCGTGGCGGGCCGCGGCGGAGAGGGCCAACTCGCCCGAAATGACCACGCTGCCCTGGCCATTCGGCGGCTTGCTGCTCACGGTTTCGGGCTGGGCGGCCAAACCGAGCGGCGCGACAGCTTCGATCTCGATCGTGCTTCCGCTGATCGGTTTCTGGCTGTCGATTGCTCTTCTCGGTGGGGCGCTCGGCTGGGGAACGAAGGGCTCGATCTTCGGCATCTGGATCAACGCGCAGAACCGGATCTCGCTGGCACGCATGCAGGTCTCGCTCTGGACGATCACCGTGCTCGGCGGCTACGCAGCATTGGCCCTGCTCAATATCGGCGAGCTCGCCGACTCGATTCGTGAGTTCTACATCAAGGCCAGCAACGGAGCCGAGACTCTGCCCCAGGCGTTTCCGGACATTCCAGCCATGATACTGGCCGCGCTCGGTATCTCGGTCGCTTCCCCGATGATCTCCTCGCTGATCAAGACCTACTCCAACGGCCCGAGTGTCGACGTGCAGGACGGATCGATGTCCACTGACGCGAGCGGCATCGGCCGGTTTGCGGACCGAAGCGGCGACGGCAATCTCGAGGTACGCCCGCTTGCCGCTCAGGCCTCACTGGTTGATCTGTTCACCGGAGAGACCGAGAACGACAAGAATCGCGTCGACGTGGCACGTCTACAGAATGTCGTGATCACGTTCATTCTGATTTCCAGCTATGCGACCCTGTTGTTCGGCTTCGCACGCGACATTGCGCCGACAACGATCGTGCGAGCCCTGGACATGAGCGCCGCGCTGTTTCCGTCACTGCCCGATCCCGGTGGAACGTTCACGACGCTGCTCGCGGCAAGCCACGCGACCTATCTGCTGTCCAAGCGGGCGGCGCTGCAGACGTAGTCATGACAAAGCGCTTCGAGTGCGGCCCGGTTCGGGCCTAACCTTCCGCGTCATCGCCGAGGCTGAGACGTTCGATCGCATCGAGATCGTGGATCGTGACCGAGGCGTACTTCGCAGTCGCGATCCCATCCTGCTCAAGACTCTTGAGCAGACGATTGATCGTCTGGCGTCCAACGCCGATCATCACGGCAAGGTCCTCCTGCGACAAGCGCAGGTCGATGACCAGCCCGTTCTTGGCTTGCCGCCCGTGACGCTCTGCGAGCCGCTGCAATTCCTGCGCAAGCCGATGAAGGGGACGCCGGTTGCGGACGATGATCAGGTTCTGCATCGAGACGCGCAGGTGATCGCAAACCATTCTCACGAACGCAGAGTAGTATTCGTGGTTCTCGTTGATGAGGGCTTCGAACCGCTCCTGGCTGAGGTGAAACAGAACGGCCTTCCCGATCGTGAACGCGTCATAGCCATAGGGACGCCCGTCCAGGGCCGAGGTGACGCCGATCCACGACCCCGGCGAGGAGATCAGCAGGAACGACGGATTGCCGGACAGCGAAAAGCTGGTCAATCGCACCTGGCCCGACACCAGGGCGATCAATCCGTCGCGGGCGTCGCTTGCCGAGTAGACCAGGGAGTTGTCCACGGTTCGGATGCGACCCAGCCGCAGGATGCTGTCGGCCAATGCGGGGGTAAGGCCGGCAAACCACTTGTTCTTGCGCAGGACAGCCTTGAGGACCGCTTTGTTCATTCGTCGCCACATGAAGACGGGATTTGCCGCTGTCGCGACCTTATGATCCCATATCAGTGTCGCGCAGATCAATCGAGGCGGCCGCCCCTACGGCAGTGCCCGCACCAGCCCGACGCGAGCGGCCGGCGCGGTACACCGGTGCGCGTCCCCCTCGTTGGCCGGCCGGTGCTAGATCGATGTCTCCTCGGCCTCATAGATGGTCATGACGGGCGGCTTCGCGCACAGTTTGCCGACCTCCTTCACGAACGTCCGCGACTCCGGCCGGGCAAAATGCGCCTTCAGCGCCGCGGCATCGCGCCAGCGCTCGAAGAACCGCAAGCGATGGGGATCTTCGCAATCAACCTGCACGACGTGCTCGACGCAGCCGTCTTCCGCACGTGAGCGATGCACGTGCTCCAGGCTGACCTTCAACAGACGGTCAAAGCTTTCGCCAATCCCCTCCACGGATCCCACGACGATAATCATCGACTTTCATCCTTTCCTTTTGTGTTCTTCGTCAGACGCCGATGTTCGCTTTCCCCAAACGGCTCCCTCATCGCCTTGCCGACATGAAGGTTGCCATCACCTGGCCGTCCTTCGCCGAGGAATACTGATACCTCAGATGGAAGACCACCCCGTGGAGAAAGCGAGCTTCGAAGAAGTCGCGCAAGATCCACTCGGTATAAAATTCGGCGGGCGTCTGGACGAAGGCCATCGCTGCAGCCACGACGCCATGCGAACATGATGCGCAGCATCATCTTCCGGGCTCCGAGCTCAAGCTAGCGTGATTTTGAGGATCGATTGTCGCGATTGCGACAGTCTCGGCCATGAACTGCGCTTGTCTCCTGGCGGCGTCACGACGCGGCGCCGGCCATGCCAAAACGAGGAGACCCCATGTCGCTGACGGCCGAGCAGCTCTTCGCGGTCAAGGGCCTCGTCACCATCGTGACCGGCGCCGCGAGCGGGCTTGGCCTGGCCATTGCCCGGACCATGGCCGCCAACGGTGCCGACGTCGTCCTGGTTGACAGGAACGAGAACGACCTGAGGCGGATCGGCGAGGAGATCATCCCGGGCGCCGAGGTCGCGATAGTCGATGTCGCAGACCCGGACGCGATCCGGCGGACGGTCGATGACGTCGTCGCGCGCAAGGGGAGGCTCGACGTGATGTTCGCGAATGCCGGCATCAGCGGCGGCGCAGGAATTCGCTTGCCGCAGGGCCACATCGAGAACGTCGATCTCGCGGCGTGGAACGAGGTTCTCGCCATCAACCAGACCGGCGCATTCGCGACCATGCAGGCTGCGGCGCGCCACATGAAGGCGCAGCGCAGCGGCCGGATCGTGGTCACGGCCTCGGTCGGAGGACTGCGAGGCTCGCCGGCGACCGCCTATGCTTATGCGGCCGCCAAGGCAGCAGTAGTGAACCTGGTCAGGCAAGCCGCGCTCGAGCTCGCCACCTTCGACGTCAAGGTCAATGCCATCGCGCCCGGCTTCTTCCGGACCGGGCTCGGCGGTGGCCGCCTGCTCGACGAGGCCGCGACAGCGCCCCTCCAGGCCATGGTGCCGATGAACCGGCTTGGGCTGCCCGACGAGATTGCCGGCCTCAGCCTGCTGCTGGCCTCGCCCGCCGCGAGCTACATCACCGGATCGGTGTTCACCGTCGACGGCGGAATCAGCGCGGCATGAAGCAGCTCGAGGGCAAGGTCGCGGTGATCACGGGGGCTGCGAGCGGCATTGGCCGCGCGCTGGCTGCGGCCTGCGCCGCGCACGGAATGAAGCTCGTTCTCGCCGACGTCGATGGCGACGGACTATCGGCCACGAAAGACCTGATGCCGAACGGGATCACCGTGCACGCGGCGCTGTGCGACGTGTCCAACGGCGAGGCGGTCCAGCGCCTTGCCGATCTCGCATTTGACGCGTTCGGCAACGTTCACCTGCTCTTCAACAATGCCGGCGTCGCGGCGCTCGGCCCGGTCTGGTCGGCAACGCCCGAGGACTGGACCTGGGTGCTCGGAGTCAACCTCCTCGGCGTCGCCCACGGCATTCGCAGCTTCGTCCCGCGCATGATGGCCGCGGGCGATCAAGGCCACATCGTCAACACGGCGTCAGCCGCGGGGTTGACCGCCGTCGCCGGCTCTGGCGTCTACTGCGCCAGCAAGCACGCGGTCGTCGCCTTGTCCGAATGCCTCCTGAAGGACCTTCAGCTCGCCGGCTCTGCTCTCAAGGTCAACGTGCTGTGCCCCTCGCTCGTCAAGACGGCCATCGCCGACTCCGGCCGGCATCGCCCCGCACATCTGGCTGCAACAAACCCCGACACTGCTGCGTATGACCATCGCGTCAGGATGGGAATGGAAGCCTCCGAGGTCAGCGCCGCCGATGTGGCCAGGATGACGATGCAGGCCATCCACGACGACCAATTCTACATTCTTCCGCACCCAGCGGTCCGGCTCCGCGTCGAGGAGCGACTCCGCAACATCATCAGTGATCACCAGCCCCCCCTCACCAGACGGCCTCGTTGTGCCGACGGATGGACCATGAGCAATTCAGACGAGACCGCCGACCTCAGAGCCAGGCTCGAGGCGCTCGAGAAGCGCGTTGCCGAACATGACGATCGCGAGGCGATCCGGACACTGCGCTGCACGTACCATGAATATGTCAACCAGGAGCGTGTCGCCGATCTGGCCGATCTGTTTGCGGAGAATGCCACGGTGTCCTACGGCGGTCGGCCGTCGGTCACCGGCCGCGAGGCGATCCGGGACTTCTTTCTCAATTTCCCGATCAAATGGGCGCGCCAGTTCATCCACGCGCATGTCGTCGAGATCGATGGCGACCGCGGCAGGGGCTACAGCCATCTCGACGGTCGCCCCGTTCTCAACGGCAAGAGCCTCATGGTCGGCGGCCGCTTCGATGATGAATATGTCAGAGAACACGGCCGTTGGCTGTTCTCAAAAGTCGTACTGACGACTTGGTACATGGTTCCGGTCGAGCCCGGCTGGGAAGCCGCGGCGACCAAGCCGGCGCAGACGTGAGTTGAAAACAGCACGAGCCTGCCGGCTAACCCCGCGAGATATCTCCGGGGAGAGAGCGAGCTGGCTTGGGCAGGAGGGACCGAACCTCCAAATCGCGGAATCAAAATCGGTTTGAACAACCAAGAATCTCGACGCGCATTTGGCAGAAGCCATCGACCGCCTTCCAATGGTCGGATCAATGAACCTCATTCCTTCTCCAAACGCTGCGACATGAGCCGCTCCCACTCGGAAACCAGCATGAAGCCAGGGTCCTTTCGGCAGGCGTCCTCGGTTTCACGCAAGAGCTGCTCATCGGTCTTTTCGAGGTCAAGCGGATCGCCGTGCGGTTGCGGCACGTAGAACGGCGTATCCACATAGATCTCGACCAGGTTACCCTCGGGGTCATTGAAGTAGATCGACCAGGCGTTGCCGTGGTTCAGACCGAACAGCTCGGTTGCGCCGTTGGCCAGGGCTTTGGTGCGCGCGGAACGAAGCTGATCCAACTTCGCGACCTTGAACGACAGCTGCATCACGGTGCTGGGAGCATTTTGCGCTCTGCCCGAGGCAAGCGCCAGCTGATGATGCATGTTCGGTTGCGAGCTCATGAAAACGAGCTGGTTCTGGAAGCGCCTGCCGACGCCACGATCCGTCACCACAAGGTCGAGGGTCTTGCAGTAGAAGTCCTCGATCTTCTGGATATCCCAGACATAGATGCCGACGTGACTGAGGTTCGGACGTGATTGCAGCGAGGACTCGACCTTCGATGTGGCTTCAGTCATGGTGATCTTCCGGCTGAGCAGTTCTTGGATGGCGCCCGACTGAAACCCGGATCAGATCTTCGGAATCTTCGCCCGCTCCACCACGCCCGACCACTTCGCGATTTCGGACTGGATCAGCTTCTTCATCTCTTCCGGGGAGCTGCCGCGGACTTCGCCTCCCACGGCTGTTTCCAGACGCTGCTTGATCTCGGGGTTCTTGAGGATCTCGAGCGTCGCCGCGTTGAGTGCGGCGACAACCGCAGGCGGGGTGCCCTTGGGAGCGAGAAGGGCCGCCCATGTACGCACGTCGTATCCCCCCGCCTGCCCGGCTTGCCGAGTGCCACTCCCACCGCCGCCGGCATGCCGTATCCGAGGCCGCCGCTGTCCATGGTGTAGAACCCTTCGCTGCCGAGAATCGGCAGGCGGGCCTGCATCACCGGCCGGGCGCTCGGCGCTTCCTCGACGACAATGCTCTCGGCCGGTCTCATCTCCGCGAGCGATTGCATGACATAGGCCGTCGACAGCGGCGCCGTCGGCCCTACCCGTGGAGCGGCGAGGCGTCCCTTTGGAAGCGCGCGGGCGGGCGGCTTCGTGCGCGCGAGAAGATCGATGAGACCAAGCTTGATGCTGCCGACTGCGGCGTTTCCTTCGGGCGTCCACGATGCCGTGTTGGGATCGTCGGTCAACTGCACGAGCTTCGCACCGGGCGGCACGTGCGGCCCGAATCCCTCGACATGGTAGGTGAACGCCGGCGCGCCGATCGCGAACACGAGATCGGAGCCAGCAAGCAGGCTGACGATCCTTTCGCGCATCGCCGGCAGGAAGCCCGCGAACAGCCGATGGCCCTCCGGAAAGCTGCAGCGGCCGGTCATCGGCGCGACGAACACGCGGGCATTGTGCAATTCGGCGAGGCGGACGACGTCGTCAAAAGCCTCGTCCCGGTCCACGGCACCGCCGACAACGAAGACCGGCTGCGCCGCGGAATCGAGCGCCTGCGCGATGTGGTCGAGCACGATCGGATCCGGTCGAACCCGCTGGCCGACCACGCGCACAGGGAGAAACTGCGCGGGCCGGTCCCAATCGTCGACGGGGACCGAGACCAGCACGGGGCCGCGCGGCGGCATCATCGCAAGGTAGTAGGCGCGCGCGATCGCGTGCGGCACGTCCTCGCCGCGCGCTGGCTCGACGCTCCATTTCACATAGGGCTTCGGAAGCTCCGCTGCCTCGCGCGAGGCAAGAAACGGGGTCGAACGGAAGGATCGAGCGCGCCTGCTGCCCGGCCGTGATCACCAGCGGCGTGCGGTTCTTGCATGCGGTGAAGATGTTGCCCATGGCGTTGCCGACGCCTGCGGCGGAATGCAGATTGACGAAGGCAGCGTTGCGGGTTGCCTGCGCATAGCCATCCGCCATCCCGACCACCACGGCTTCCTGGAGGCCGAGCACGTAGCGGAAGTCGTCCGGGAAATTGCGAAACAAAGGCAACTCGGTCGAGCCCGGATTGCCGAACACCGTCGTCATTCCGAAACGGCGCATGAGGTCGCAGACGGCATCACGCACCGTCACCTCCGTCGCGCCCGAATGCGCTCCATGTATTGCGGAGCGTACGGCTTCCTGCATCTGGACGTTTCCCGTGATCCCGGCCGTGTTCGGCGCGGTGTGTTCTTTGCGGCCTCGTCCGGCCGGCGATCACAATGAAAATCCACGACTTGTTTGAAAATTGCCTTTTTGCGGAAAAGTCATTACCATTTTGCATGACTTTCGATCTCCGGCAGCTCAACGCCTTCGTCACCATCGTCTCGGTCGGCAGTCTCGGCCGGGCTGCCGAGGCGCTGAACGTGACGCAGCCGGCACTCAGCCGCACGGTGCAGCGGCTCGAGCAGCAGATCGGCTCGCCGCTGTTCGAACGCCATTCGAAGGGCATGCAACTGACGGCGATCGGCAGCGCGCTGCTTCCGCATGCAACGCTGCTGTTGCGCGAGGCGGAGAACGCGACCGAAGAGATCAACGCGATGCGCGGATTGGCGAAGGGGACGATACGCGTCGGCGCAGTGGGCGCGATCGCGAGCCTCATTCTGCCGCTGGCGATCGAAGGTGTTCTGAAGGCCTGGCCTCAGCTCACCGTCTCGGTCATGGAAGGTGTCTGGGATCGGCTTGCCGAGGGACTGGTCAAGCATGAAATCGACCTTGCCCTGAGCGCCACCGCCGAAACGCCCGATGAGATCGAGGCCATTCCCGACTGCCGCTGGCAGGACCGCAGCAATATCGTCGCGGCGACCGGTCATCCGCTGCGCCGGAAGCGGAAGCTGACGCTCGAAGACACGATGAACGAGCGCTGGGCAATCACGCCGCGCGGCACCGCGCCTTACCAGCAACTCCAACAGGTGTTTCGCGACAGCGGCCTCGGACTGCCAAACATCGTGGTCGAGACGCGGTCGATCATCGTCCTCAAGAGCCTCGTGACTCGCTCGGGCTTTCTCGGATGGATGCCGGAGTCGGTCTATGATGCCGAGCGTCGCGCGCGGCTCGTCAATGTCTTGGACATCCCCGGAGCAACCAGCGTGAGGACGCTGACCGCCTTCAAGCGCCGACTTGGCATCTTGCCGGCGCCAGCAGCCAAGCTTCTTTTGGAGATCCGGCGATTGGCAGCGCGCCCGGCGAAATGGTGAAAATGTAAAATACCGACTGGGCTTCAGAAACCTGGCTGGGGCGGGAGGGATCGAACCTCCGAATGGCGGAATCAAAATCCGCGCGGTCCGCTAAACGAATCAACGCATATTCTGAAAAATGAGCGGAAAGCTACACCAGAGATCCCAATAGGTTACGGTCCGCTTCAGAACGCGAACGGGCAACGGAGCGCAGGTGCAGCTCCAAAGGCAGCCGACAGCATCGCCCCTGTAGGAGGTCCGGTCCGGCGACAGATTCCATTAGGGGAAAGGTCCCGTCCCTCCGCGGCTACATGCACTGAGCGTCTTACGGACTTCGCTCTGCGGGTAAGGCCGTGCAATCATCCAAACCGCGGATCTTTACAATTATTGGAAGAAGAGAATTCGGGCGACACTCTCTCCTTGCCCCAAAGCTTGCCACCGGCGCGCCCAGGGTTGCGCTCAAAGTGCACGTTACGCTCACAGAAGTACCGATCGATAGCCCGCTTGGCTTCTTCAATCGATTCGTAGTCGCTGTTGTGAATGATGGCGCGAGCCATGCCGCTGAACACCGATTCGATCACATTGAGGAACTGTGCCCGCGCGGGAAGCGAGGCGATTGCGACCTGCGGGCCTTTATTGCCGGCACCGACGTTGTGTATGTCGATACGCTCAAGCAGCTTCTTTGAGACGTGCCAGGATGCGGCGTCCCAAGAAAGATACAGCTTCTTGCAGTGCTTATACTTTGCGACGAGAGCTTCCATCATTCTGATCATCTCGTCGGTGTTCTTCTTTTGGCTGTAGAAATGCGTAATCTGGTTAGACGACAATTCAATAGCCGCCGTCACGATGATCGAGCCCTTTGATCTCTGCCATTGTGACACAATTTTTTGCTCTCCAGGGCCGACCAGCATGCGTCCGGGCTGAGCTTTGACAGCAAAAGGCCCGAATTCGTCGATCGAGAAAAAGGCTTCATCTGTCTTGAGGTCGGCAAGAATAGAACGGATGTGCTGCAGCTTTTGCGAAAATTCCGGATCATTCGAGGTCAGCACGGTCCGTGCTTTGCGCCAGCGATAGCCAGCTCGTTTCACGATCGTCCGGATGACGTCTTCGCAAGCGGGCTGTCCCGTCTTGGACATGACGCGCACCAAGTCAACCATCTTCCATGTCGTGCGGTTGATGTCGAAATTGCGGGGCGGCTGGTGCAGGATATTGAACAGAGCCTCTTTCACTTTTTGATCGTCGAACTTGCGGTACGAATTGACGCGATGGGCAAAGAGAGCTTCGATCCCCCCACTCTCAAACAGACGAACCGATCTTAAGTAGCTTGATCGACATTGCTTCAGAATGCGGCATGCCAAGCTAGTCCGCAAGCTGCTGTGCGCGGCGACAACTGCAAGAGCGCGACGACGCTCACTAGTCGATCCCATTTTAAGCTTGTCGATTAGAAGCTTGATATCCGAATGGCATCGAAGGGAGGCCGGAAGGTCCTCCTGACTTATGGGTTTGTGTAACTGTTCGAGCAGTCGGAGGAACCTGCCTTGATCGGGAGAGGCATGCAACTGCTGACGACGGACTAAGATTGCTGTGATAGTCGATGGCGCGGGCGCCGAGACGCACCCGGTCGATCGAAGATGAGAGGCAATCTTTCGCGCACCCCACGTCGGGTGAGCAGCACGCACGGTAAGCACCGCCGTTTCGATGAGATCCGAACAACGGTTCGGGGTGTGATGTGGTCGGTGTGACCGGCTTTTCAAACCTTCTGCACCAGCGTCTCGAAACCGCTTGAGGGTTTCATAACCTGTCTGCCGACTGATGTTGAACTGCCTGCAAAGGCTCTGAATGTTGGCGTCCGGGGCACGCGCCAGCTGCACGAATTCGTTACGGGCTTCACTAAGCGTATTTGACTTCCAGGGCACGCCGCACCTCCGTTTACAGGTGACAAGCTTGGCGGTTGAGCCTGAGGCCTCAATAAATCTGACCCTAGGCGGGCATCGCCTGGTCTATTACCAGGCCTCAAGCAGACTTCCTCGCCACAACGCCTTGTTCTATCTGCCCCATAGGGCAGCGTTACTGCCGCGCTGAGCCACGATAACCGCCACAGATGTGGTCGTCTCCCCCCACCTCCCGCAAGCCGCCCAAAGGCCGGCTGTCTTCGGAGATGCGAGTACCGGCAGACTGCTGCAGCTCGGTAACGCTCTCGGACCGCCGCCACCTGGCCTTTGCGTGCGCCCTGATGCGCTTCAAAGGAAACCGGTGCCTGAGCCAATGCTAGTTGTGCCAATCTCCTGAGCCCGCGCTCGGGCCTGCCGCCTATAGTTTCTGGATTGGAAGAAACTGAGGCCTCGTCGCGGCAGAACTCTCGGTTCCACGCTAGACGGCCTAATGCGCTCTGCGACGTCGAGCTTTCTCGCGTGGCTGCTCCGAGTGCGACCTTTTTCACGGCATTCGTGCTCCACAACAGCGGTCACTTGCCCCTGCCATTAGGGCTCCCCAGCAAACGCCGATACCGTTTGCCGAGCTCAATGATCGCCAATCGGTCGAGTTCACCTCGTCTATAGCGTTCCCGCAAGTCAGCTCGTTCTTGGTCCGGAAGCTCGGCAAGCATTTCCCCCCCTCAGCAACGTCGTCGAATAGCTGCACGATTCCCGGATCCAGACGAGCGTCGTCATCCTGCAGCCGATCCTGCGCCGTTTTCACAGGGTTGGCCCGCCACTCGGTAGACCAGGCCCGCGCTTGATCAGATCTGTTTTTATATAGTTCTTTATAGGCAGGTCCCTCAGGGCCCCGCGGTGAGTCTTTATACGCAGGTCCCTTTTGGACCCGCGGAGCCGCAGGTCCCTTTCGACCCCGCGGACGCGCCGACTTGTCCACAGGTGCCGGCACGTCACGGACGACGTAATCAATCTCGCCGAACCGATGTCCGTCGACAATTCGTTGCGCTTCGCGGGTGACGTAGCCGGCGGCGATCAACACTCGGAAGATGCGCTGCAGCTTCTTGCGGCCGACGAGGAGGGTTCGCCCGATATGATCGAGGCGGACGTGCCACTTGTGAGGGCGTGACAAGAGATAGCCGAGAACGCCCTTGGCCTCGACCGAAAGGCGGGAGTCCGCGAAGACCGCGTTCGGGACGATGGTGAACTGCGCCTTGTGCTCGCGACGGACAATGGTCACCGGCGGGTGACCGTCCAGGTAAGCCCCCGCAAATTGGCGCGAACTTCAGCCGGCCGACGGCACCCTGCTCCCACGGAACGGCGTGCGAGGTCCACCTGAGTATTCGCCTCGTTCAGGAGCTTGCAGGACCTCGCATTCGTCGGTGTGCCCAACTCACTCTGGCAACGGCCGCACGGCGACATAGGTCGATTGTGCCACAGCAACTCCGGGCTCGCACATCGCCGAGTCTTCGCTGTGCTACGCCGCTATGCGATCGACAGGTCGCGGGGTTCTGAGAGATGCGAGAGGCGTCAACCGCAATGAGCGTCGCCAGTGCGAGGCTCGCCGTGGGCCGCATGCTGTCCCCCAAACCGGCCGCCCCTTCTCATCCGACCGTCCCTCAGAGAGACCGGCTCCCCTCCTCTTCCAGGCCTTCTCCCACCCGATCAGTGCCGATTGTGATGTGATAGGACAGACTCCAGCCCGCGTTCTGTATCGCTAGAGCTGACAATGCGGGGCTCGCCGCCCTCGGCAGCTTGCGCCGCCTTGACGAGACGCCTGACCTGCCGTGCCGTGCCAGCCAGGGCATGTCCCTGAATCTCCCGGAGTTCCTCGTCAGTCGCCGCAATGACGTTATCGCTGAGCGCCTGGAGCAGGCGCGCGAGTTCAAGACGGGGGTGCCAGCGTGTCATGGCGTGCTCCAATTCCGTTGGTGCCGGAGCAGCGCGCGCCGCATTCGCCGCCGCGCAGTATCGTAAGCGATAGCCGAGATGCCATACGCCCGGCAGATGTCCCTCGCCGTCAGGCCGTTGGCCAGCCCGTCAATGATCTGCAACACGACCGGATCTCCCGCAAACAGCCGGAACACCTCGGCGAGCCCTGCGACCGCCACAGCGACGCGTTCGGGATCGGCCAATTCGTCAACGGGATCGCTCGGGACGCCGTGCTGGCCGGGATCATCGCGGCTGACCAGTAGCCGTTGCTCGCTCCGAACGCGCCGCCAATAGTCGTCGCAGAGGCTGCGCATGACGCCGGACAAGAAAGCCAGGATCGGCACGCCCAGCGGCCAGACCCGCGATCCGTCGAGAACGCGGAGGATGGCCTCATGCAGCACGTCGGTCCAGCCGATCCCTCCGGGCAGCCCGCGGCTCCACAATTGCGCCAGAGCCTTCAGCCGCACCAGATCGGTCTCGGACAAGGCCTCGATCGCCGCCGCCGCATCGGCGACGGTGCGACCGGCGTTCGAGCCAACTCCAGGAGTGCCAATCGATCGTTCCATCACCCCTATTATGCGGCCGAGCAGATACGTTGCGGACAGCCTCAGGAAAAATTTTGCGCCGTGTCCGCGGTACCGATCCGAGATCCGCATCCTCTCCATGTTGAGAGGAGAGAACCGTGGATCAGATCGCAAATGCACGCCGCTGGTATGCCGAAGACCTACGCTGCAAGACGCCAATCCTGCGCAACCCACACATCGTCGAGGCCTTCGGCGCCGTCCCGCGAGAGGCGTTCGTCGGCGCCGGTCCTTGGTGGATCATCCCATACCCCTACCGGGAGCCGTTGATCACCCCGGACGACGATCCGCGTTGGCTCTATCACGACGTCCTGGTCTCGATTGATCCAAGCCGGAAGCTCAACAATGGGATGCCGAGCTTTTGGGCTCGCAATTTCGAGCACCTCGATATCGCCCGAGGTGAACGGGTGCTGCAGATCGGAGCGGGCAGCGGCTACTATTCAGCCGTGCTCGCCGAAATCGTCGGGCCCTCCGGGCGGGTAACTGCGGTCGAAGTCGACCCGGCTCTCGCCGCTCGAGCTCACGCCAACCTGAAGGGCAGGCCGCAGGTCCAAGTGATCTCGGGCGACGGCCAAGATGTCCATGCCGACGCGAGCGACCATGACGTCGTGATCGTGTTCGCGGGCTGCACGCATCCGGCTCCGCAATGGCTGGATGGCCTCGCCGACAACGGTCGGCTGCTGCTCCCGTTGACTAGCGAAGATTGGTCCGGCTTCCTGCTGCGCGTGGTCCGCCGCGGTGCTTCTTTCGATGCCTCCTCGATCGGCGGGGTCAGCATCTATCCCTGCACAAACGGCCGCGATGAGGACGCCAGCCGCCGGCTGAGGAGCGCCCTTGAGAACTCGCCGATCATGAATGTCCCGGTCCAAACGCTCCACCGTGGCATTCCGTCATCAGCCGAGTCCGAACGGGTCTGGTATCAGGCACGTGGCTTCTGGCTGGAGCGACAGGGATCGGAGGTCGATGCGACCACACAGCAGGCCGAAGGCGGCAACAAAGACACCGCCTGATGCGCGATCCGAGTCATCGTCAAAGACAGCCTTCCCCCAGCCCCGCGGCGGAATGCGTCAGCGCAGACCCTGAGGCACGACGACAGCGACAGGACTTCTTCTGCCCGTGCAAACTGAGAAGCGAATACCGGGCTTAGCGCGGAATGATCCGAATCTTTCGCTGGAGTTCGCTACAGTACGATCAGTGCTGAAATGATCTTTGAATTTGCTAGCAAAACTCTCAATAGCGGCACGCCCACCGACCGACCGGCACGGTTGAACGCAAGCCATGTCAATGGCTTGCAGTTCAACCGGCGAGCCCTTTTTATCTTGCCCTAGAACGTCGCCCGGTAAGCGTCCGGTAAGCGTCCGGACCTTGCACGTCTTTTCGGTAGTACATTGTCGCTCCATTTCGGGTTCTCTGCTGCTGTGGAGAATCTCCGGTGGGACCCAAACATTTCGAGAACAAGGCCCGCCGCGAATGGTGGTCGCTGCACATTGAAGCGTGGCGCCGAAGCGGCCTCGGGATCCGCAAATACTGCCAACGACACCGTCTGACCGAGAACACGTTCCGGCGTTGGCTCAAGCGGCTGGCCGGCGAAGAGGCCGCGCTCAAACTCGAGAAACAACAGACGGAATCGCGCCGCGAGCGCGCCCGGGAGGAGCGGCAACAGGCGCTCCGGAAGCAGAAGCAACGCAGATTCACGGTCATCTCGGATGTGCATAATCGGGCGTCCCAAGCGTTCTGGGCGATGCATGTCGAGGCGCTGAACTGGAGCGGAATGGGTCTCCGCGCCTACGCTGTCGCAATGCAGTTGTCGCCGCACTCGCTGCGCAAATGGCGTGACCGGCTGGACGCTGGCGAGGTCACGACCGACTGGCGCGCCCATCTTCATCCCTCCGCCCGGCCCATCGTTAGCAGCGTCGTAAGCAGCGCTGCTAACGCGCCCGACTGCGAAACGAGCTTGACAGATGAGGTACGTGATGGGCGCGCGAACCGGCGCCGGTTCACGGGCGAGGAGAAGCTCGAGATCGTGCGTGAGTCCGACGTTGCGGGTAAGCGTCCGGACCTTGCTCGTCTTTTCGGTAGTACATTGTCGCTCCATTTCGGGTTCTCTGCTGCTGTGGAGAATCTCCGGTGGGACCCAAACATTTCGAGAACAAGGCCCGCCGCGAATGGTGGTCGCTGCACGCGGAAGCGTGGCGCCGAAGCGGCCTCGGGATCCGCAAATACTGCCAGCAACACCGTCTGACCGAGAACACATTCCGGCCTTGGCTTAAGCGGCTGGCCGGCGAAGAAGCTGCGCTCAAGCTCGAGAAACAACAGACGGAATCGCGCGGCGAGCGCGCCCGGGAGGAGCGGCAACAGGCGCTCCGAAAGCAGAAGCAGCACAGGTTCACGATCACCTCGGATGTACGCAATCGGGCGTCTCAGGCGTTCTGGGCAATGCATGTCGAGGCGCTGAACTGGAGCGGAATGGGTCTCCGCGCCTACGCTGTCGCAATGCAGCTGTCGCCGCATTCGCTGCGCAAATGGCGCGACCGACTGGCCACCGGGGAGGTCACGATCGACTGGCGCGCCCATCTTCACCCCTCCGCCCGTCCGGCCGTTAGCACTAGTGCTAGGAACTCACAGCCCGAACGGCGCTTGACAGCCGCCGAAATCGGCGATCCGGCGGCGCCGCCGGCACCGGTTCGCCGCTTCTTCAGCGACGAGGAAAAGCTCGCGATCGCCGAGGAAACCGAGCTACCAGGCGCCAAGGTCTCTGCCGTCGCACGCAAGCACGGCATCGTCACCGGGCTGCTGTTCTGCTGGCGCGCGCAGTTCGGCATCGCGCAAAAGAAGCGCTCCAAGCTCGCCCGTGTCGTGTTGCCCGACGACATGCCCGCCGCGCGCGCCCTGCGCGATCTCGTGCGTCCACCGGAGGGCATGGTGGCCGTCGACCTCGTCGGTGGACGGCGTGCCTTCGCTGCCGCCGGCAGCGATCCGGACGCCGTGCGAGCGCAGATCGAGAGCAAATAGACCGCACAATAATGTTCGTTCCTGCAGGCGTGAAAGTGCACCCGGCGCTCGGCTACACCGACATGCGCAAAGGTATGGATGGGCTCGCAATCTGGTCCAGGACACGCTCAAGAAGGATCCGTTCTCCGGTAATCTGTTCGCCTTCCGCGGCAAGAAGGCATCGATCCTCAAGGTACTCTTCTTGGACGGAAACGGCCTTTGTCTGTTCACCAAACGCATCGACCAGGGCGGCTTCGTGTGGCCGGTGATGGCAGGCTATAATGGCGCGATCACGCTCACGCCTGCGCAGCTCGCGATGCTGCTTGAGGGCAATTAAAGATACCCATAGGAGCCACGATGACGTGGCCGTTTGCGATGAGGTCGAGGTCGTCGACCCTCGCCATCCGCTCTACGGACGACGCTATCGCCTGATCTCGGTCGGCAAGGAATCGACCACGCGCGGAGCGTGCAAGGAGCCTTTTGCGCGTGTACATTATCGATTCGGTCTCACGCTTCTTTTGCCGCTCGGGGTGACAAATCTTGAGCGGAATACCTTGTCGCGCGCCGCGCCGACCAAGCTGGACCTGGACGCGCTGCAGGATCTCATCGCGTTGGCCGAAGAGAGCGAGGGCACATGCCCATCGCTCACCTCCCGCATGACTTGGCCGAGATCTTCCGCGATCGCTTGCCGGAGCGCTTCCGGTAAGCTTCGCCAGACCTGTCGAGGTTCGATGGGCATGTGCCCTCGCTCTCTTCGGCCAACGCCAGACCATCGAAGCCCTTGCGCATATCGGTATGGCCGGTCGCCAGCCAGACCTGGGTGCCGGAGGGCATCGGGATCGTCATCAAGAGCCCGCCGGGAGTGCCGCGATCACCGCCGTCACTATCGCGGGATCCGCCGAGCCGCTGATCCGGATCTTCGTCTCGGCCCCGATCTCGACCTCGATCAGCCCTTGCGTGCGGGCTGTTGCCACGTGCGGATCGGCGGCGATCGTGACCGCGGCAAAGCCGGGCGATGGCGTCTCTTTCCAGCAGAGCTGCTGGCGCCAGCGGAACACCTGGCTGGAATGCCCCCCGAACGCACGCGCCACACCCAGGATCGTCGCCCCTGGCTGCAACGCTGCAGCGACGACGCGCTCCTTGTCCACCCGTGACCAATGCCGCCGTCGCCGCTCCGACGTGATCACTTCCACTTCCGCTTTGGCCATAGGACTAGCTCCAGGACTAGTCCTATGGCTTCGCGAAGCCTCACTGCCGACGCAAGGCGGCCGTCACCGGGGGCTTACTGATCGACTGGCGCGCGCATCTTAATCCCCGCGCCCGTTAGCACTGGTGCTAATTAGGAACTCTCAGCCGAACACCACTTGACCATCGCAGAAATTAGCGATCCGGCACCGGCGCTGCGCTTCTTCAGCGACCGGGAGAAGCTCGCGATTGCCAACGAAACCGAGCTACCAGACGCCGAGGTCTCTGCCGTTGCGCTCAAGCATGCGATTATCGCCGGGCTGTAGCACCATGGATATGCAGCTCGACCTTGGCGTCTCGACCCGCTCGGCAGGCGACCTTGTGCAGGCCATCGGCATGACTAGCTTCTCCGACTCAGCCTCATGCTCATAAGTCGGGCGCACAGCGGTCGAGGGCAATAGCCATTTCGACCTGACGCAAATTAGGGCCTAGCACATCATACCGAAGCACCGGACGCAAGACTCAACGGCTTGGTGAAATAGACAGCCAAATCCGACTGTGTCTCAAAAGTTCAGCACTGCGCGCAGTTGGAGGCGCCAAGCGCCAGATGCCGTGTCGGGTCCTGGCCTGAGCGCTGCGGCAACCGAGACTGTCGATGAGAAGTTCGAACCTATCCGATAATCGAAGCCGAGGCCGACCGAGGACAAAGTGGTGCTGCGGTTGAAAAAGACATCGCGACCGCAACCGAAGTCGGCGAGCAGGAAGGGAGACATCGTGTCGCTGAATTTGGGCTGTCGTGACGGGCTGAACGACGGCAGGTACAACGAATTGCGCATCACAACCCCTTTATCGACGGTGCCGTCCTCCGTCACGTAGCCGCGCACCAGGTCACTGCCGCCCAGGCCAATACGCTCGGTGTCGGGGAGCGGCTTGGTCGCGACGAGCGCCAGGACGTCTGTCTTCAGCGACCAATCGGCGATCGGCGTCACTCGGTTGAAGCCGATCGTCACGAAGGTTGTACGCACGTCGTTGATGCGGCCGTTGGTGAACAAGCTCCAGTCCGCCGCCGTATTGTGCCCCAGCACGCCGCCGGGATTGCTCTTAAGCCTGATATCGAGGCTGTTGCTGCCGAGACCGTCGCTCCAGCGCCCGTTCCACCCTATCAGCCATTGCGCCACTTCGGCTCGGCCGTCGGCGACATCGATCCCGGTGAAGAACGTCGTCCGGTTCTGCCGCTTCAGCTCGATGCCGCCGAGCAGATCGCCGCGTGCCAACGGCACGATATCGGATAGGGCCTGGTGGTAGACCGCGGCCCCTTCCGTGGTGAGTGTCCTGATGCGAAAAGGATCGGACGGGCGCTCGTTGGTCTGCACCAAGTCACCGGTGAGCTCCAGGCTCGATCGCCAGCTTATAGGGATCACCAGCCGGGCCGCCGGACTGAGATACTTCGCTTCCCCAATGTCGCCGAAGGCCTGGCCATTGGCCAACCAGACATCCTTGGAAGTCGTCAGTTGAAACGATGCGTAGATGTCGTGATACGGGGCCGGGAGCATAGTGAATGGCGCAGCAGCAGCACCGACGAAGACGCGATCGCGATCGGTCGATCGCGTGCCGCTGTTGGCATAGCCGCCGAACACCTGCCACGGCAGCCTGGCTGTCTGCTGCAAGGTGAGATTGGTCTGGGCCAGATCCTTGCCGGGGCCGAACACCGCTTCGATCTGCCTGAACGGGTTGCGATTGGCCCAATCGAGGTCGGTCTCGAGCCGGCGCGCATCGACGAGCTCGCCCGGCGACGTGCGGATGCGCTGCGGCGGGAAATCCGCAGCCGGCGCGCCGCTCACGGCCACCTTGCCGACCTTGAACGCAATGACGCGGAGCTGAAGAACGCCGGTCGTCACCTCCTGGGGCGGCACGATGATCGAAACGAATGGACGACCCGCCTCGCGATAGGCGGCTGCAACGGCGGCCTGGATCTCGGACATGAGCTTGCGCGTCAGCGACTGGCCTATGTAGCGATCGAGCCTGCTGGCGACCAAAGCCGCGTCGATGCCTTCGATCGCCTCGACGGTTATTCCAGACGCGCTGCGCTTCTTCGCGATCGCGCCTGAGCCGGTCACGGCGATGCCCCGGAGGTCGACCCCGAGGGGGCTCGCATCATCGGATCGCTGCAGATCCTGATCGATCCAGATGATCGGCGAGCGATGCGGCGGCTCGGGCGGTAGATAGCGTTCGACCGGCAGCGTGGGGACGGCCGTCTGCGCATGCGCGACCGAGCACGTCATCGACCCGGCCAGCAGGATCGCGATCGTGATCATGGCCGGGGCACGACTGCACTCCACTGTCCGCGATAAGCTGCCGGCTCCACATGCGGCCATCATCTGCCTCGCGCCAAGTATCCGAATCAACGTTAGTGATGCAGGATGAGCCAGGTCGAGAAGCTTCCGGTTAACCGAACCTTGCGGCGCGTGCTTTCGTGGCCTGTGTGGCGTTCCTGATACAAAGTCTGCGCGCATGAATTGTAATAACGCGACGATTGCGTCCGCCAGGTAGCAGATGCCCCTCGGCAGGCCTGCGCTTCTCACCTCTGGATTCACCGTGACAACGCCAGGGTGCGGTCGAATGCGCCGGGAAAACCTTTCAACGAGATCGGCAAGATCATCTCCTTGCTGGTCTCGGCCGCGGTCACCTTGAGCTTGAGCGTCGTGCCCTTGCGCAAGGCGGCGACCGCCTTGCCATCGAAGCTCAACGGCACGATGCAGCCTGCGGGCAGACAGGTGCGGAATCGGAGCGTCGGCAGCAGCGCTCCGTCATCGACCTGCAGCGTCACGCCGGGGTCGAGCGCGAGCCCGAACGGCAGGACCAGGATGCCCTCCGCCCTGTCCGTCGCGGACGCGCTCAGCGTGAGCAGCAGCACGCGCTGTTTGCTTTGCGGATCGGATTGTTGCTGCGAGAGCGCGCAGCGCGACACGCCGCCCTGCGGCGCGCAGGCGACCTGCCAGTCCTGAAACGTCTCCTGAAGCGCATTGGCGCCACTCGGCAAGGTCGCGGGCGGAGGCGGTGGAGCCTCGGTCTTGTCACTCGGGGGCTGAGCCGCGGCCATCTGAGGGAGCAGGCAACTCACCATGATCAGAGCGATCCGGCGGAGTTGCGATCGGCCACGATCGGCTTTCCGTCCCGGCCGGCTATCAAGATTCAAGGTCGTCACCGTCACGCATTCGCTTCCGCTGTCATTCCAGAACGTCCTTTGCATGATCATGGCGCCGCGAACCTGACGTAGGGGCCGAGGTCGCGGTTGTCCGCATGCGGCAGCCAGAGGCAGCGGCCCTGGCCGGAGATGCATGTGCTCCTTGCCTGGCCGGAACGCCCCTGGTTCGAGCCTCGCGTCAGGCCGGCGGTGGTCCAGGCTGGCCGCGTCTGCATCGGCCGCGCGTACGAGCCGAAAGTGGTCGGAAAGTCGCGCGGCAGCACAACAGTAAAGGTGCCGCCGCGGTAGGTGAGCGTGTAGTTCGAGGACGCCGACAGCGTCCCCTGGCCGATGGCGTAGACGCCCGGCTGCTCGCCCGGCGCCCGGGCGAGCTGACCGCCCAGCGCGTCGTTGCCGAGCAGACCACCCGAGCTGATCGTGTAGGTGAGCGGCGGATCGACCGCTCCGGCCAGCTTGCCCAGATCATTTGCCGTGACCGTGATCGGTCGCGGGCTGATGGTGCCGGACACGGCGACCGACAGCGAGCCGATCGCGTAATTGGCGCTGCTCAGCGTCATGCCGGTGAGCGTTGCCACGCTCCGCGCGCCGGCATTGACGCTGTCATAGCTGCCGGACGTGTAGGAGAAGCTGACGCTGTCGCCGTTGACGAGGTTGTTGGCGGCGGTCAGCGCTGCAGAACCGCCGCCGGCGGCCGTACTTGCGTCGTAGATCTTGTCGATGCCCGAGATCACGGCGGTGCCGTTGAGCAGGCGCGGCGTCACCTGCAGACTGGCGCCGGAAAAGCTCACCGCGTAGTTCGAGGACGCGGCGAGGCTGCCCTGCGTGATGGCGTAACTGCCAACGTTGCTCGTGGTATTGGCTGCGGCCGTGAGCGCGCCGCTCAAGGTGTCGCCATTGACCAGGCCGGCGCCCCCGACCGTATAGCTCAGCGCGGGATTGGCGTCGCCATAGGCCCGCGACGTCGCATCCGCGGCGACCGTGATCGATCGCGGCGTAACCTGAAGGTTGGCGCCGACATAGGTCAGCGCGTAGTTCGATGACGCGGCGAGGCTGCCTTGCGTGATGGCGTAGCTGCCGACGTTGCTCGCCGTGCTGGCTGCGGTCGCCAGCGCGCCGCTCAGCGTATCGCCATTGACCAGGCCGGCGCCCCCGACCGTATAGCTCAGCGCGGGATTGGCATCGCCATAAGCCCGCGACGTCGGATCGGCGGCGACCGTGATCGACCGCGGCGTGACCTGAAGATTCGCGCCGACATAGGTCACCGCGTAATTGGAGGACGCCCCGAGGCTGCCCTGGGTGATGGCATAGCCGCCCACATTGCTCGTCGCGTTCGCTGCCGTGGCCAGCGCTCCGGTCAGCACATCGCCATTGACGAGGCCTCCGCCACCAACGGCGTAGGTCAGTGTCGGATTGGCATTGCCATAGGTCCGGCTCTGCGCGTCGGCCGACACCGTGATCGCGCGGGGAACCACCTTGATGGTGCCGTTGTTCGACACCGTGAAGGCGTAGCCGGCCGCCGAGCTCATGCCGGTCACGTCGACCTGGATGGTGTAGGGCGAGCTCGCGGCGTTGGCCGTGGCCGCGAATCCGGCCGATGTCAGCACCGGCGCGCCAGTGACCGTAGCGGCGCTGGTATCGACCGTGAATGCTCCGGCGACGGCGGCCGGAAAGCCCGAAATGCTGTAATTCGTCCCCAGGACCGGATTGGCCAGCGTCACCACGTCGCCATAGGTCTTGTCGGCGAAATCGAGCGAGGTCACGGTCAGCACGGGATGGTTGGCGAAGACGTAGCGATTGCCGCTCTGGCCGACGCTGCCGGGAGAGAGCGACTGGATGGTCTGGCCAAAGATCGCGTCATTGGCGCTGTTCAGGCCGCCGAACGTGTCCTGCGCCGGCGCGCTGGAATAGATCAGCCACCGGCCGGAGCTGGCGGTGACCGCGCCGCTGCCCTGCTCGTTGATGAAGGCGCCCGCCGCCGACAGCACCGGGCTCGCGCCGGTGATGCTGGCGCCGCTCGCGATGGTGAGGTCGCCCGAGGTCGTCAGCGTCACCGCAGCAGACGTGGTCACGCCGACGATCGCACTGCCACCCGGCAACTGGCCGCTGTTGCCGACGGTGAGGCTGGCCGTGTCGTTGAGGCTCACGTTCGCGGCGTCGGCAGCGATGGTGGCGGCCTGGTTGGCCCCGCCGAGATCGAAGCTGCCCTGGCGCAGCACCAGCGTGCCGACAGTCAAGCCCGCGGTCTGGGTCAGGCTGCCGCTGCCATCGAGCACGAGCGTGCCGGTGACGGACAGCGCCTGGTCGAGCGCGAAGGTCGGGCTGGCGAAGCTGATCTGCCGGTTGGGGAGGATGAGACCCGTGACCGGCGAGCCGCTGCCGGCCGCCGCCGCGAAGGCCGTTTCGAGAGTGGACAGCGCGCTGGTGCCCGCGCCGGCGCGGTCGATCCGCCAGCCGCCATGGAGATCGAGATTGGGCAGCGTGGTGACGGTGCCCGAGGCGGCGGTGGTGGTGAAGCTGACGGCGTCGATGGCACCGGGGCCGCCGCCAGCCCGCGTATAGGTGACGACGCCCTGATTGTTGCCGAGCGTGCCCCCCGGTAGCGCGACGTAGTAGTAGCCGTTGGCGCCGGTCGAGACCGTCGCAAGCGTCGACCCGCCGGCGGCGGCGGAGACGAAGTTGGCCCCGCTTGCGGTCGAGGCCAGCGCCGTGGT
>NZ_JBNPTO010000011.1:0-254449 GCF_051167715.1 Bradyrhizobium sp. HKCCYLS20291 | reverse complement strand
GCCGAAGGCGGGGGCGCGTCTCGCGCCAGCCTTGAGGCCGGCCGATCGCCGGCCTACCTCAAAGCACAGTTGCTCTCACGCAATGGACTCGTGGCCGAGCCCGCCGCATCAGCTCCGCGGCCACTGTTGCTTATGAGGCTCGACGTGCCAGAGCGCAGCGATGCAGCGGTTCGCGTCGAGCCGGAGATTGCACCACCCGCGAGCCCTCCTGCTCCAGCAAGAAGCCCTACGCCGGCCACAGCCAGACCACCGGCTGCCAAGGACGCGCCTGCGACGTTGCCGGCGCCAAGCTGCGGGCCACCGGACACCAAGCCATTCGCAATGCCGGGCCCGAACAGCCCAAGGCCAAGCAGCGACAGCGATCCCAGCACCAACGCCATTGCGCTGTCGATGGTCGGCGGATCGCCGCCGCCCGCTTGCGTCAGCTGCGCAAAGAGCGAGGAGCCGACGCCGGAGATGACGGCAAGCACCAGCACCTTGATGCCCGAGGACATGACATTGCCCAGCACGCGCTCGGCCGCAAACGCTGTCTTGCCGAACAGACCGAACGGGATCAGCACGAAGCCCGCGAGCGTCGTCAGCTTGAACTCGATCAGGGTCACGAAGAGCTGGATGGCGAGGATGAAGAAGGCCAGCAGCACGACCAGCCAGGCAAACAGGAGAACCGCGATCTGCACGAAGTTCTCGAAGAAGCCGACATAGCCCATCAGGCTCGATATCGCCTGCAGCAGCGGCCGCCCGGCATCGAGGCCGACTTGGGCGATTTTTCCAGGCCGCAGGAAGTCGGCGGTCGATAGCGCCGATCCGGAGGCTTTCAAGCCAAGGGCAGCGAAGCTCTCGAAGACGACGCGCGCCAGGCTATTCCAGTTGCCGATCAGATAGGCGAAGACGCCAACGAACAGGGTCTTTCTCACGAGGCGCGCGATGATGTCGTCCTCGCCACCCCAAGCCCAGAACAGCGCTGCCAGGGTCACGTCGATTGCGACCAGCGTCGTCGCGAGATAGCCGACCTCGCCGCCGAGCAGCCCGAAGCCGCTATCGATCGACCGGGTGAAGGTCTCCAGGAACTGATCGATGATGCCCGTTCCGGCCATGGGCCAACCTCCCTCAAGCGACAGCCGAGCTCCCGCAGATCAGAGCTTCATCCTCAGTGAAACATCTGCACGTTGGATGGCTGGTAGCCCTGTCCCGGCGCGAGGAAGCGCCGGAGCTGCTCGCGCCCCTCGTCTTGGGCCGCAGCGCGCTGTGCGGTATCGAGGCTCTGGGCCCGTCCCTGAGCGGCCACCGCGGCCGTGAGATCGGCAAGCTGCTGCGCCTGCAGCGCCAGGATCTGGTTGCCGGCTTGGGTCACCTGCAGCGCGCCGCTCGCGCCCTGGCTGGCCGCGACCAGCGCCGCCGACTGGCTCTTGACCGTATCGAGGTTGCCGACCACGCCCGCCTGAACCTTGAGCGCATCCTGCAGCGCGGCCACCGACGTCTGCCAGCGCGCCTGCGCATTGCCGACGAGATCCTGATTTGACGTGTTGCCATTAGCCGGCGCGTAAGTCGTCGCGAAAGCGCGGTCGATCTGCTGGACGTCATAGGCCAGCCGCTGAGCCTGCCTGAGGAGATCCTGGGTACGCTGAATCGACTGCTGCAGCTGCGCCAGCGAGGAATAGGGCAGGCTCGCCAGGTTCTTCGCCTGGTTGATCAGCATTTGCGCCTGGTTCTGCAGCGACAGGATCTGATTGTTGATCTGCTGCAACTCGCGCGCGGCCGTCAGAACGTTCTGGGCATAGTTGTTCGGATCGAACACGACGAGCTGCGCCCGTAGCGGCGCAGCCGAGACCAGGACAAAGGCCACGGCTGACGCCGCCAAACCACACATCCGCCTCATGCCCGAATCTCCAGGTTGTCGAGGCTCGGAATGAGGTCGGCGGCCCAGCCGACATTCCGGTGTTGGAGCCAAGCCGCGGCAAATCCCTCCTTCCCGGCTGCCGCAAGAACGTCCGCAACAGCGGCCTGATCAGCCTTTGATGATACGGCGGCAAACGCAAGCCCGACCTCCCCCAGCCCGAGTTCAAACATGCGATTGCCGCGGCGCGACTGGCAGAAATAGTCGCGCTTCGGCACGGCCCGGCTCAACAGCTCGATCTGGCGATCGTTCAGCCCGAAGCGGCGATAGATCGCCGTGATCTGAGGCTCGATAGCGCGCTCATTGGGAAGCAGGATCCGAGTGGGACAGCTCTCGATGATCGCTGGCGCGATCGGCGAACCGTTGATGTCGGAGAGAGACTGGGTCGCGAAGACGACGGAGGCGTTCTTCTTGCGCAGGGTCTTCAGCCACTCCCGCAACTGTCCGGCAAAATCGGCATCATCCAGTGCCAGCCAACCCTCATCAATGATCAGAAGCGTCGGGCGGCCATCGAGGCGCTGGGCGATCCGATGGAACAGATAGGCAAGTACCGCAGGCGCTGCGGCTGTCCCGATCAGCCCCTCCGTCTCGAAGGCCTGGACTGATCCATCGCCAAGCGCCTCGTGATCGGCATCCAGCAGGCGGCCATGCGCGCCATCGAGGCAATAGGGCTTGAGCGCTCGCTTGAGGCTGTTGGACTGCAGCAGCACGGACAGCCCGGTCAGCGTACGCTCCGCCACGGGCGCCGACGCCAACGAGGTCAGAGCTGACCACAGATGCTCCTTGGCCTCCGGGGTCACGACAATCTTCTCGTGCACCAGGATGCTCATGATCCAATCGACGGCCCAGGCGCGCTCGCCGATATCGTCGATCCCGGCCAAGGGCTGCAGCGCGACGGCGGCCTCCGTCTCCGCCGACAACGCGCCACCAAGATCGTGCCAATCTCCACCCATGGCGAGAGTAGCGACACGCATCGAGCCGCCGAAATCGAACGCGAAGATCTGCGCGCCGGGATAGCGGCGGAACTGGAGAGCCATCAGCGCCAGCAGCACCGACTTGCCCGCTCCGGTCGGGCCCACGACCAGCGTATGGCCGACGTCACCGACATGCAGCGAGAAGCGGAACGGTGTCGCGCCTTCCGTCCGGCCGAACAACAGCGGCGGCGCTTTAAGATGATGATCGCGCGTCTCGCCGGCCCAGACCGCCGACACCGGGATCATATGGGCCAGGTTCAGCGTCGACAGCGGCGGCTGTCGGACATTGGCGTAGACGTGACCTGGGAGGCCGCCGAGCCAGGCTTCAACAGCGTTCACACTCTCGGCCATACAGGTGAAGTCGCGCCCCTGGATGACTTTCTCGACCTGCCGCAGCTTCTCGTCCGCCCGTCCCGGGTCAGCATCCCAGACGGTCACCGTCGCTGTGACATAGGCCTGACCAACGTCGTCGGATCCCAAATCCTGCAGGGCCGCGTCGGCGTCGATAGCCTTGTTGTGCGCGTCGGTATCAACCAGGCTCGCCGCCTCACTGGTCATGACCTCCTTCAGGATCGCCGCGAGCGACTTGCGCTTCGCGAACCATTGCCGGCGGATCCGCGTAACAAGCTTCACAGCATCCTGCTTGTCCAACATGATCGCGCGCGTGGTCCAGCGGTAGGGAAACGCAAGCCCGTTCAGATCGTCGAGAATCCCCGGCGTGGTGGCAGAGGGAAAGCCGATGATGGTGAGGATCCGCAGGTGGACTGATCCCAGCATGGGCTCGAGGCCGCAGGTCAGCGGCTGGTCGGCGAGCAGCCCATCCAGATGCATCGGGATTTCTGGAACCCGGACCCGCTGGCGCTGCGTCGAGATCGTCGAATGCAGATAGCTCAGTACCGCGTCGTCACCGAGCCAGCCGCATTCCGGCATGAAGCCGGCAATCAGCTGCAGGATGCGGTCGGTACGGTCGATGAAGCTGCGCAGGATTTCGCGGCCGTTGACGCCATCCGATTGCGGCCGGCCCTCACAGAGCACGCGCTCGGAACGAGCGACGTCTTCGCGTGGCGGCAGGTACAGAAACGTCAGATAGTAGCTCGACTCGTAGTGCGCCCCCTCCTCCTCGAATTGCGCCTTGCGCTCGGCGTCGACCAGCGCGGATGCCGCATCCGGAAACCTGCAAGGCGGATAAGCTCCCGCCGAATGCCGCTGCGCCTCGACGAAAATCGCCCAGCCCGATCCGAGCCGCCGGAGCGCATTGTTGAGACGGGCCGCCACGGCGACAAGCTCGGACGCGACAGAGCTTTCCAGATCTGGTCCCCGGAAGCGCGCCGACCGCTGCAGCGAGCCGTCTTTGTTGAGGACCACACCTTCATCGACCAGAGCGGCCCACGGCAAGAAATCCGCGAGCCGGATATTGGTGCGGCGATATTCGGCGAGATTGAACATGGCTGTAGATCCTGATGTGCAATCTCTACTCGATGACCAAGAACGCCGATGCGACCTGTCTCGACCTCCAACATGGACGCCATACGCATGAGCTCGCAGCCTACAGGGTCCAATTGATTTCGCACAGGCCACTCTACGAGCAAGACGGACTTCAGTCCCTACTACGATTTGGTGTCGTACCGGGTCCGGGCCAGAAGCGTTGCGTTTGGTCGAGCCCCTGTGAGTCAAATTCCCAAAACTGGGGGCCGCATCACACGCTACGAACTCGCCGACTATGAATGGACTGCCATAAGGTTGACGCTGCCGAACAAGCCGCGCAGCATTCCTGGGGTCAACGACCAACGTGTCCTGGGAGTATGCCCGAGACTTGGCCTGGTAATCGCATCTTGGCAAGTAGCGGGCATCCCATCTGGAGCGGTCGGTCAATGGGGAGAGGGTGATTGAATGGTCTTTCCGCATGGTCTGGTTATGGTCCAGCCAACGCTTGTCGTTGTCCGGAATCTATGTCTCGGCTAACGTTTACGCATGCCGCTCACTAGCCCCATACGGCCTTACGATCCGAGATGGCCGCAAGAATACGCGAGCGAGGAAGTTCGCCTGCGACCTATCTTCGGCACGGCGTTGGTGGAAATCCATCACGTCGGGAGCACGGCCGTACCCGAACTGGCTGCGAAAGGTGAAATCGACATACTTGCGGTGATCAATCCAGGCGGCACGGTGGAAGATTGGACCCGATCGTTTGAAGGTTTAGGCTACCGACGCGGAGGTGACCTGTCCCAGGACCATCATTTCTTCAAACGCGATGTCGCCGGCGTCCGCACACACAAGCTCCATATCTGCCTGAAAGGTCACGCACAAATCGCCAGAATGCTGCGTTTTCGCGACCACCTGCGACGACATCCAGCGGATCGGATGAGATACCAAGAACTAAAGCTTAAGCTCGAATTGGAGAATACTGGCGGCATTCAAGAGTATCTCGCAGCAAAGGATCCATTCATCTGCGCAATTCTCGCGGGACTCGATTAATGGTGGTTGGCTCCCGGAGCAAATTCGGAGGCGCCATCCTGGAATGCACCAAGTCTTTTCCTGGCTCGCCGCGGACCTTCCGGTCGGCGCTTGCGACGTCGGCTCGTGGCTAGGTTCGTACATCGGAATTCACCGATTGGTGTCAGCGATCGAGCCTTGAAGGGCTAGGCTCGGCGAGCTTGGACCTTGTCCGACCCTGGTCGATTGCGCCCCGCCCGGTGTACCCGAGCGGGACGCGATCGCCTCCTCACTCCGCGGTCTTACGCGGCCGCGACCAGAGGAGCGTGTAGCCCTCGCCGCCTTCGTCGTCGAACAGGTTGGCGTAGATCGGGGCGTTGAACGAGGGGTCGTCAAGCTTGAGCGAGAGATAGTCGCGTCCCTCTTCGGAGCGGCGGGCCCAGGCGGCGCCGATCTCGACCCGGCCGGCGTAGACGCGGTGGCTCGGCGCGTTCTCGCTGGAGCGGTTGGCTTCGGGGACGATGCGGACGCCCTTGGCCTTGAGGCTCAGGGTGATGATCTCGCCCTGGAAATCGTCGCCGACCTTTTTGAAGGAACCGATGGAAGCCATGTTGTCTCTCCTTGGCTGGTTCGGGCCGCGACCACCGCGGTCTCGATGGCGCATGTCGGGCCGAAGGCGATCGGCGGCGCACCCGAAGGGCTGAAGCGGCAGCGGAGGACGCCGCCGGCCAACTTTCTTGTCCCGCGAGGAATGGGCGGCTTCGCCCAGGGGAAGAAAGTTGGCCGGCGGCGTTGCGCTCAGGCGATCGAGGCGCAGCCGGTCTTCGGACAGATCAAGCCATCAAGAGGCAAGGTGCGTCGCGAGCCGATCAGTTGCAGGAGAGACATGGCGACCCACAGCATACAAGACGTGCCACGGTCCAGGCGTATGATCAGAAATCCCTGTAAAGACTAGCGCGTGCCAATCGAGGTCCCGTGTCCGCGACTGCCCAACGCGAGGTACCTATCTCTTCCGCCGGAAGGCTCGTTCCGCCGCGGGCTCAATTTTCCAGAGCGACGCGCCCGCCTCCACTCAGCCGGTCACATCCCGCCTTTCAACCGCCTCATCGCGGACTGCTCAAGCCACAGGCGGCTGGGCTGCGCAACCCAGGTTCACAGCCGTGAGGAGTGGAGAGGCCGATCGATGTCCGGCTCGGACTGCAACGGACGAAACAGGTCGTTATGGAGCAACTGCTGCAGAGCGTAGCCGGCGACCAGGAGCGCACCCGACCATCCAATGATTTCGTGCCAGAACGGTGAAGGCTCGGCAATCAAGGCTGCGGCCCCAAACGCGACTTGCCGACCAGCCATCGCTGCCGGGATGAGAAACGCGGCTGCCACAAGCCCGCGTAGCAGCAAGGATGTCGAAGAGGCGAACAGGGCGCGGCCGATCGCCAAGATAAGAGCTGCCGCGGTAATGTCGGCCAAAATCGCCACGCCAACTCCGAAGCCGGCATTCAGGACCGTCATGCCAACGGTGACCGCGACGAAGAACGGCAGAGCATGAACCGCAAGCTTGAACAGCGCTCGGCACAACAGCCCGACGCTGACCAGTCCAAGGATGAGAGCAATTGCGAGCATGGCGGTGGCCTCCGTGCAAAGCTGTGACGGGATGCGCCTTCCGCCATTGCCGGACCGGGCAGGCTGCCGTCCGATCGCCTCTGAAGAAGGCCCCGGCGCGCTTTCGGAGGTCACAGATGAGAAGGCTTTTGTCCGGGCGAGAGGCGACGAGTGCAGCGCCACCAAGGTGCATCCAGGCTATGCCTCAAGCCTTGCCCCCATCCACGAAGCGCGCGGCATCCTCGGGCAAGAGCTGATGTCGTACCGCACCGCGGAGCTGGGCTTTCCCAAGAAGCCGCAGATCCTCGTTGAAGTCCTCGAGACGAGGACACAACGCGATCGCCTCGATGCCGGCATCGAGCGCCCGTGCGGTCAGTACTTCAGCGGCAGTCATGCCGGCACGATCTGCATCGACAGCGACATAGACATGCGCCCTTGATGCACCCGGTTGGCCGGCTCGGAGATCGCGTTCACCGCCTGCGCTGCGCAATGCGCGAAGAGCTCGGCCTGCGCCGTCCCGTCCATCGCCGTCAGTGCCGTCCAGAGGTCCTTGTCGCTGGCAGGCAGCTTCGCCTTCCAGGCCGCGTGACGGGCGGCAATCGCCTTTGCCGGAATGCTGTCCTGTAGACCCGGCGGCTGCTCCGGAAAACTCGGGCTGCGCAGCGAGATCTCCAGGCAGTTGAGCGCGGAACCGAACGGATAGAACGTCGCCAGCACAAAGCTGTGCAGCACCGCCTGGAAGGCGACCTGCGGCTGCTGACCCAGCGCATCGCGCAAAGCGAGCGTGCGATAGGCCGAGAGCTCGCTGATCAGCCGGTCCGGCAAAGGCCGTTCGACATCCTCCCCTTCCTCATCGGGCACATCGCTCTGGCCGCCGCCGATCACGATCGTCGGCGCCGTTGCCCTGCCCTCCTCATCCGGAATGCCGGTCCGGCCATCGCCCTCCGTCCCAGCTTCGGCATCCGGCTGGTCACTCGTCGCGACCGCCTCATCCTCCGGACGAACGAAGCCGCGGGAGACCCGAAGACGGCCCTCGGAGTCGATGCTGACGAACACGCCGGCGCGCGCCTTCTCTGCCGCATCGAAGATCATGGGCCGTTCCTCGAAGGATTGCAGCGCCTCCTCGATCTCACCGAGGCGCCGATCGACATCCTCTGGCAGCTCCTCGACCTGACCATAGTCCGCTTCCAGCTTGGCCTGTTCGGCCCTGAGAGCTTCGATTGCGGCCTGCTCGCCGGCGGTGAGCTCGGCCGGCTCTCCCTGAAGCTCGCGCAAGCCATGGGTATGCCCGAACGGGAAGTCGACGGCGGCAGCGATCCACTTCCAGCCCTCGGCGCCGATCCGCTCGGCTTCGGAGTGCAGCTTCTCCGCCACGAGGCGATCGAGCAGCGCGACATCCTGCAGCCAACCACCGTCATCGGCCTCGAAGAGATCGCGCAGCACCAGCCCGCCCGCAGCCTCGTAGGCGGGGAGCCCGACAAATTGGACCCTGCGATCGAACGCCCGAACCGTCTGCTCCGTGAGCTGGCGGCGAATCTGGTACGGCGCATCACAGCCGGAGCGGCTGACCTTGTCCCAGACCTCCTGCTGGCGCGCATGATCGGCCGTGACCGTGAAGGCCATCAGCTGCTCGAGCGTCATGCCGTCGGCGGCGTAGACATCGAGCAGCGCTGGCGAGACAGCGGCCAGCCGCAAGCGCTGTTTGACGACCGCGACCGCCACGAAATGCCGCGCCGCGATCTCCTCCTCGCTCATGCCGCTGTCACGCAGCGCCTGGAACGCGCGGAATTGATCGAGGGGATGCAGACCGATGCGCTGGTCGTTTTCGGCGAACGAGTCATCCAGGGCCGAACCGGAATCGCGTACCACGCAAGGCACGGCCTGCGTCTTCGTCATCCGCTTCTGCTTCACGAGAAGCTCGAGCGCCCGGTAGCGCCTGCCGCCCGCAGGCACCTCGAACATGCCGGTCTCCTTGCCATCATCACCGAGCACGGCGCGGACGTTCAAGCTCTGTAGCAGCGTCCTCTCGGCGATGCTCTCCGCCAGCTGTTCGATCGAAACGCCGCCCTTGATCCGGCGGACGTTGGACTGGCTCAGGACGAGCTTGTTGAAGGGAATGTCGCGCGACGGCGACAGCGTGATCTTCTGGGTAGCCTTGGTCATCGGTCGTTCTCCACGACGGGCGGCCCAAGAACCTCTCTCTCAGACCTTCACCCGTCGCAGAGCACCTCTCGCCCTCTTGCTCTTCTCCACGCGTCCCCCGAGCGCCGCACTTAGGCAGCGTCGCAATCCTCTCCGCTCGTGACGCCCTGCCCAGCCGCATCAGGTGCAAAGCCGAGGAGATAGTCGGCCACACGGCTCGCCTGGCTCGCTGCTCGGACGATGGCGCGATTGTCCTCGCGCAGGACATCGAGCCAGGTGCCGATATAGTCGGCATGGCGCACGGTGGGAACGATGCCGAGCGCGGCGCAGCTGAAGGCGGATGTGATTTCAGCGATCAACTCCTCGAAGGCATATTGGCTGCTGCCGAACCGGCCCGAGAGATCGCGGTTCAGCCGCGACGAATGCCCACTTGCATGGGCCAGCTCATGCAAGGCTGTGCGGTGCCAGTTGATCGGCTCGAAGAAGGCGGCAGGTGGCGGCACCTGCACGAAATCCTCCGCAGGAGCATAGAACGCCCGGTGACCGCCGATCCGAAAGTCGACGCCGCTGTTCGCGATCAGCGTCTCCACCACGGGCTCTACCGCTCCCGGCGGCGGCGGTGGCGCCGCGGTCGCGAGCTCCTCGGGCAAGCCGTCGCATTGGTCGGTGTTAAAAACGGTGAACCGCTTCAGAAACGGAATCGCCTGCGCCTCCTCACCCACCTCGCGGGCACGCTGCCGCTCATCGGAGGGGACAAAGCGATCGGCATAGACTAGGCTGACACCGCGCTCACCTTTGCGAACATGGCCGCCGACAGACAGCGCCTGCCGGAACGTTAGCCAGCTTTGGCCGGCAAATCCGTGCTCGATCACGGCGCCCCAGAGAATCAGGACGTTAATCCCGCTGTATGGCCGCCCCGTCGTCGCATTCCTAGGCAGGGCAAGCTGAGCCTTCGCTGCTTGCGTTCCCCACGGCTGAACCCAAGGCACGCGCCCGGCCTCCAACTTGCCGATGATCTTGGTCGTGATCTCCTCATAGAGGCTCGCCCGGCCCTCACCGGCATGCGCTCGAACTCTCCGTCCGTGCATCGCGGATCTCCGCGACGGGCGCGGCGGAACTCTCTCGCCGCTTCCAACCCGTCACGGCCAACCCGGCCTGCACTCTGACTCTAAGGGCGCCTCGCCCTGCATCCGCCGACAAGCCACAGCGCCCACCCGGCCCACAGATGCTCACCCAGCACGCTGGCAGATTGCCTGACGGGTTCAGAACAAGGCAGGCACCCAACTCCGCGTCGACAAAGAGCTCGATCCGACTTGGGTGCGCACCTCTTGATGCTAGTCTTCCAGCAGATCCAGAAACCGTTCGACCCTCTGCAGGACAGGTTCACCACTTCGCTCCGTATAAATCACCCGGTTGCCGTCCCGTTGCAGCAGGCGCGAATACGATTTCCGGATCTTCCCTGGAAGCCGCGTCGCGGCAATCGCCTCCGGCCCGACATCCAGACGCATGATGCCGCGGTCACGGCAACTGACCCGCAGCCGGGCCACGGCGAAAAAGTTGCAGGCCGGCGGCGGCAACGTGCCGAAGCGGCGCTGCGTTTCGTCCTCGAGCTCCTCCAGTTCGTCATCCGTCCGGCATCGTGCCGCCCGCGCATAGATCTCGAGCCTGACCGCTTCCGACTGCACATAGTCCGAGGGAAGCAGCTCGACGATCGGCAGGTTCAGCTCGGGAATCCAGAGAGCGGACATCCCGTCGCGGTCGCCCTCCAAAGCCAGCGTCAGCAGATGGCCATAGAGCGTCGGGCCGAACACCTGCACGTGACCGGACTGGCGATCCGACAGCATGTCGCCGCCCCCACGGAGATCGAGATCGCGCGCGCTGATGGCGAACCCTGCTCCCGGACGATTCAGTTCCTCGAGCACGGACAGCCGCTGCTCCGATCGGTCTGAGCCGCCGTCGGTGAGAAAATGCGCGAACGCCCGGATGCCACCGCGTCCCACGCGGCCGCGGAGCTGGTGCAGTTGCGCCAGACCGAATTTTTCCGGCCAGCACACCACGATGGTGTTCGCCCTGGGGATATCGAGCCCGCTTTCGACGATATTGGTCGCGAGCAGGACGTCGGCCTTGCCTTCGACGAATGCCATCAGCCGCTCGTCGATCTCGTCTGTCGGCAGCTTGCCGTGAAGCGAAATGATCCGCAGCTCCGGCGCCAGCGTGTGAATGCGGGCCAGCATGGGATCCAGATCCTGGATCCTCGGACAGATCAGAAAGCTCTGCCCGTTGCGGCGATGCTCGCGCACCAGGGCGGCCGCGATCGCGATATCCGACAGCGGCGCCACCTTGGTCACGACCGGAACACGATGCACGGGCGGAGTCGCAATCACGCTGAGATCGCGGAAGCCGGTCAGGCCCGCTGCCAGCGTCCGCGGGATGGGCGTGGCGCTCATCCAGAGCCGGTGGCCGTTCTTGTTGAGGCTCGACAACATGGCCTTGTCGGCCGCGCCGAAGTGCTGCTCCTCGTCGACGATGATCAGCCCGAGATCGGCAAACTTGATCTCCTTCGATGCGAGCGACAGCGTCCCGACGACGACCTTGAGCTCCCCGCTCTTCAGGCCCTCTCGCACCTTGCGCGCCTCGGCGGTCGAGGCGATGCGCGACAGATTTCCGACCTCGATGCCGAGCGCCGCAAATCGCTTGCGGAACGTCTCGACATGCTGCCGCGCCAGCACCGTCGTCGGGACGACGATCGCGACCTGTTTTCCGGCCAGAACGGTGGCTGCAGCGGCGCGCAACGCCACCTCGGTCTTGCCGAAGCCGACGTCGCCGCAGACGATCCGGTCCATCGGATGACCCGACGCCAGGTCATCCAGAACATCGCGGATGGCCTGAGCCTGGTCAGGCGTGGTGAAATACGGGAAGCGCGCGACGAATTGCTCGTAGCTCGCCGGCCGCGGCACCAGCTTCGGCGCCGGCCGCCGCAGGCGCTGGCTTCTCTGCTTGGCGAGCTCCTTGGCGACGACATGGATCTCGGTCTCGGCAGCGGCCCGCCGCGGCCGCCAGGAACTGCCATCGGCCTTGTCGAGCGAGGTGTCGCCGAGCTCAGCCGCGTATGGCCAGATCAGCGCCAGCTCCGCAAGCGGCACCAGGACCGCATCGTTCCCGGCGAACACCAACCGCACCATCTCACGCGCGGAGACACCGGCACTGCCCATCGACCGCAATCCGCCGAGCCGGGCCAATCCACGTTGCAGATGCACGACCACCGATCCAAGCTCGGGCAGGTCCACAGATTCGAAGCCGGGCGTCCAGGCCCAGTTCACAGGCTGCGGCTGATGCGCCCTGCTGCCGAACACATCGGAGGCGGTGATGACGACGATCGGCTTCCGTCCAGGCACAACGAAGCCAGCGTCGAACCCGGCCAGCAAGGCCGCTTCCCGCCTGCCTCGCGCGGTGACCTGCGCCCAATCGGCGGCACGTTCAGCCTTGATCCCGCTCATGGCCGCCATGAGCCGCAGATCCGCCTCGACCGCAGCCGCAAACACTAGCCGCGCATCACCACGCTGCGCGTCCTCGACAAAGGCGCGCAGCGCCTTTCGTGGCGCGGCTTCCTTGAAGAACTCCGGTGTCGCCCGGTAGGGCGCTGTCGGTGACAGCAGCGTCATCTTCTTCGCCGCCAGTTCCCATTCGCGGCGGCTCACATACGCACGATCACGCTCGGCGCGCGGAGCGGCATCCTCGATCGTGCTCAGCCAGATGTCCGCATGCTTGGGGACCTCGGCGTCGCCGATCCATTTGGCTCGCGCGCAATAATCGAACAGGCTGGCTTTGTTCCGAGCCCGTTGCTTGCCCGCGAGTCGCTCGGACATCGGATCGATCTGAAGCTCCTGGAGCTCGGAAATCACCTCCTGATCGATCGGATTGAAGGCGGCAATCCGCCGTATCTTGCAGCCGGAATGCTCGATCCGGAACGGGCCGCGCGCGCCGGCCGGAAAAATCTCGAAGGTGTTGCCGTGGAACAGCACACCGCCGGGATAGTCCGGGCTATCGTCAAGGTCATATCCGAGCCCACCAAAACGCGCCTCGAGCTGCTGTTCGGAATAGGCGCCGCCGACCCGCAACTGCATCCCACTGCCCGACCAATCCGCCGGCAGCGGAAGGCGCTCCATCAGCGCCTCCACCGTCGTGATCAGCAGGAGCGGTGTCTTGGCGCTTGCAAGACGCCTCAACACCGCGCTTCGCCTGCCCGCGATGTCACGCGACGGCGCGAGCAGATCGAACGGCAAGGTGTTCAGCCGCGGATAGACGAGCACTTCACATTCCGGCTCGAGCACCTGAATGACGGATGCCAACCGCTCGGCTCTGCGCTCATTCTCGGCGAGAAACACGAGCCCGCTTCGACCGGCCGCTTGCCACTGCTCCTTGAGGTGCAGCGCCAAGAGTCCCAAAGGCGATGCCGAGGACACGGCAAGCCTCGCAACGGCCTTCTTGGGCGCCTCTGCCCGCTTCTTGCGCGGAACCGATGTCTTTGCTGCGGTGGTATGCTTCGGTGACGTCGTCTTCCGCTGCACTGAGCTGCGGGCATTGCGAAGGACTGAGCGCAAAGATGAGAACTCGTGTGTCATTGAGGGCGCAGGGAGCAGAACCCAGTGAATCTGATGATAACTATCGGATTCGGATGCTCAAGGGCACCTAAGAATCTTCAACGGGCCAATTCGTGCGTTTCGAATAACCGAGCCGAAGCGGAGCAAACGCAGAAATGGCACCCGCAGGGGGGTCAGCATAGCGGCCACAGCGTCAGCGGTGGGACCCGGGACCGAGTGCAGTCGCGAGACCGGTTAACAAGGCACCCGCGTTCGGGACAGTGATAGCGGTGCCGCGCAGCGACAGTCCCGGACGCGAATGCCTCCGGCGAGCGACACCGTGGACGACGAATTCATTTCTAGATTTCCATCTTCGATGCACTGATTGAGCTTATTGGGCTATGATTCTCGAATGGCCTACGGTTTGCGGCGATGAGAGTCCGATCCAGGTCGTCGGCAAGACGCGGCGACCGATCCCGGCAAGGCCGGGACAGATCGAGCGCTATGATTGTGAGTATCGACGCAATGGCACAGCCAATCCCTTTGTGCTCATCGACGCGAACCATCCGCCACGCAGGCGTGAGAGTGGCGAAGCATGGCGACGCCACCAACTTTGCTGAGAGCATGCGCCAAACTCGTCGACGTGCACGCACCATAGGCAGATCGCGTTGGTGTGGTGCTCGACAATCTGTCCAACGTACAGCCGACTGCAAGGCAAGAAGCAAAACCTCGGCCGAGGGAGCAGTGGAAGCGCCCTACCTTCGAACAATCCCGACCACGCACCGCAACATATACCAAACTTGATGGACCACTGACCTTATGTAACAATAATCTCCTAAACTTTTTTATTCGGCATTTTTCGATGTTCTTTGCTCATTCGACGTCGGCGTTAGACCGGTCTGACTGGCAGCCCCTACTTGACCATCTGAAACAGGTCGCGGAACTCTCGGCAGCGCGCGGACAAAAATTCGGAGCAGGCTCGGCGGCGGCTTTGGCAGGCTGGCTGCACGATCTCGGAAAGTACGCGCCAGCGTTCCAGCGCTACATTCAAGGGCGTGGTCCCAGCGTGGACCATTCGACCGCCGGTGCCCAGCTTCTGATGCAGGATGCCCAGTCCGGTGATCGATCGGACCAGGTCATGGCTCAGCTGATGGCCTTCATCGTCGCAGGCCATCATGCCGGGCTTCCAGACCGGCAAGGCAGCTCGGGCAGCCTCGATCAGCGCCTGCAAAAGGCAATCGAGACTCTCGATCCCACCTGGCATGCGGAGATCGTTGCGAACCGACGCGGCCTGTTTCCCGATCCGTTTCACTGGCATCCGGAAAAGTCCCGCCATGCGTTTCAGCTCTCGATGCTGGGCCGCATGATGTTCTCGTGCCTGATCGACGCGGATCGCATAGACACCGAGCGCTTCTACGCGGCCGTTGAAGGGCGGCAAGTCGACAGGAGCTGGGAGACGCTGCCGGACATCATCGGGCGGCTGATCACCGCGCTCGATTCACACATGGCCGGCATGAGCGTCCGCGATACGCCAGTGAATCGCTTGCGCGCCGAGATCCTGACCCATGTTCGCGCCAAGGCCGGCGCTCCGCGGGGCTTGTTCACGCTCAACGTACCGACGGGCGGCGGAAAAACTTTGGCCTCGCTCGCCTTTGCGCTCGATCACGCCCGCCATCACGGCATGGAGCGAATCATTAGCGCGATTCCGTTTACCTCGGTGATTGATCAGACTGCCAGCATCGTTCGCGGTATCTTCGGCGAGGACGTCGTTCTCGAACACCATTCGGCCATCGACGAGGAGTCGCTGGGTGGGCGCGAAGCTCGCGACAAGCTCCGGCTGGCGATGGAGGACTGGAATGCTCCCATCGTCGTCACGACCAACGTGCAACTGTTCGAAAGCCTGTTCTCGGATCGCCCGTCGCGGTGCCGCAAGCTGCACAACCTCGCCAATGCGGTGATCATCCTCGACGAGGCACAGACGATTCCACTGCATGTGCTGCATCCCAGCGTGGCTGCGCTCGACGAATTGGCGCGCAATTACGGCTGCTCGATCGTGCTGTGCACGGCCACCCAGCCCGCTTTGGCGTGCCCGGATTTCGCAGGCGGCTTCGAGCTGGCGCCCGACAGAGAGCTGGCGCCGGATCCCACCGCGCTACACGGCGCGTTGCGACGCTTCCGTCTAGAACTCGCCGGTGACATGTCTGACGACGACATCGTGGCGGCACTGACAGGACACGAGCAGGCGCTCGTCATCGTCAACAGCCGCGCCCACGCGCTCGGCCTGTACCAAGCGGCGAAGACCGCGGGGCTCGCTGGCCTCGTCCATTTGACGACCCGGCAGGTGGCCGCGGACCGTCGCGCAATCCTCGCGGAGATCCGGCAGGAACTCCATCAAGGCCGTGCGTGCCGGGTCATCGCCACCAGCCTTGTCGAAGCAGGCGTCGACCTGGATTTCCCGCGCGTGTTTCGCACCGAGGCCGGTCTCGACCAGATCGCGCAGGCCGGCGGCCGCTGCAATCGCGAGGGCCGGCGCGCGCTGGAGCAGAGCATCGTGACCGTGTTTCGTCCGACAGAGGCTAAACCCCCGCGCGAGATCAAAGGGTTCATTGGCGACATGGGACGGATGCAGACCGCCCATGGCAACGACCTGCTGTCACCCGCGGCCATGCGCGATTACTTCGGTGAGGTCTATTGGCGCAAGGGACCGGACGGCCTTGATCGCATTCCGGCCAAGGACGACGATGGACGCGCAACCACGATCAAGACCATGGATGCGTTCCGGATCGGCTCCGGACTTGCCGCGTTTGCCTACCGCACGGTCGGGGAAGGCTTCCGGCTGATCGCAAGTGGCCTGCTGCCGGTGGTCGTCGCCAGTGACGACGAGTCGAGACAGACGCTGGCAGGTCTTCGCGGCGGCTGGCTTACGGCGGGAGCTGCAGCCCGGCGTCTCCAGCAGCACATCGTGCAAGTGCCCCCTAAAGCGCGGCAGGTTCTTATCGACAACGGACATGTCCGCTACGTCGAGGGCTTTGGCGATCAGTTTGCCGAGTTGATCACGCACAGTCTCTATTCGCGGGAGATCGGGCTGCATTGGGAGAATGCGGATTATCTCGGGATTGAGACAGCGATTATCTGATCGTTTCTGCAACCGCACGTATTGACCGCGATCTTCGTTCACTCTACGTTCTATTGCATTGCTCTGCTGGTTTCAGGCTACCTTTTGAGAAAAGCACATGTCCTACGGGGTGAGGCTTCTGGTCTCGGGCGATTACGCCTGTTTCACGAGACCGGAGATGAAGGTCGAGCGCGTCTCCTATGACGTAATGACGCCTTCGGCCGCGCGAGGAATTCTCGAGGCGGTGCATTGGAAGCCCGCGATCCGCTGGATCGTCGAGGAAATCCATGTTCTCAAGCCGATCCGCTTCCAGTCGATCCGACGTAACGAGGTCGGCAGCAAGGTGCCGACCAGCAAGGTGAAGCAGGCCATGAACGCCGGCTCACTGGAAGGGCTCGGCCTTCGCATCGAAAGCGATCGCCAGCAGCGCGCCTCCACGCTGCTGGCCGACGTCTCCTACGTCATCGCGGCCCGCTTCGAGCTCTCGCCCGAAGCGGATGCCGGCGAGACCCCCGGCAAGCATCTCGACATCTTCAATCGCCGGGCTCGCAGGGGGCAATGCTTCCATCAGCCGGCGCTGGGGACTCGCGAATTTGCTGCGCGGTTCAGCCTGATCGAACCGGACGCTCCTGTGCCGACGGCGATCGACGAGACGCGTGATCTCGGCTTCATGTTGTGGGACATCGATCATGCCGGCGACCGGAGCTCGCTGTTCTTCCGAGCACGGCTCGAAAAAGGCATCATGAAGGTGCCGCCCCCCGGCTCGCCGGAGATCCGCAGATGAGCGCGCTGGCATCGCTGGTCCGCGCCTATGAGCGCCTCGCGAGCAACGGCGACGTGCCGGCCTATGGCTATTCGCAGGAGAAGATCGGCTTTCTGATTTCCTTGAACGCCGAAGGGACACCGGCAGGTCCACCGATCGATCTGCGGGAGGGCGAAGGGAAGAAGCGGCTCGCGAAATTGATCGCCGTGCCGCAGCCGGTAAAGCGCACGTCGGGCATCATGCCCAACTTCCTATGGGACAAGACAGCCTACCTACTCGGCATCACGGCGACGGCGAGCAAGAGAACGGTCGATGAACACGCCGCGTTCGTTGCAGCCCATCGCGAACGGCTGGCCGACACCGACGACGAGGGACTTCTCGCCCTGCGGCATTTTCTCGACGCGTGGAAGCCGGACGATTTTTCCCGCCTCGGCTGGCCTGACGACATGAGGGATCAGAACATCGTATTCGCTTTGGAAAGCGAGCGACGGCAAGATATCCGGCTTCACGATCGTCCGGCCGCACGCCAGCTCTGGGCACGACTTGCGAGCGAAGGCGAAAGGGTTGAAAGCGTCTGCTTGGCCACCGGCACCCGCGGACCGATTACCCGCCTTCATCCATCGATCAAGGGCGTATGGGGAGCGCAGACCGCAGGAGCATCGATCGTCTCGTTCAATCTCGATGCCTTCACATCCTATGGACATCAGCAGGGCGAAAACGCGCCGATCTCCGAACCGGCTGCCTTTGCATATACGACGGTTCTGAACCGTTTTCTGGCCAGAGGGAGCAGACATCGGATTCAGATCGGTGACGCGTCGACTGTATTTTGGGCAGAGGCCGAAATCGCCGAGACCGCGCATGATGCGGAGGACATTTTCGCCAGTTTTTTTGCCATCGACGAAGAGCAGGAGACCGGCAAGATTGCGGACACGCTGAAGGCGATCCAGGAGGGTGTCCCGCTCGAAGACGTCGCCCCGAAGCTGTCGAAGGGCGTCCGCTTCTTCGTGCTCGCGCTAGCTCCAAACGCCGCGCGACTGTCGGTCCGCTTCTATGTCGAGGACGATTTCGGCGCCATTGCCGAGCGTTACGGCAAGCACGCTCAGCGCATGAAGATCGAACCAGCCCCGCGCGATGCGACGCCGTCGATGTGGCGCCTGCTGATCGAGACGGCGACGCAGAAGAAAAGCGAAAACATTGTGCCCAATCTCGCCGGAGATTGGATGCGCGCCATCCTGACCGGCGCGCCCTATCCATTGACGCTGCTCTCGACGCTGCTGATGCGGCTGCGCGCCGACCACGATGTCAACGGACTTCGCGCGGCTATCATCAAGGCTGTTCTGATCCGCAACTTCGGACATTCATTCGCAAGGGAGATACCCGTGGCGCTCGACCCAGACAACAGGGAGCCGGGCTATCTGCTCGGCCGCCTCTTCGCCGTCTACGAGCAGATCCAGATCGCCGCGCTTGGGCAGAACCTGAACGCGACGATCAAGGACAAGTTCTATGGCGCGGCCGCCTCGCAGCCGCGAAAGGTGTTTCCGTCGCTCGACAAGGCATCGCGATCGCATCTGTCCAAGCTCGGCAAGGACCGCAAGGGCTACCAGGTCGTTCTCGAAAGGACGATCGGCGAGATCATGGAGACCATGTCGCCCGGCGACGATCCATTCCCGCCTCATCTGCCCGACAAGCAGCAGGGTCTGTTCGCCCTCGGCTATTACCACCAGCGCAACAGCTTCTTTTCCCGGCCCAGCGGCAAGTCCGCGGAACACGTCACGGAGGAAAACAACGCATGACTGCGATCGAAAATCGTTACGACGTCACCTTTTTTTTCGATGTGACCGACGGTAATCCGAACGGCGACCCCGACGCCGGCAACCTGCCCCGCATGGACCCTGAAACCAATGTCGGGCTCGTCAGCGACGTCTCGTTGAAGCGCAAGATCCGCAACTACGTCGATCTGACGCGGAGCGGCCATTCGCGCTATGGCATCTACGTCCAGGAAGGCGCCATCCTGAACGAGCAGCACCGCAAGGCCTATGTCAAAGAGCGCGGAGATGACGACAAGGTCAGGAAAGCCGCCAAGCTCAACCCGCAGAGCGAGGACGAGGCGAAGGCGCTGACGCGCTTCATGTGTGACAATTTTTTCGACGTCAGGGCCTTCGGTGCCGTGATGTCGACCGGCATCAATTGCGGCCAGGTCCGTGGCCCGGTCCAGGTCGCATTTGCTCGCTCCGTCCAGCCAGTCATGCCGCTGGAAATCTCGATCACCCGCATGGCCGCAACCAGCGAAAAGGAGAAGGGTGAGCGCGCCCAGGGGGCCGACGGCGACGAGCGGACCGAGAATCGCACGATGGGCCGCAAGCACATCATTCCCTATGGCCTCTATCGCGCGCACATCTTCGTCAACGCCAAGCTCGCGGAGCGGACCGGCTTTGAGCCGGGCGACCTCGATCTGCTGTTCGACGCTCTCAGATCGATGTTCGAGCACGACCGGTCGGCGGCGCGAGGCATGATGTCATCGCGCAAGATCGTCGCCTTCAAGCACGCTTCGGCGCTCGGCAACGCTGCAGCCCATGACCTGTTCGACCGCGTCACGGTTCAGCGCCGGGTCGGCGAAGATCTCTACGACCTCGACAGCCCGCGCCTCGACAATCTGCCGCCGGCACGGCGTTTTGCCGACTATTCCGTCAACATCAATCACAATGACCTGCCCGAGGGCGTCGAGGTGCTCGAGCTGATGTGACCGGAGACACCGATGGACAGCACGACCGTCGACGATCCGATCCCGATCTCCGCTCTGCAGCATGCCGTGTATTGCGTGCGGCAGGCGGCGCTGATCCATATCGAACGACTTTGGGCCGAGAACCGCTTCACGGCCGAGGGGCAGGTCCTGCACGGTGTTGTCCATGAAGCCGACAGGCGCAGCGGCCGTGGGGTGCGGCGCGTCAGCGCGCTGCCGCTCGCCTGCCGGCGCCTCAACATCTCCGGTGTCGCAGACGTCGTCGAGTTCCATCGCGGTGCGGACGGCGAGACTCCGTTCCCGATCGAATACAAGCGCGGAAAACCCAAGCTTCACCGCGCCGATGAGGTTCAACTCTGCGCGCAGGCGATCTGCCTGGAGGAGATGACCGGACAGGCCGTCTCGCAGGGCGCGCTGTTTTACGGCGAGACCAGACGCCGCACGGTGGTCCCGTTCGACGCCGGATTGCGCCGGCTCACCGAGGAGACGATCCGGACATTCGGCGCGCTTCGCGCGGAGGGGCGCACGCCACCGCCGGTGTGGAAGTCGAGCAGATGCCGCGCTTGCTCGCTGATCGAACTGTGCCGCCCACAAGCCATGACACGCTCGGCGATCGGCTTTCGTCAGCGCATGCTCACGGAGATCCTGGACGCACCGCCAGACAACGACGAGCAGCGCTGATGAAAAAGCTGCTCAACACGCTTTATGTGACGACCGAAGGCATGAGGCTGCGCAAGGATGGTGAGAACATCGTGGCGGAGCTGGAGGACGACGAGCGTGGTCGCGTGCCCTTTCATATGCTGGGCGCGGTCGTCACGGTCGGTCCCGTCTCGGTGTCTCCGGCGTTGATCGGCGCGCTGGCAAGAGCGGGCATCACGCTCGTCCTGCTGGATCGGCAAGGACGTTTCGAGGCGCGCGTCGAAGGCCCCGTCAGCGGCAATGTTCTACTGCGCCGCGCTCAATATCGCGCGTCGGAGCAGCCGACCGACATCGTGCGCAGCATCGTCAGCGCCAAGATCGCCAATCAGCGCGTCGTGCTGCAACGCGCCTTGCGCGACTATGGGGCTGACATGCCGGATGAGCAGAGGCAGTCGCTCGAAACGGCTGTCGATCGGCTCGACCAGATCCTGCGCCGCGTGGCCTTCATGAACGAAGGGATCGACGTGATGCGCGGCGCCGAAGGCGAAGCAGCTCAGCGCTACTTTGCCGTGTTCGGCAGCCTGATCCGTTCGCCGGATCCGGAGATCCGTTTCGAGGGCCGCAGCCGCCGTCCGCCGCTCGATCCGGTCAATGCGCTGCTATCGTTTCTCTACACGCTCCTGACGCATGATTGCCGGAGCGCGGCCGAGAGCGTCGGGCTCGATCCCGCGGTCGGCTTCCTGCACCGTGACAGGCCGGGACGCCCAGGCCTCGCGCTCGATCTCATGGAGGAGTTTCGGCCTGTGCTGGCCGACCGTCTGGCGCTGTCGCTGATCAATCGACGGCAATTGCGGAGCGGCGACTTCGAAACACGCGACGGCGGTGCGGTGCTTCTGACCGAGGGTGGCCGCAAGACTGTTCTGACCGCGTGGCAGGAGCGCAAGAAGGAAGAACGGCGCCATCCCTTCCTTGACGAAACCGCCCCGCTCGGCCTCGTGCCCTATCTGCAGGCGCAGTTGCTGGCGCGTCACTTGCGCGGCGATCTCGACGCCTATCCGCCATGGTTCTGGAAATAGAAGAGGGCTTGAGCCATGCTCGTCCTGGTAACCTATGACGTCAGCGTGACCCAGCCGAGCGGCGCCAAGCGGCTGCGCCGAGTCGCCCGGGCTTGTCAGGACTACGGCCAGCGGGTGCAGCTCTCCGTGTTCGAGATCGAGGTCGACCCCGCCCAGTGGACGACACTCAAGGCCCGGCTCGAAGGCATCATCGACCCGAAGCACGACAGCCTGCGCTACTATCATCTGGGCGCCAACTGGCAACGGCGGGTTGAGCACGTCGGTACGAAGCCGGCCACGGACCTCAACGGGCCGCTGATCGTGTAGGATCCGCGAACCGCAAGCGCGGCGACATATTCCGCAACGTTCGCGCTCTCGGAGCTGTTTGAAATCGTGAAGATTTTTGGTTCATCCCACGGACCGAGGCCGCCGCACCGCCCGCAGCCGGCCTGGTTCGCGCAGGAGCGCAGCTTTGTCGCAGAAGATGAACGTGTTAGACGGCGAACCGTCGCTCCCCGCGCGGGAGCGTGGATAGAAACGATACCTGCGAGATGCTGGCCGAGCTGTCGCGCGAGTCGCTCCCCGCGCGGGAGCGTGGATAGAAACAGCTCGACGCCGGCGCCGTGGTCGAGGATCTTGGGTCGCTCCCCGCGCGGGAGCGTGGATAGAAACGCCCCGCCATGCAGAGCCTCACGCCATGACAATGTCGCTCCCCGCGCGGGAGCGTGGATAGAAACATTGTCAGCCTCACCCATCAGGGCGGCGCACGGGCGTCGCTCCCCGCGCGGGAGCGTGGATAGAAACACGGTGACCGATGACATCATCGTGTCGACCAATGCGGTCGCTCCCCGCGCGGGAGCGTGGATAGAAACTGGCGAAACGCACGCGCCCCTCGGCGAGCACGGCGCGTCGCTCCCCGCGCGGGAGCGTGGATAGAAACTGGTCGCAGATGGATTTCCTCACCTGCGAACTGGCGCGTCGCTCCCCGCGCGGGAGCGTGGATAGAAACGACGTCCGGACCTCGACGAGCGCCTCGGGGCGCTTGTCGCTCCCCGCGCGGGAGCGTGGATAGAAACCTTGACCGCGACCGCGGCCAGCTCGCTGTCGCGGGTCGCTCCCCGCGCGGGAGCGTGGATAGAAACCGCTCATGCCGGCGCCTGATTTCAGCCAGCCCGAGAGTCGCTCCCCGCGCGGGAGCGTGGATAGAAACGACCTGATGGCCTTCGACAAGGCCAATACCCCCCCGTCGCTCCCCGCGCGGGAGCGTGGATAGAAACTGGGTCGAGACCGACGGCGAGGACGGCGGCCGGCGGTCGCTCCCCGCGCGGGAGCGTGGATAGAAACTCGATGGCCCAGTCGACATAGCCCACGCCAGACGGGTCGCTCCCCGCGCGGGAGCGTGGATAGAAACGCCGCCAACGCGACCACGTTCCTGCAGTTTCCGGCCGTCGCTCCCCGCGCGGGAGCGTGGATAGAAACAAACAAGAGCCGGTCGACCTGATCCTGTGGGTTGTCGCTCCCCGCGCGGGAGCGTGGATAGAAACATCCGTTGCTTGCTGGCCCATGTCACAGCTTCCCAGTCGCTCCCCGCGCGGGAGCGTGGATAGAAACGGTCGGCCGTGTCGCGCTCCGACAGCATCGGAAACGTCGCTCCCCGCGCGGGAGCGTGGATAGAAACCTGTCCGTGTTGACGGAGTGGCCGCGTGAAATCGTCGCTCCCCGCGCGGGAGCGTGGATAGAAACGCATGCACGGCATGGAATTGCCGTTGGCTCGTGAAGTCGCTCCCCGCGCGGGAGCGTGGATAGAAACAGAGTCATTTTGGCGTTACGTCGCCTGATAGTCGGTCGCTCCCCGCGCGGGAGCGTGGATAGAAACCAGTTGCGTTGTGCTCGTCCTATGCCGCTCTATGTCGCTCCCCGCGCGGGAGCGTGGATAGAAACCCCGTTCCTCGTTTGACAGGTCCCACGGGTACAAGAGTCGCTCCCCGCGCGGGAGCGTGGATAGAAACCGATGACAGACGACATGATTGCAGCCGCGCTTGGCGTCGCTCCCCGCGCGGGAGCGTGGATAGAAACTTCACCAAGTTCGTGCAGCACCCCAAGGTCGAGAAGTCGCTCCCCGCGCGGGAGCGTGGATAGAAACGATGCCGTTGCCTCGGACTCCTCGCTGTATGTGATGGTCGCTCCCCGCGCGGGAGCGTGGATAGAAACTCCTCTTCCAGCTTGATGATGCGTTTGATGATCGGTCGCTCCCCGCGCGGGAGCGTGGATAGAAACAACGATGGCGGCCACTTCAAGCACCTGCTGACGCGCGTCGCTCCCCGCGCGGGAGCGTGGATAGAAACACGATCTCGATCTCCGGCCGCTCGGCCTCGGCCGAGTCGCTCCCCGCGCGGGAGCGTGGATAGAAACGACTCCCGGCACCGGTGCCAGCTCAAGCCGGGTAGTCGCTCCCCGCGCGGGAGCGTGGATAGAAACAGATGACAGACGACATGATTGCAGCCGCACTTGGGTCGCTCCCCGCGCGGGAGCGTGGATAGAAACTGCAAGGTCGACCACGGGCCATGCCCGCCCGACAGGGTCGCTCCCCGCGCGGGAGCGTGGATAGAAACTGCGGTACGCGCATGGGCGCGGCCGGCGCGCTGAGTCGCTCCCCGCGCGGGAGCGTGGATAGAAACGTTGTGGTCACGCGAGTCCCGTTCTTCCGGCTCCGTCGCTCCCCGCGCGGGAGCGTGGATAGAAACATCATGAGCCTGCGCTCCGGCGCCGGCCTCGACGGTCGCTCCCCGCGCGGGAGCGTGGATAGAAACGCGATGATCCTGGCAACGGCGGCGCTGCCGGTCGTCGCTCCCCGCGCGGGAGCGTGGATAGAAACGTATCGGCGAACATCCCATCGACCGGCGCGTTTGTCGCTCCCCGCGCGGGAGCGTGGATAGAAACTGCACCGGGATCGGGTCCGGCGGCAGCACGATGGTGTCGCTCCCCGCGCGGGAGCGTGGATAGAAACATGCCCAAGGGCCATGACGAGGTGATCACGGTCGACGTCGCTCCCCGCGCGGGAGCGTGGATAGAAACTATTACCGTGCGCGCCAAATCCAGGACGCCAATGGTCGCTCCCCGCGCGGGAGCGTGGATAGAAACGCGGTTGAGACGGATCATCCGCTGGATGAGATGGTGTCGCTCCCCGCGCGGGAGCGTGGATAGAAACAGGGCAAGGTCGGCCTCGTGCTGAAGACCGGTCGTCGCTCCCCGCGCGGGAGCGTGGATAGAAACCCTTCGTTTGATTTCGGCTTTGATCTTAACCTGGTCGCTCCCCGCGCGGGAGCGTGGATAGAAACATTTGCTGGTCATTGAGCGGCAGCCGCTCCGTCGTCGCTCCCCGCGCGGGAGCGTGGATAGAAACGCGATCAAGGATACGTGGCCGCTGCAGATCAACGGGTCGCTCCCCGCGCGGGAGCGTGGATAGAAACACCTGCTGGTCACCAGCACGGCCCATGCATTGCGTGTCGCTCCCCGCGCGGGAGCGTGGATAGAAACTTTGTGCCGCCTCCGTTTGCCTCGGCCACAGACGTCGCTCCCCGCGCGGGAGCGTGGATAGAAACTGGCGCCACAACAAGAAGAACTACAAGCCGTCGCGTCGCTCCCCGCGCGGGAGCGTGGATAGAAACAGCTCGCGGTCGATGTCGATCGCCTTGCTTTTTGGTCGCTCCCCGCGCGGGAGCGTGGATAGAAACCTCACACCCTGGAGACCACCATGGCTCGCACCAACGTCGCTCCCCGCGCGGGAGCGTGGATAGAAACAGCGACGCCTACTTCGACGCGCTTGATCAGGAATTGTCGCTCCCCGCGCGGGAGCGTGGATAGAAACGCCACGATCTGGTTGATCGGCCCCGCCTGCCATTGTCGCTCCCCGCGCGGGAGCGTGGATAGAAACCGGTTTCTCAAGAAAGCGGAACGATCGCAACCGCGGGTCGCTCCCCGCGCGGGAGCGTGGATAGAAACGTGTTCGGCCTCTTGGGATCACTGTTCCTGATCGGTCGCTCCCCGCGCGGGAGCGTGGATAGAAACATGCCCAAGGGCCATGACGAGGTGATCACGGTCGGTCGCTCCCCGCGCGGGAGCGTGGATAGAAACGGCATCGCGCGCCCAACGGCGCACCGTCGCGTCACCGTCGCTCCCCGCGCGGGAGCGTGGATAGAAACGTTCCGGGCTCGGCTGGGCGCTGCGCGGCATGGCGTCGCTCCCCGCGCGGGAGCGTGGATAGAAACTCGTTGATCAGGATCTCGGCGACATCGATGCCGCGTCGCTCCCCGCGCGGGAGCGTGGATAGAAACCAGCTGGATGTTGGGAGAGTAGGTCGAGACCATGTCGCTCCCCGCGCGGGAGCGTGGATAGAAACGATCGCCAGCGCACGGCCTATATCGGTGCCAAGCGCGTCGCTCCCCGCGCGGGAGCGTGGATAGAAACATCATCGAGGCGATCATCATCGGCGCCAGTCTCGTCGCTCCCCGCGCGGGAGCGTGGATAGAAACCACAGGAACACGGGCCAGATGACGAGCAGTACGAGTCGCTCCCCGCGCGGGAGCGTGGATAGAAACACCACATCGCAGGGCTGCTTGATCCCCGGCGACAGTCGCTCCCCGCGCGGGAGCGTGGATAGAAACCCTTTCAATTCAACAGGTGAGACGTGAGCTGGGAAGTCGCTCCCCGCGCGGGAGCGTGGATAGAAACGCCAGCACGGTGACGCAGGAGCCGGCCGACGCGGGTCGCTCCCCGCGCGGGAGCGTGGATAGAAACTTCCCGTGGTCGGTGGTCTCGGTCAATGGATGCTCGTCGCTCCCCGCGCGGGAGCGTGGATAGAAACGCCGAGCTTGCGCGAGCTGGTGAGGCGATCATGAGTCGCTCCCCGCGCGGGAGCGTGGATAGAAACTTGCTAAAGGCGCGGTGGCCGGCAAACAGATGCGGTCGCTCCCCGCGCGGGAGCGTGGATAGAAACCCAGAAGGCATCAGCCCATTTGCTGGCGTCGAGGCCGTCGCTCCCCGCGCGGGAGCGTGGATAGAAACCGCGCGGACGCCGCGACCAACACGATCGAGCTTTGTCGCTCCCCGCGCGGGAGCGTGGATAGAAACAACGTATCGGCTGCGACCAAATCTGACGCAAAGGTCGCTCCCCGCGCGGGAGCGTGGATAGAAACTGTACGGTGATGTTGCTTGCGCCGAAGGTCAGAGTCGCTCCCCGCGCGGGAGCGTGGATAGAAACTTTGCTGAAACGATCGAGGCGTCGCTTGATCTCGTCGCTCCCCGCGCGGGAGCGTGGATAGAAACGACGTTGCAATGCGCGCAGCGGCCGCATTCGCCTGTCGCTCCCCGCGCGGGAGCGTGGATAGAAACAACTGCCCGACGGTGTTGAGCACGTCGCAGACGCGTCGCTCCCCGCGCGGGAGCGTGGATAGAAACAGCGTTCTGGCCGCCTTTGTTTACGTTGCGCTCGTGTCGCTCCCCGCGCGGGAGCGTGGATAGAAACCTCTCCTCTCCCTCCTCCCTCCTCCATCTGCGGAGGTCGCTCCCCGCGCGGGAGCGTGGATAGAAACCATTATCCGGAAGCCTCCGCACAGCAGGATGCGCTCGTCGCTCCCCGCGCGGGAGCGTGGATAGAAACCCGAACGTCGCCGCACGGCTGCCGCTGCGCGATGGTCGCTCCCCGCGCGGGAGCGTGGATAGAAACTTGTTGGACTGCGTCGAGAGGTTGATGACGAAGCCGTCGCTCCCCGCGCGGGAGCGTGGATAGAAACCAGGCCTCGCTCAACGAGGTTGGCGACCGCCGCAAGTCGCTCCCCGCGCGGGAGCGTGGATAGAAACAGCAGATCACCGAGACCGCCTACGACGAGGTGGGCGTCGCTCCCCGCGCGGGAGCGTGGATAGAAACACCAACACCGGCGCGACGTGGCTCGTGTGCGTGGTCGCTCCCCGCGCGGGAGCGTGGATAGAAACCAGATGACCGTGCTCGGTGCATCGAGCGGCACCGTCGCTCCCCGCGCGGGAGCGTGGATAGAAACTTCATGACGACCCGACGCGCCATTACGGCGAGGTCGTCGCTCCCCGCGCGGGAGCGTGGATAGAAACGTAGACGATCCACGGCGCCGACCAGGCGCCCACCAGTCGCTCCCCGCGCGGGAGCGTGGATAGAAACAAGGCGACGCGAATCTGACTTACCCGGCTTATATCGTCGCTCCCCGCGCGGGAGCGTGGATAGAAACGTTCTCGGCCGCGTTGATGTGAGCCTCCATCACATGTCGCTCCCCGCGCGGGAGCGTGGATAGAAACTCTGACGGCACGGTGTCGGACTGGGCCGAGCTGACCGTCGCTCCCCGCGCGGGAGCGTGGATAGAAACCAAAGCTGCACGGTTGCCACGGCACATGCGCCGCAGTCGCTCCCCGCGCGGGAGCGTGGATAGAAACCATTCCTGCCGGCACGGGTTGGCGACCGCACTGCTGTCGCTCCCCGCGCGGGAGCGTGGATAGAAATGCCGAGGCCAAGCCCGCCCTGACCGATCGTGGCCAGTCGCTCCCCGCGCGGGAGCGTGGATAGAAACGCGACATCAGCCAGTTTGGGACGATCTTGATGCGGTCGCTCCCCGCGCGGGAGAGTGGATAGAAACGGCATACGCGCCGCCGGGCGGGCTCTCGGGTCCTGTCGCTCCCCGCGCGGGAGCGTGGATAGAAACACCAAGACCTATTACGACGCTCGCGTGAAGATCGTCGCTCCCCGCGCGGGAGCGTGAATAGAAACCCGGTCTTCAGGACGCCCTTCATGATGTTGGCACGTGTCGCTCCCCGCGCGGGAGCGTGGATAGAAACCTTCGCCTTGTCGCGCAGATCCTCGAGGCCCTGGGTCGCTCCCCGCGCGGGAGCGTGGATAGAAACTCGATCAGGCCGGCGCGGTCAGGCGCGGTCTTGCTGTCGCTCCCCGCGCGGGAGCGTGGATAGAAACTTCAGTCGCGGCCCCTGCTGCCAATCCCACTGCCAGTCGCTCCCCGCGCGGGAGCGTGGATAGAAACACTCCCCCAAGGAGTGCGCGCCCCTGAGGCGTGAGTCGCTGCCCGCGCGGGGCGTGGATAGAAACCTGTTGACGATGACGCATCCGCAGCTCGCGGCGCCGTCGCTCCCCGCGCGGGAGTGCGTGGACAACCAAGACAGAAAAGCACCCGCAGGAGGGTTAGCATAGCGGCCGGCGCCTCGGCGGCGGGACCCGGGACCGAGTGCAGTCGCGAGACCGGTTAACAAGGCACCCGCGTTTGGGACAGCGCTGGCGGTGCCGCAACGCGGCAGTCCCGAGAGCGAGTGCCTCCGGCGAGCGGCACCATGAAGCCGCGTGATCAGCCTTGCGTACGATCCTTCCTTCGACAAGATGCCTGCCGGTCCCCAGCACGACGGAGACGCAGTGCTGATGGCAGGAGGAACGGCCGCTTCCCCGTCAATACTCGGAGTTGAAAAGCAGTCCTTGCGCCGAGCGCCTGGGTAGCGCCGAACATTCCACCGTTTGAAAAACCGTTTTAGTTTTTCAGTCTCAAACGGTGCTTTTGGCCAAGTGATTGATTTGAATGGCGCGCCCGGAACGATTCGAACGTCCGACCCTCAGATTCGTAGTCAGACGCCTGACCGGCACGAGCCTCTCCTTCATCCGCCGCCACAAAATCGATCACGACGGGCTCCGGAGGAACCAGCCTCGTGCCTTGACCGCGTGACATATTGCGAACAGACGGCGACCGCCCTTTTCAACCTCGATCCTATCCAATTCTTCGACCGTCCTGAATCGCCATTAGGCTGCTCACGTCCGCTGCGATTGCGCCTGAAGGACGTCTCGTCCAGCCACATCGGCGACGGAGAACAGCGGCAATGAGTCGTGCTGCCATAATTCCAGCGGGTTCTTGGCCGCGCCGCATGCCAGCTGCAATTGCGGCCGGATATTGCGGCGAGCCCACTGTCGAAGCATTTCTCAAGCGAGTCGGTTCAGAGTATCCTCGACCACGGGTCAAGGATGGGAGACGTCAACTGTGGTTGCGAGACGATCTGGACCGAGCGATCGCACCGGATCTGGTGCCGGCCGACCTCGCCGAGGATTTGTGACGTTGCAACGTCCGTTGCCGCGTTTTGTGGAAACGCGCCGACTGGCCAACGGTTCGCTCGCATTCTACTTCCGTATTCCGACCTACTATCGCGGGCTGGGCTGCGGCATCGCCAACGAGCCGCTGGGGACCCAATATGAGGTCGCTTGCGGCGATGACGGAAAAGGCGGACGCGCATCTGCCCTCAACGGCCTATTCGACGAGTGGAACGCCCAACGCAAGGGAGAGCCGAGCGAGCAGGGAAAGATCGCGCGCTACGGCACGATCGATTGGCTGTTCAGGCAATACAAGACGGAGAAGGCATACACCGAGAAAGTGTCGCCCCGGTCGCGCCCCGACTATGAGCGTATCATGCAGATGATCTGCGACACGGTCGGCAAGAGCGGTCGCCGGGTAGGCGAACGGCAGATCATCGAGGTGACGCCAAGGGCTGCTGACAAGATCTATGAAAAGATCATCGATGGCCCGAACGGCCTGAGGCTTCGCCAAGGAGAGAAGGTCGTCGGGCTCTGCCGCAAGGTTTGGCGCATCATGCGTCGATTACACCCGGAGCTGTTCGACAAGAAGCATCCAAACCCTTGGGACGACTTCACCCTCAGAAGCCGCACGAAGGCCAGAAAGCATGCGGTCACGCGCGAGGAGGTCTACAAATTCGCCTGGGGCTGCGTCAAAGAAGGTCGACCCGAGCCGGCGGCCGTCGCGGTGATCTGCTTTGAGTGGCTGCAAAGGCCCGAGAACGTCGTGGCTGGCTTCCTGACTTGGCCGGACTATCGCAGCAAGCAGTGGCCCAATGCCGTACGTATCGAGCATCATAAGAACAAGGCGCTCGTCTGGCACCCGCTCGAGGAAGTGGTCGATGGCGAGATCATTAGGTTCTACGCGGAAGCCGAGGAGATCCTGAGTCAATTGCCGAAAATCGGCGTTCCAATGATCATGCGCCGGATCCAGCGAGGCGAAGGCAAAGGCAACACCAAAGTGTGGTCCTACCCCGGCATGGAGAAGCTTGTGCAGCAGATGCGCAAGAAGATCGATGGGGTGTCGGAGTTGTTCACGCTCGATGCTTGTCGTCACGGCGGCATGACCGAGCTCGAGGAAGCCGAGCTAACGGATGGCCAAGGCCGCGCGCTTTCTGGCCACAAGACCGCACAGGCGTATCGCGGCTACGCCAAGAAAACCATACAGCGCGCCCTCGCCGCGACTCGCAAGAGGCACGCACATTTGCTGACGCAGAAGCAGCTCGACCAAGTCAGCCCCACGCGAAACGAAGAGGCGGCGGAGGTCGATACGAAGACGCTTAGCGCGGCGGCAACACGAAAGGCCGAGCGTCCCTGATAGCTGCTGGCCCAGCGCATTGTTCGATTCCGCAGATTGATCGACGGCAACTCAAGCCGACAGCCCACCATCATCCTCTGCAGTAGCATCGAGGCTACCGGCTTGACGGCGCTCACGCTATTGCGGTGGGCCGTTCGGCGCTGCCTCGGTGCGACGCAGTCCGGCGGAAAACGAAACCAGCACAGAATTTCCAAATGAGGGGGATGCCGAATTTCCAAATGCGCCCGAACGCACGCTGGACCTAAGCGATTTTATTCAACAGGATCATGGGAATAGCCTGGCTGGGGCGGGAGGGATCGAACCTCCGAATGGCGGAATCAAAATCCGCTGCCTTACCGCTTGGCTACGCCCCATCAGGTCAGCCGGATCGCCCCGCGCGCGAACGCCCAGGCGATTCCGGATCGGCGCCCGTGGTCTACCGAGCGCGCCCGCCCATTTCAACCGCTGCGCCGGAGGAATTTTGCTGGCGCCGCCGATGATCCGCAGGCTGGGCCAATTCGTCAATGCCGGCAAGCCTTTATCCCGGCCGTCCGAGGCCGCCGCGGGGCCCCGCCGCAAACGATAGCGAAAAAGTTGAGGCCCGGGCGGTTTCATGGGATGACGGCGGCCAAACCGGCCATCTCGAGCCCCTGAGGATCCGCCATGACCTATCGCGCCCCGCTCAACGACATGCTGCTTGCCCTCAACCATGGTGCCGGGCTGAAGGCGGCGGTCGAGGCCGGCCATTACGGCGATTTCGATCCGGACATCACCACCGCCGTGCTCGAAGAGGCCGGCAAGTTCGCGACCGACGTGCTCGCGCCGCTCAACAAGATCGGCGACAAGCATGGGATCAAGCTCGCCGACAAGAAGGTGACGACGGCCCCGGGCTGGCCCGATGCCTACAAGCGCTGGACCGAGGCCGGCTGGAATGCGGTGTCCGGTCCGGAGGCGCATGGCGGCCAGGGCCTGCCGCTCGCCATCAACGCCGCCTGCACCGAGATCTGGAGCGCGTCCAACGTCGCCTTCGGCCTGTGCCCGCTGCTGACGCTCTCGGCGATCGAGGCGCTCGATGCCCATGGCAGCGATGAGCTGAAGGACATCTATCTCGGCAAGCTGATCTCCGGCGAATGGACCGGCACCATGCAGCTGACCGAGCCGCAGGCCGGCTCCGACGTCGGTGCGCTCCGCACCCGCGCCGAGCGCGCCGCCGACGGCAGCTACCGCATCACCGGCAGCAAGATCTTCATCACCTATGGCGAGCACGACATGACCGACAACATCGTGCATTTCGTGCTCGCACGATTGCCGGATGCGCCGGCCGGCACCAAGGGCATCTCGCTGTTTCTCATCCCCAAGTTCCTCGTCAACAAGGACGGCTCGCTCGGCGCCCGCAACGACATCTATGCCAGCGGTGTCGAGCACAAGCTCGGCATGCACGCCTCGCCGACCTGCACCATGACCATGGGCGACGCTGGCGGCGCCATCGGCTATCTCGTCGGCGAAGAGAATGCCGGCATGCGCTGCATGTTCACGATGATGAACCAGGCGCGGCTCGGCGTCGGCCTCGAGGGCGTCGGCGTCGCCGATCGCGCCTATCAGCAGGCGTTGAGCTACGCACAGGAGCGCAAACAGGGCCGCGCCGTCGGCAGCAAAGGCACCGGCTCGGATGCGATCATCGCCCATCCCGACGTCAAGCGCATGCTGATGCAGATGCGCGTCCTGACCGCCGCCTCGCGCTCGATCTGCTACGCCACCGCGGTCGCGCTCGACGTCGCGGTGCGCGCAAAAGATCCGACCGTCCGCGCTGATGCCGCCGCACGTGGCGCGCTGCTGACGCCGATCGCAAAGGCGTTCTCCACCGACATCGGCAACGAGGTCGCCTATCTCGGCGTCCAGATCCATGGCGGCATGGGCTTCATCGAGGAGACCGGCGCCGCGCAGCACTACCGCGACGCCCGCATCACCGCGATCTACGAAGGCACCAACGGCATCCAGGCGATCGACCTGGTCACCCGCAAGCTCGGCGCCAATGGCGGCGCCTCGGTGTTCAAGCTGCTCGACGAGCTCACCGACATCGTCCGCCGCGTCGAGGCCTCGAACGATCCCGCGTTCGGCACCACCGGCGCCAAGCTGCGCGACGCACTCGGCGCGCTCGATCGCTCCAGCCGCTGGCTGCTGGAAAAGCTCTCCACCGCGCCGAACGATGCGCTGGCCGGCGCCACGCCGTATCTCCGCCTGTTCGGCTCCGCGCTCGGCGGCTGCATGCTCGCCAACGAGGCGCTCGCCGCGCGCAGCGAGAACGAGAGCGAAGGCGCCCGTCACGTCGCGCTCGCCCGCTTCTTCGCCGAGACCTTCGCCGTGCAGGCGCCGTCGCTGGAAAAGACCGTCACCGACGGCGCCGACGCGGTGCTCGCCGCGGACGCCGTGCTGGTGGCGTGAGGCCTATCGCCACACAACGTGCTGACGGCGCGAGACCGCGCGCCACACAAAAGGTGTCGTCCCGGCCTTGAGCCGGGACCCAGAGTCCCCGGCAGTCGTGGCTGGCGAGATCGGTCCTCCATCGTGCCCCACACACCTCCCTGGGGTTATGGGTCCCGGATCTGCGCGCGCGATGCGCGCTTGTCCGGGACGACATGTGAGTTTGTGGCACACACCGCGCCCACCACTCCGTCATGTCGCGTGCAGCGGGCCGTGAGGCAGTTTGTTGAGCGGGCCGCCTACTCGGAATTCCATCATTGCGAGCGCAGCGAAGCAATCCTGAGTCCTTGCTCGGCCCTGGATTGCTTCGCTCCGCTCGCAATGACGCAAGGGGCAACACTGATCCACACTCTCAAACAGCATGAGGGATGATCGAGAAAACGAGCATCCGTTCTCGCGACGCGCTCCGCGCCCGAGTGGTGCCCGTAAGTCTCGCCCTCTCCAAGTGGAGGGCGCGAGGAAGGCCGGACCTCGGCTGAGGCCCGTGGCCCGCCTGCAGAAAAAAAGCAGGCGGCAGTCACCACAGGTACAGCCGGATAGACCCGGCCTTCCCCGCGCGATGGTTTTAACGGTCTATAGCGCGCTCTTCCTGGTGCACCGGCTTTCTGGCCACCATGTCGTGCAACGCGCTTTCCGCACATCGCACTCGATACTAGCGTCGGAGTATCGGAACCACACGCCTTCACCGTCCGCGAGCTGAGCGTTCGTCCGTGCTTCAAAGAACACGACGCCGCCCGCGTCCACCGCATCCCCGCTGCCAACGTCCGTGACGACCGCGAACCGTCCCCTACCGTGCAACGGGATGCGCGGACCATAATGCTGATTTGGCGAATCCAGCAAGTGAATTATGTTTTTCAGAACAGATTGACAGGTTTTTCCGGCATGACCTGATTTGCCCGACGAGCAGGTCAATCGGCACCGCCGACCTGCGGCAGGCGGGATCGTCGGACGTGCGGCGCGCCTGGCGCGTGCCTGGTGTCGTCCTTGACATCCGGAATCGATCCAGCCAGTTCTAAGCCACCGTGCGGATGCGATCGCGGCGAATCAAATCGTCGCAACTCGCGAACGGATTGGTAACACCCTGAATAGTTCGTTGCTTTTCATCACATTCATTCGGAGACCGACCATGAAATTCGTCATCGCCCCGCTGTTTGCCGCTGCGCTCATGTTCTCGTCCGCGCCGGCGTCCGCCGTCGTTCTCGATCTCTCGACCATGAGCTGCAAGCAGTTCGTCGACAGCGGCGACGACACCATCAAGATGGTCCTGATCTGGCTGGACGGCTGGTACAAGGGCGACCAGGACGAAGCACTGTTCGACACCGAGGAGTTCGTCGCGAACGCCAAGAAGTTCGGCACCTATTGCGCCGAGCACCCCACGGTCAGCATCGTGACCGCCGCGGAGAAGATCCTCGGCAAATAAACGGACGCGGCACGTTCAGCGGCAGACAACCGGGCGGATTGACGTCGGCGTTGTCCGCCGTCCTTTCGTGCAAGGCGACCGGGCGATCGCAGATGAGGAAGGATCGTGCTCGCCCGTCTCTCCGCCGTCTTGGCCGGGCATGTCCCGGCCATCCACGTCGTGCGGCAAGCCCTGAGATTGACGGAGCGCCTCACCGAAAGAGGCTCGTCGCAACCGCTCCATATCCGATCGCACGCAGCAGACAGAGAGCGCGTTGCGCCCGCTCCTACCTTGCTGGTCCCGCTTCGCACATCTTCCGAAGCTCGTTGCCGTAGAACGCACGCCAGTCGGCATTCCCGATCCTGTCGCGGTAGCTCTCCAGCTTCGCAAGCAGCGCGCTATCGGCGCACACGCGATACGTGCCGCGGTGCTGCATGTCGGCGATGACCACCAACCCGTCGCGATAGTCGAGGTCGTTGTCCGTCGTCTCCAGGCTTGCCAGGATCAGGCGCAACATCGGCTCGCCACCGCGCGCCAGGACGGAGGACAATCCTGTCATCGGAGGATGGACGACCTGATTGGCGTATTTGAACAGGCGCCACTGCTTGTCGAGAGGATAAGTCGCGACCACCTCGTCTCTGGCGCTGCGGCGATGTTCAAGGAATTCCGCCTGTTCCGTGGTCTGACAGCCCGCCAGCGATGCCAACACGCCCACCCCCACCAAGACGGCCCACATCCGACGCATGATGACCCCGAGAAAATACTCTTGTCACAGTGCCCTAGCGCGTAGGGCGGGGTAGCGCCAGCGTAACCCGCCGTTCTTCCGTGCCGGGAATGGCGGATTACGCTGCGCTAATCCGCCCTACTTCTCTCATTCAAACGCCGAGCCATTCCAGGCCGCCCGGCAACTCATCCGCGGCGAAATCGACCTGCAGCACGCGGCGGTGGCCGGGATGCGCTGACGGTTCTGACGCATGCAGGATCGGCGTCGCATAGAGCCAGATGTCGCCAGCCTCGGCGCGGCACACGGCCGTGCCGCAGCGCGCCACCACGGCGGGGACGTCGGCTTCCGCAATGCGGCCGAGACGGTGCGAGCCGGGAGCGATCAGGAGCGGCGCGTTGTCGGCGGGCACCGCGTCGAGATGAACGCGCAACGTCACCATGCGCACCAGCACCTCGATCGGCGGCGCGACGTGCTGCAGGCCGCCCTTGATGGTCCACGGGCCGAAACCGGCGACGTCGATGCGCTCGCGGACCACGATGGTGCGGTCCTGATGCCACGGCACGGCCCAGTTCGCCTGCGCCGTCTTGTCGAAATAGACAGCGCGAACCGGGCGCGCGGCAGCGCCAAGCAGCTCGGCTGCGGCGCAGCCGACAGGCCCGTCGGCAGCGAGGAACGGCGTCAGCGCCGCAACGCCGTGCAGGCGGGTGCCGGCCTGCGCCGGCGCGTGACCGGAGAGCGCGTCGAACAGGGCGCCTAGTGCGCCGGCGTCGAGCGCCGCTGCAATGCGGACCGCGCCGGCGTCGCTGAATTGCGTGGTCTGCTGAGGAGAGAGAGCGAAGGTCATGCGGCCTGAAGACTAGAGCGCGATGCAGCAGATTGGCAACCGCGCTCGTTCCATTTCGGCCATGGCACCGGTTGCAACCGATGCAAATCCATCACGCCGGTGACACCATGACGCAACACTGCGCCCGCGATGTCACGCGCCCGTCATTGTTAATTTGCGCCCCCGCGCCGAGTCACGCCTGTTGAAAGGCAGGGACGGCAATGGGGAGGATGACGATGCGGGCGATGATCGGCGCGGGGATGCTGGTCCTGGCGATGGGAACCGAGTTGCAAGCGGCCAACGAGGCCGGTGCGGAGACGCGGATGTCGTGCTCGGAGGTGCGCTACTACGTGGAGAAGTACACCGCCGAGGTCGCTGAGATGTACGCGCGCAGCCGCGGCGCCACCGACGCCCAGATCAACCGCGCACGCCGCTGCCTGACCCCGGTGCATGTCCGCCGCGCGGAGCGCTGGCGGAGCTACACGGAATAGAGCGAAAGCAGGATCACACATTCAGCGCCATCGGGCGAGACAATGTGGGACTGTCGCGACGTGCGCCCTAAGAGGTCAATGGTCCGAAGAGACTCAGAGGCCTGAACAGCCTTCACGAACAAGGCCGCGCGACTGGGCTGCGGGCAGCGACGGCGTCCTGCGGGCATCACGACGTCGAGACAGGATGCGTACTGATCGCGCGGCAAATCCGGTCGCCTCCTTCTCCTGACACCAAGCCATCAGCCGTGTCGCGCACACCGGTAAAACTACGGACACAACAAGCAGGACAGTACCAAAACACTCTCGCGATACCGCTCGTAAGCAAGCCTCCATGCAGAGCATGTCGCCACTCGGCAACAATCGTAAATAAGGCGCAACGGAGGCACACAATTCGTCACACTCAGGCGTGAATTGCAGCAGCGGCGACGCTAGCTTCGGCCGGCTATTTCAGAGTCGGTTTTCGCATCAGCAGTCAGCACTGCTGATCGGTCTTCGAGGCATTGATGTCGTTGGAAATGATCGCCGCCCCTTCACGCGCCAGATCCGTCACGCAGCATCGGGCGCATCGCGCTTGGCGAACGGCTTTCCTCACGAGCACCGCGCTCATCGCGCTCAGCAGCAGCGCACGCGCGCTCGACGTCGCATCGCAATCCGATTGGAATACCGCCGTTGCTACGGTCGCCGCGGCCGGTGCCAGCTCGACCGTCAACATCAACTTCACCGCCGGTTTCACGCTGACGAGTTCGCTGAGCGAGCTGGTGACCAATGCCGCCAACGTCACCGTCAACATCACCGGCAACAACAACACGCTCAACGGTGCTTCGACCTATCAAGGCATCCAGGTCAGCGGCACCAATTCGCCGATCGTGACGATCTCGAACCTGACCATTAACGCGATGCGCGCGCGCGGCGGCAATGGCGGCAGCGGCGGGGATGGTGGCGGCGGTGGCGGTCTCGGCGCGGGCGGCGGCCTGTTCGTGGCGGCCGGCGCCAACGTCACCATCGACAGCGTGAGCTTCACCAACAACGCGGCGGTCGGCGGCAATGGCGGCGTGTCCGGTGCGAATTCCGGCGGCGCCGGCGGCGGCGCGCTGAACGGCGGCACCGGCGGCAGCCCGCCGAACGGCAGCGGCACCGGCGGCCCCGGCGGCATCGGCGCATCATCGACCTTGTTTCCAGGCGGCGGCGGCGTGGCCGGCACCGGTGGTGGCATTAACGTCTCCAATGGCGGCACGGGCGGCACCGGCGGCACCGGCGGCGGCGGCGGCGGTGCCGGCGCGGCGACCAACACGTACGATGGCGGCGATGGCGGCGCCGGCGGCTTCGGCGGTGGTGGTGGCGGCGGCGGCTTCGGCGGCGGCAGCGGCGGCGTCGCAGGCTTGGGCGGCCCGGCAGGCTATGGCGCCGGTGACGGCGGCTTCGGCAACAACGGCCCGGGCACCGGCGGCAGCGGCTATGGCGGCGCGGTGTTCGTGATGGACGGCGCGACCCTGACGGTCAAAACGTCGACGAGCTTCAGCGGCAACACCACGCAGGCCGGCACCGGCGGCTCGGCGGGCGCACCCAAGGGCCAGGACCTCTACATCAACGGCGCCACGCAAATCGTGACGTTCCAGATCGATTCCGGCACCACCACGTTCGGCGGCAGCACCCAGACCACGCAGGGCAACATCGCCGGCGAAGGCGGGGTCACCAAGACCGGCGTCGGCACGCTTGCGCTCGGCGGCACCAACAGCTACAGCGGCGCGACCAGCGTCAATGCCGGCACGCTGCTGGTGAACGGCACGCTGGCGAACTCCGCGACCACCGTCAACACGGGCGCCACGCTCGGCGGCATCGGCACGATCAACAGCGTCTCGGTGGCGAACGGCGGCACGCTGGCGCCAGGCTCCGGCGTCGCCGGCACGACGCTCGCCGTGCAGGGCAGCCTCGCCTTTGCCAGCGGCGCGGTGTACCTGGTGCAGGTCGACCCGACCGCGGCGTCGAAGACCACCGCGGCGGCCGCGACGCTCGGCGGCGCCAGCGTGACGGCGAACTTCGCGGCCGGCAGCTACGTCGCCAAGCAGTACACCATCGTGCAGACCAGCGGCGGCGTCACCGGCACCTTCTCCGGACTGACCAGCACCAACCTGCCATCGGGCTTCAACACCAGCCTCTCCTATGACGCCAACAACGTCTACCTCAACCTCGCTCTGAACTTCGCGCAGCCGTCGGGCAGCTTCAACACCAACCAGGCCAACGTCGCCAACACCATCATCAACTACTTCAACAGCAATGGCAGCATTCCGCTGTCGTTCGGTGGGCTGACGCCGGCGGGCCTCAGCCAGATCTCCGGCGAGGCCGCGACGGGCTCGCAGCAGACGACCTTCAACGCGATGACGCAGTTCATGGGCGTGCTGACCGATCCGTTCGGCGCCGGCCGCGGCGAGGGCGTGCCGCCGAGCGGCGCGCCGGCTTTCGCCGACGAGGGCGACATGGCGAATGCCTATGCGGCGACGGGACGCGGCCGCAAGGGCGCTGAGCGCGAAGCCTATGCGATGCTGACCAAGGCGCGGCCGGCCGATCCATTCGCGCAGCGCTGGAGCGTGTGGGCCGCGGCCTTCGGCGGCTCCCAGACCACCGACGGCAATGCCGCGCTCGGCTCGAACACCACCACCTCCAACCTCTACGGCACCGCGGTCGGCTTCGACTATCGGCTGTCGCCGAGCACGGTGGCCGGCTTCGCCATGGCCGGGGGCGGCACCAGCTTCAGCGTCGCCAACGCGCTGGGCTCGGGACGCTCCGATCTGTTCCAGGCGGGCGGCTTCGTCCGTCACTCCATCGGCCCGGCCTACATCACCGCGTCGCTTGCCTATGGCTGGCAGGACGTCACCACCAACCGCACCGTGACGGTGGCCGGCATCGATCAGCTGCGTGCACAGTTCAAGGCCACTTCGTGGTCAGGGCGTCTCGAAGGCGGCTACCGCGTGGTCTGGCCGGCGGCGCGCATCGGCCTGACGCCCTACGCAGCCGGACAGTTCACGACCTACGACCTGCCGGCCTATGCCGAGCAGGCGGTGGCCGGCGCCAACACCTTCGCGCTCGCTTATGGCGCGCGCAGCGTGACAACGCCGCGCAGCGAGCTCGGCCTGCGCACCGACAAGGCGTTCGCGATGCCCGACGGTGTGCTGACCTTGCGCGGGCGCTTCGCCTGGGCGCACGACTACACCACCGGCGGCACGCTGACGCCGACCTTCCAGACGCTGCCGGGTGCGAGCTTCGTCGTCAACGGCGCGCAACAGGCCGCCGACCGCGCCCTTGTCACCGCCATGGCCGAGATGAAGTGGCTGAGCAACTGGTCGGCCGCGCTGACCTTCGACGGCGAGTTCGCCAGCATCAGCCGCAGCTATGGCGGCAAGGGCCTGGTGCGGTATTCATGGTGAGTGACGCTCCAGGACGAGAGCGCGGCTTGGACTCGTGCTATCGCTTCTAGCAGCGCCTGCTCATCAGTTGTTCCGTCATGCCCGGGCTTGTCCCGCCTGCGCGGCCGAAGCCGCTCCGGCGCGGCGAAGGCCCGGGCATCCACGTGTTGCTCAGGATGCCGGACGACGTGGATGGCCGGGACAAGCCCGGCCATGACGACGGATGGACAGGAGCACGTACGTCGCCCCCCAATCATGCCTGCTCGATCGCGGCTGGCATCTTGGCGACCGACATCAGCGAGCGGGCGACCTGGTTGAGCAGCTGGTCGGCGTTCTCTTCCTCCGCCAGCGATTTCGCCAGCAGTGCGACGACGGCGCTGTGGCGAAGCTGGGAGGCGAGGTTGCGGGCGGTGGTGTAGGCCGAGATCTCGTAGTGCTCGACGCGCTGGGCTGCGCCGATCAGGGCGAGGTCGGCCGCGGCGTCCTCCTTGTCCTCGCTCTCCTCCATGACCTCCTGGCCTTCCTCGACCAGACCCATCATGCCCTTGCACGGCTTGGCGCGCGAATTCTCGCCGAGCAGCTCGAAGCACTCGTTGAGGCGCTCGACCTGCGCCTCGGTCTCGACCAGATGCTGCTCGAAACAATTCGCGCAGCTGATCGAAGCGCGCAGCCTCCACCATCTTCGGCAGCGCCTTGGTCAGCTGCTTCTCGGCATGAAGAATGTCGCGCAGCTCCTCGATCAGGAGATCGCCGAGGCCGGCTTCATCGGCCGGCGGCGAGCTTTCGGCGACGATCGCGCCGGCCGCACCATTTTCGGAGGCCTGGATCGCCGGCGATTCCGTGAACACCCAGTCGCCGCCCTCGTTCCACGGGCCGCGGGTGTCGATCTCGCCGTGATCGCCTGATCCGGTGGAGTCGTTGAAGAACTGATCGACCAGGCCCGGCGTCGGCGCGATGCGGCCGACGCTGAAGGCCGGCTTGTTCATGCTCTCCAGCGCCAGCGCGAACGCCTTCATGTGGGTGATCTCGCGCGTCATCAGGAACTGCAGCGCGTCCCTGGTGCCGGCATCGTCGGTGAAATTGATCAGACGCTCATAGACGATCTTGGCGCGCGCTTCGGCGGCGATGTTGCTGCGCAGGTCGACGTCGAGCTCGCCGGTGATCTTGAGATAGTCGGCGGTCCAGGCGTTGCCCTGCGAGTTGAACAGATTGACGCCACCGCCGCCGCAGATCGCGATCAGCGGATCGGCCTCGGCCGCCTCGCGGTCGAATTTCGACGGCTTCAGGTGCATGCGGGCGAGCGTGCCGACGACTTCGAGATGGCTCAGTTCCTCGGTGCCGATGTCCATCAGCAGATCCTTGCGATCGGGGTCCTCGCAGTTGAGACCCTGGATCGAGTACTGCATGGCGGCGGCGAGCTCGCCATTGGCGCCGCCGAATTGTTCCAGCAGCATGTTGCCGAAGCGCGGATCGGGCTCGTCGACGCGCACGGTGAACATCAGCTTCTTGACGTGGTGATACATGGAGGCCTCAAACGTTGGGGGGAGCAGACCATGGTCGAACGGCCGCACTACACGGTTGTTCCTTACCGTCAGACCGCCGATTGGGCCTCTCGTTGCGCCTCCGTGACGCACCGGAATGAGCGGCCGCCCTGCCCCTGCAGGCTCAGCGCAGCGCGCGACCCGTCCCTCACTGCACGAAGCGTGCGCAGCGGCCGGTCCACTCACCGCGGAGTTCCGGCTCGTTCCGCACCCGGCTATGCACCTTGACTCGCACTTGCGCGCCGGCCCGTCCGCCCCCGCTACCGTCACACAACTGTTGGCAGAGACGGTGCTACCTCTTGCTAAGCTTTTCCCCGCTCGCCTAAGCTAAGTGGCTGGAGCGTAAGATGTTGATGCGGACCCCTGTCAGCGAGAAGCCGGGACTCGGCGCGCGATTGCGCGGGGTCATCGAGCGGCTGCGCGACCTGAAATCGTCGCTTGCAACATCGGCCTCATCGCAGAAGTCGGCCGTGGAACTCGCGCTCGAAGATTCCGATGAAAGCAATTTCGACGTCGCGCTTGCCGCCATCGTCGATTCGATCGAGCGTCATCCACGCGGATTGGAACCACGCTATGCGGGTCAACCGCGGCTGCCGCCGCCGCGCAGCGCGCCTTCGGTCTATGCCTATGAGCGTCCGTCCTATCTCGACATGGAGCGTCAGGTCGCTGAGCGCCAGTTCACTGAGCGTCAGGTCAGCACCTATCCGCAGGCGAACTACACGCCCGAGGCGCCGAGCGAGCGGACTGATCAGGAGGACGAGTTGCAGCAGCTGCGCAAGGAGCTGATGCACGCCGTGTCGGCGCGGCTCGGCTCGCCCGACGCGCATCTGGCCGCGGTCAGACATCTGCTGAGGTCCGTCAAGAATGTGGGGCCGTAGCAACACCGGCAAGACGGTCGAGGAGATCACCGACTTTCTGCGGCTGGTCGATCACGTGCGCGCGCTGCAGGAAGGCCAGAAGGAGATCGCCGAGGCGATCATGGCCGTGAACCATCGTCTCACGACAATCGAAAGCGACATGAAGACGCTGAAGGCCGAGACGCAGCGCGATGCGCTGCGCGAGGTGCAGCAGGCGGTCGCGACGGTGCAAGGCGTCTTCCACGAAAAGCTCGGTCAGATGTCGTCGCGCCTTGCGGCGCTCGAGCAAGCCATCCGCCGCGCCACGATGCGGCCGCAGAGTTCGGCCAGTCCGACCGCGCCGGCCCCGCCGCGCTCCGACGGCTCGCGCTGATCCCGCACGCGGAACCGGACTCCGGGCGCGGCCGTTAGCTGCTCTCTCCCTCGCGAACGGATGACCACGCCAATGGGTGCGCCCGATCAAGTGTTACGCCGACCAGGCTCACCGCTGCTGGAGCCGCGCCGATGCCGGTGGCGGCTGATCTGCTGCGGCGTCATCGCCGCCCTGCTCGCGATGCCGGTGCGGGCGCAGGACGCCGGCGTCAGCGGCATTCCGCCGGGACCGGCAAACGTCAACGGGCTCAACAATTCGATTGCCGATCCCTCGGGGATCGGCAATGCGGCACGCATGCCGCCACTGCCGCGTCCCGATCCGGTGCCGGTGACGCCGAGCTACCGGTCCGGGCCGCCGGGTTCATTGGCCGCCCCGCAGCCGCGCTATGTCAGGCCCTATGTCTCGGAGCGGCTGTCGAAGCGCACGCGGCAGAAGCTGCAGCGGGCCCGCATCAAGGAGAACGACCGGCTGTTGCGGCGCGGCGCGGTGAGCATCTGCCGCGGCTGCTGAGCCGCGCGTTGCGACCGCGAGGCGCGCCGGACAGCGCGGGCCGCGCTGGACAGCGCGAGGCATTTGCCGCCGGCCGGCCATGGTTTGGCAACCATGTGCCCGGACTCTGCGTCGGTGCGACCTCATGCACCGCATCGAAGCCGGCTGTGTCCGCTTGGCGCGCACGGCGGATGATGTAGGCTGGCGCCGACCAGTTTGACCGGCTACGACGACGCCGGCCAGCACAGCGAGACCCCGGGGGACACCATGACCGACCATCTGATCGTCACCGACGAAGGCGAGACGCGGACGATCACGCTGCGGCGGCCGGAAAAGAAGAACGCGATCACGCAGGCGATGTATCGCGGCATGAGCGACGCGATCGACACCGCGCAGAACAATCCGCTGGTCCGCTGCATCATCATCACCGGCGGCTCCGGCGTGTTCACCGCCGGCAACGATCTCGAGGATTTCCTGCATGCCGGCAATGCCGGCAGCGAGGCCGCGCGGACCTCGGCGGCGACCAAATTCCTGTATTCGCTGGCTCACAACGTCAAACCGATCATCGCCGCCGTCGATGGCGTCGCCATCGGCATCGGCACCACGATGCTGTTTCATTGCGACTACGTGCTGGCGTCGACGACGGCGACGTTCTCGACCCCCTTCATCCATCTCGGCCTGGTGCCGGAGGGCGCCTCGAGCCTGCTGATGCCGCAGACGATAGGCTATCAGCGCGCGTTCGCGATGCTGGTGATGGGGCGCAGCATGACGGCGGCAGACGCGCATATCGCCGGCTTCGTCAACACGGTGGTGGCGCCGGGGCATACCGAGGTCGAGGCGCACAAGGTGGCGCGCGACATCTGCCGGTTGCCGGCCGAGGCGGTCGCGATCGGGCGCAAGCTGATCCGCACCGCACCGGACGAACTGACCCGGCGCATCGACCAGGAGTCCTATCTGTTCGCCGAGCGCATGACCTCCGAGGAAGCGGTCGGCGCCTTCAAGGCGTTCCTGTCGCGCAAGAAGAAAAAGTGACGCCCGGCCGGTTGAACGCGCATGCCGCAGTTTGATGTCATCGTGATCGGCTGCGGCGCGGTCGGCAGCGCCGCGCTGCTGCACCTCGCCAAGCGCGGTCAGCGCGTGCTCGGCATCGACCGCTTCGAGCCGCCGCACCGCTTCGGCTCGACCCATGGCGAGACCCGCATCACCCGGGCTGCAATCGGCGAAGGCGTCGACTACACGCCGCTGGCGCAGCGCTCGCACGCGATCTGGCGCGAGTTGGAACGCGACACCGGCGCCCGCCTGTTCGAACAATGCGGCTGCCTGTTCATTCCGAGCCAGCATGGCGGCGAGGTACACGGCGTCACGAGCGCGCAGTTCCTCGCCAACATCGAGACTGCCGCCCGGCTGCATGGCGTCGACGGCGAGACGTTGTCGCCGGAGCGGCTGCGCGCGGATTATCCGGGTTTTGCCACCGCGCCCGGCGATCGCGCCTTTCTCGACCGGGAGGGCGGCTATCTCCTGGTCGAGGACTGCGTGCGCACCGAGCTCGCAGTCGCTGTGCGGCTTGGCGCAAGGCTCCTCACCGGCCGGCGCGTGACGTCGTTCCGCCGGGCCGGCGGCGCGCTCACCGTCACCATGGACGACGGCACGACCGCATCGGCAACGACGCTGATCGTCACGACAGGGCCGTGGATCACCGAGCTGGTCGCGCCGCTGCGCCGCCGCGTCACCATCACCCGGCAGGTGCTGTACTGGTTCGAGATCCTGTCCAACCCGCAGCGCTTCGGGCCTGATGCGCCGGTCTTCATCTGGGACGTCACCGGCCGCGACCGCGCCGCGTCCGACATCTACGGCTTCCCCTGGCTGGGCTCGCCGGGCAATGGCGTGAAGATCGCCAATGAGGTGCTGACCGGCGAGACCGATCCGGATCACGTGGCACGCGAGGTCACGGCGGCCGAGATCGAAGCGACCTACGAGACCTATGTCCGGCCGTTCGTGCCAGATCTCGGACCAAGGTGCCTGCGCAGCGCGGTGTGCCTGTACACCAATGCGCCCGGCGGCCGCTTCGTCATCGACCGCGATCCCGGCGACGCGAACGTGATTTATGCCTCGGCCTGCTCAGGCCACGGCTTCAAGCATTCGCCGGCCGTCGGCGAGGCGCTCGCGGCGATGGCGCAGGGCGAGAGGCCGCGCGTCGACCTCTCCGGATTTACGCTGGACCGGCTGGCGGCGGCCGGCACGTCATGACTACTTCGACTGCAGCGCGGCGGTCTGCTTGGCGAGGCCCTCGTTGAACTGCCCTTCGAGCTTGTCGAGATAGGCCTTGAACTCGCCCGGCTTGACGAACGGGTTGAGGGCGCCGTCCGCGATCCTCGCCCGCTTGCCGGCCATGTCGTACATCTCCGGATGCGGCGCCAGCAGCACGTCGGGATGCACCGTCCTGGCCCAGGCATAGGTCTTCTTATAGTCGTCGACGATGCCCGGATAGGTCGGCCGTCCGACCAGCTGGTTGAGCGCGACGGTGGCGCTGCAGAAGAAGATGACGCTGCGGGTGGCGTCGCCGTCCTTCACGTCGGTGGTCCAGCTGGTGCAGCCCGGCGAATGGCCGGGCGTGTCATGCGCGGTCAGGGTCACGCCGCCGAGCGTGATCGTGTCGCCCTCGCGCACCGCGCGGTCGACCTTCACCGGCGGGAAATTGAGGTGCTTCTCGTCCTCGCGGCCGGGATAGAAGCCGCCTTCCAGCAGCGGCACGTCCTTGGCACCAGCCACCATCTGCGCGCCGGTTTCCTGCTTGATCTGGGCGAGCCCGCCGGTGTGGTCGATATGGGCGTGGGTGTTGATGACGTACTTGATGTCGGCGACCTTGAAGCCGAGCTTTCCGATGCTGCTCTCGATCTGCGCGGTGGATTCCGGCATCACGGTGTCGATCAGGATGTGGCCCTGCGGCGTGGTGATGAGGTAGGAGGCGAGCCCGTTGGTGCCGACATAATAGATGTTGTCGATCACCTTGAACGGCTCGGTCGGCGTATTCCACGCCGCGATCAACTGCTTCATGAAGTCCGGCAGCGATTGCGCTGCAGCAGACCCGGCGGCGAGCGACAGCGCGGTGGCCGCCAGCAGCAATCTTTTCATCAAGACCTCCCGAGTTTCGGTATTGTTGTTATGAATCACGTTATGTCATCGCCGCTCCGGCGAGGCAATCGCGCCTCGCCGGTCGCATCAGATGTGACCTTGTCATGAGCCGTCTCGATCGCTTCGCCGCCGCCTGCCTGCTGACCTGTATCGCCGCCGCCAGTCTCCTCACCCCGTCGGCCTCGGCCGAGGACGAGCCGGTGTCCTTGCGCATCCTCGCCATCAACGACTTCCACGGCAATCTGAAGCCGCCATCCTCGGGCATCCGGATCGCCGATCCCGCGGATCCGACCAGGACCAGTGTGGTGCCGGCCGGCGGCGCCGAGCACATGGCGAGCCTCGTGAAGCTGCTGTCCGACGGCCAGCCGAACACGATCTTCGTGGCGGCCGGCGACCTCATCGGCGCGAGCCCGTTGCTGTCGGCGATGTTCCACGACGAGCCGACGATCGAATCGATGTCGCAGATGGGACTGGCGCTGTCGGCGGTCGGCAATCACGAGTTCGACGAAGGCAAGGACGAGCTGCTGCGGATGCAGAATGGCGGCTGTCATCCGACCGACGGCTGCCGCGGCCCGCAGCCGTTCACTGGCGCGACATTCCACTATCTCGCGGCGTCGACGTTTCTCAAAGGCACCGACAAGACGGTGTTTCCGCCCTACGAAATCCGCACCTTCGAGGACATCCCGGTCGCCTTCATCGGGCTGACCCTGAAGGGCACCGCCGGCATCATCTCGCCGGCGAGCTCGGCCGGCCTCGACTTCCGCAACGAGGCCGAGAGCATCAACGCGCTGATCCCGGAGCTGAAGGCCAAGGGCGTGCAGGCCATCGTGGTGCTGATCCACGAGGGCGGCTGGCCCTCCGGCGGCATGAACGAATGCCCCGGCCTGTCCGGCCCGATCGTCGACATCGTCAAGGATCTCGACAGCGCCGTCGACATCGTCATCTCCGGCCATACCCATCAGGCCTATGTCTGCACCATCGACAAGCGGCTCGTCACGTCGGGCGACAAGTTCGGCACGCTGGTCACCACGATCGACGTCAAGCTCGACCGCACCACGCGCGACGTGATCAGCGCGACCGCGACCAACATGGTGGTCGACACCGCGCTGCCGAAGGACGCCGCGCAGACCGCGCTGATCGCGTCCTACGAAACGCTGGCGGCGCCGCTCGCGAACCAGCCCGCCGGCGTCATCACGCAGCCGCTGTCGCGGCTGCCGAACGCGTCGGGCGAGAGCGCGCTCGGCGATGTGATCGCCGACGCCCAGCTCGCCGCCACCTCGGCTGCGGCCAAGGGCGGCGCGGTCATCGCCATGACCAATCCCGGCGGCATCCGCACCGATCTCGCCCGCCGCGACGACGGCGCCGTCAGCTATGCCGACGTGTTCGCGAGCCAGCCGTTCCGCAACCAGCTGATGACGCTCACGTTGAGCGGCGCCGACATCAAGGCGGCGCTGGAGCAGCAATGGCTCGATCCGGCGCGGCCGCGCATCCTGCAGATCTCTCGCGGCTTCACCTACGCCTTCGATGCGAAGCAGCCCGCCGGCGCGCGGATCGATGCCGCGAGCATGATGCTCGACGGCAAGCGCATCGATCCCACAGCCTCCTATCGCGTCACGCTCAACAACTATCTCGCGCTCGGCGGCGACGGCTTCACCGCGTTCAAGAGCGGCCGCGATCCGGTGATCGGTCCCTACGACGACGAGGCGCTGTTCGCCTATCTCAAGACCAACAGCCCGCTGTCCCCGCCGCCGCGCGACCGCATCGTCAACAAGGCGCAGTAAGGCCCGATAGGATCGCCGGGCGGAAACCCGGACATATCCCGTTCCGGGCCCTTTCCGCGGCTGCGTCCAGCGCCTAGATTGGGCGTTCCCGCAACGCGCGAGTGGCAGAGCCCTGATGTCGACGCTGTATCTTTCTCATGAAGCCTGCCTGGACCATGCCACGCCGTCCGGACATCCCGAGCGCGCTGACCGCCTGCGTGCCGTCGAGGAAGCCCTGGCCGAGGAACGTTTCGCGTTCCTGGATCGCGACGAGGCGCCCGAGGCCGGCATCGAGCTGGCCCTGCTCTGCCACCACGAGCACTACGTCACCGAGCTGCGCCAGATGGCTCCGACATCGGGCATCGTCTATCTCGACGGCGACACCTCGATGTCCCCCGGCACCTGGGAGGCCGTGATGCGCGGCGTCGGCGGCGCGGTCGCGGCGACCGAATCCGTGATGTCCGGCCGTCACCGCAATGCCTTCGTAGCCGTGCGCCCGCCGGGACATCATGCCGAGATCGCCAAGCCGATGGGCTTCTGCTTCTTCGACAACGTCGCGATCGCCGCCCGCTACGCCCAGCGCACCTTCGGCATCGAGCGCGCCGCCATCATCGATTTCGACGTCCATCACGGCAACGGCACCCAGGACATCTTCTGGGCCGACAAGAGCGTGATGTACTGCTCGACCCATCAGATGCCGCTGTTCCCCGGCACCGGGGCCCGCGGCGAGCGCGGCGAGCACGACACCATCGTCAATGCGCCGCTGCAATCCGAGGACGGCAGCCTCGAGTTCCGCTCCGCTTTCGAGAATTTGATCCTGCCGCAGCTGACCAAGTTCAGCCCGGAGCTCGTGATCATCTCCGCCGGCTTCGATGCGCATTATCGCGATCCCCTGGCGTCGCTGAACCTGCGGGCCGAAGACTTCGGCTGGGTCACCCGCAAGCTGATGGAACTCGCCGACAAGACCGCCGGTGGGCGTGTCGTCTCCGTCTTGGAGGGCGGCTATGATCTTCAGGGACTTAAAGAATCCGTCTCGGCCCACGTCGCGGCGCTGACCGGGGCGTAATCCCCAGTTTCCCACCGGTCCACCCCTTGGGGGCCTGACAGGGCCACAACCGGGGTGTAAAAGCACGGCCCCGGAGTTGAGTATCTGCAGGGAACCCGCATGGCGGACAACACCGTAACCGACGTCAAGAAGCTGTCGTTCGAGCGCGCGATCGAGGAACTGGAATCGATCGTCAAGCGGCTCGAGGACGGCAAGGTGCCGCTCGAGGAGTCGGTGACGATCTATGAGCGCGGCGAGGCGCTGAAGCGTCGCTGCGAGGAGCTGCTGCGTCAGGCCGAGGCGAGGGTCGAGAAGATCACGACCGACGCCAGCGGCCGCGCCACCGGGACGGCGCCGCTCGACGTACAGTAGCCGATACCGACGACGGATTTCTCCTCGCGGCCGGTCAGCAATTATTTTTGCTGTCGCCAGCGGGCATTGTCCGCACGCGCGCGATGCCGTTCGATCGCGCAGTCCAGCCAAAAATCGGTGCAAAGGGTTAAGTTCGGCTGCCAGCCACGGCTGGTACAAGCGAACCGCAGATCCACGTCCTTTGTTTACCATGCAACACGATGTGGATTGGCCCGTTGGCCCGGCATCGCCTCCCGGAATGGAGCGCATCACGACGGGCTTCGCGCGCTGGTGTTTGCCGCAGATACTTGCAGTTGTAGACTCAATGAAAGACTGCACGCGTATGACGTCTTGATGATCATGCGGGGATTGATCCCCTTACGAGAACGCATGGCTCATCGCGCAATTGGCGCTCGCGATCCCCACCACTGCCAGTTTTGCGACGCAGAAATATCCCTGGACCCAGCCGGTCTCTCCGGTCTATTCCGGGCCCGCGGCTGCCATCGTTTTATGCAGCTGACTGGAACCGCAGACACGCCGCCGAGGTTGAAGTCCGGCGCAACGGTACCGTTTGCGGGCTTGCCATCTGCTGCCGGGTTGGCTTTAAGACGCGCTTTGGTGTAAAGCTTCTCGGAACTGCGGTTTTTTGGAAGTGCCCATTCTCCCCGGGAGCATGGAACTAAGCGCTTGCAAGAGCTGGCAAAACTGACTCGGCTGAACGACTTGGCGATCTTGGGCGACTAACGAGGACGGCAAGGCCACCAAGAGTGACTTACATCACATAGATCGATCCAAAACCCGGCTAGGTTCCGGACTGCGGCTTCGATCCGCGCGGATGTGACCTTCAAGGCTTCAGGTTTCGCCGCCCGTTACGATGAACCTCTCAGGTGTCGGTCCTTGAAGCCGACCTGCAAAATTGGAATGTCACCGTGACCACATTTAGTAAGACGCCGCTTCTCGACACCATCAAGACTCCGGAAGATCTGCGCCGGCTGAAGGTCGAGCAGGTCCGGCAGGTCGCCGACGAACTGCGCCAGGAGACGATCGACGCGGTCTCGGTGACCGGCGGTCACTTCGGAGCCGGTCTCGGCGTGGTCGAGCTGACCACCGCGATCCATTACGTGTTCGACACCCCGCGCGATCGCCTGATCTGGGACGTCGGCCACCAGGCCTACCCGCACAAGATTCTCACCGGTCGCCGCGACCGCATCCGCACGCTGCGCACCGGCGGTGGCCTCTCCGGGTTCACCAAGCGCACCGAGAGCGACTACGATCCGTTTGGCGCCGCGCACTCCTCGACCTCGATCTCCGCCGGCCTCGGCATGGCCGTCGCCCGTGATCTCGCGGGCGGCAAGAACAACGTGATCGCCGTGATCGGCGACGGCGCGATGTCCGCCGGCATGGCCTATGAGGCCATGAACAATGCCGGGGCGATGAACTCCCGCCTGATCGTCATCCTCAACGACAACGACATGTCGATCGCCCCGCCCGTCGGCGCGATGTCGGCCTATCTGTCGCGCCTGTACTCGGGCAAGACCTACCGCACGCTGCGCGATGCCGCCAAGCAGCTCGGCCAGCATCTGCCGAAGGTCATCGCCAACCGCGCCAGCCGCGTCGAGGAATATTCCCGCGGCTTCATGATGGACGGCGGTACGCTGTTCGAGGAGCTCGGCTTCTATTACGTCGGCCCAATCGACGGCCACAACCTCGACCATCTGCTGCCCGTCCTGAAGAACGTCCGCGACATGGAGACCGGCCCGATCCTGGTCCACGTCGTGACCCAGAAGGGCAAGGGCTACTCGCCGGCGGAAGCGGCGGCCGACAAATATCACGCGGTGGCCAAGTTCGACATCGCCACCGGCACCCAGGCCAAGGCCAAGCCGAACGCTCCGGCCTATCAGAACGTGTTCGGCCAGAGCCTGGTCAAGGAAGCCGAGAAGGACGACAAGATCGTCGGCATCACCGCCGCGATGCCGTCCGGCACCGGCATCGACATCTTCGCCAAGTCGTTTCCGAAGCGGACCTTCGACGTCGGCATCGCCGAGCAGCATGCGGTGACCTTCGCCGCCGGCCTTGCGAGCGAAGGCTACAAGCCGTTCTGCGCGATCTACTCGACCTTCCTGCAGCGCGGCTACGACCAGATCGTGCACGACGTCGCGATCCAGTCGCTGCCGGTGCGCTTCGCCATCGACCGCGCCGGCCTGGTCGGCGCCGACGGTGCCACCCATGCCGGCTCGTTCGACAATGCCTATCTCGGCTGCCTGCCGAACATGGTGATCATGGCCGCCTCCGATGAAGCCGAGCTGGTGCACATGGTGGCGACCCAGGTCGCGATCAACGACAAGCCCAGCGCGGTGCGCTATCCGCGCGGCGAAGGCCGCGGCGTGGAGATGCCTGAGGTCGGCGTCCCCTTGCCGATCGGCAAGGGCCGCATGATCCGCCAGGGCAAGCAGATCGCCCTGCTCTCGTTTGGCACCCGTCTCGCCGAATGCGAGAAGGCGGCCGACGAACTTGCCGCTCACGGCCTGTCCGCCTCGATTGCCGATGCGCGCTTCATGAAGCCGCTCGACGAGGAGCTGGTGATGAAGCTGGCGCGCGAGCACGACATCCTGATCACGATCGAGGAAGGCTCCATCGGCGGCTTCGGCTCGCACGTGATGCAGTATCTGTCCGACCAGGGCATGCTCGACGGCGGCCTGAAGATGCGCACGATGGTGCTGCCCGACGAATTCCAGGATCACGACACGCCGACGGCGATGTACGCCCGCGCCGGTCTCGACGCCAAGGGCATCGTCCGCAAGGTGTTCGAGGCGCTCGGCAAGGACTACGCGACCGAGGCCGTCAAGCTCGCCTGAGGCGGGCTTGCGACCTGGTATCGGTGAGCCATGAAGATCTATCTGGCAGGTCCCGACGTGTTCCTGCCAGACGCCATTGAGATCGGCCGCCGTAAGGCCGCGATCTGCGAGCGCCATGGCCTGACCGGTCTCTATCCGCTCGACAACAGCATCGACCTCGCCGCCTCCGACGCCTCACGCCATATCTTCCTGGGTAACGAGGCGATGATGGAGGGCGCTGATGCCATCATCGCCAATCTCACGCCGTTCCGCGGCCCCGGCGCCGATGCCGGCACCGTCTACGAGCTCGGCTACATGGCCGGCCGGGGCAAGCTCTGCCTCGGCTACTGTAACGATCCCGCCATCTATGCCGACCGCACCCGCCGCTTCACGACGGTGAGCGAACAGGACGGGCGTCTGGTCGATGCCCAGGGCCTGACGGTCGAGGATTTCGGCCTGCCGGACAACCTGATGATGATTCACGCGCTCGAGCTGCACGGCGGCCCGCTGGTGCTGCCGCGCGAGCGGCCCGCGGATGTGTGGCACGACCTTTCGGCGTTCGAGAACTGCGTGAGGCAGGCAGCGGCGCGGCTGGCAACGGTCTCGTAGGGTGGGCAAAGCAGCTGCCGAAGGCAGCAGCGTGCCCACCGTCCATCCGCAATCAAAGTCGAGATGGTGGGCACGGCGCGTCAATTGCGATACCAGCGTGTGGCAAGACCGGTGCACGCGCCCTTTGCCCACCCTACATATCTTGCATCGACGCGGGCTGCTCGCCACACGACAGCTGTCGTCCCTGCGAACGCAGGGACCCATAACCACAGGACGTCGTGTTGGGCAGACTCGGAGTTGCCACCTTCCAACAAACTATGTCCTGTGGTTATGGGTCCCGGGTCAGCGCTCCAACGCGCGATGCGCGTTGGAGCTTGCCCGGGACGACACTAAACTTGGGGCGAGAGCTCCACACCTCATGACTACTCACACCACGCCCCATGCCCCCTCTCCGCAAACGTGCTGACATCCTCCTCGTGGAACGCGGCCTGTTCGAGAGCCGGGCGCGGGCGCAGGCGGCGATCGAGGCTGGGCTGGTGTTCGCCAACGACAAGCAGGTGGCGAAGGCCTCGGAGAGCGTCCCTGCCGACGCCGTGCTGCAGGCCGAGCCGGCGCATCCGTGGGTGTCGCGCGGCGGCGTCAAGCTGGCGGCGGCGCTGGAGCATTCCGGCATCGCGGTCGAGGACCATGTCTGCCTCGACGTCGGCGCCTCCACCGGCGGCTTCACCGAGGTGCTGCTCGCCAACGGCGCGGCGATCGTGTTCGCCATCGACGTCGGGCGCGACCAGCTGCATCCGTCGCTGCGCCATCACCCCAGGATCGTCTCGATGGAGCAGACCGACATCCGCAGCTATGACGGCAAGCGGCTGCCGCAGCGGCCGGACGTCGTCGTCATCGACTGCAGCTTCATCTCGCTGAAGGCCGTGCTGCCGGTGGCGCTGACGTTGGCCGCGTCGCCGATGAGCTTGCTGGCGCTGATCAAGCCGCAATTCGAGGCCAAGGGTGCGCACGGCAAGGGCGGCATCATCAAGGACACGGCGGTGCATGAGGCCGTCTGCGCCGACATCGCCGCCTTCGCCGCCTCTCTCGGCTGCAGCGACATCGAGATCTTCCCGTCATCGATCAAGGGCGGCGACGGCAACGCCGAATTCTTCCTGGGAGCGCGCCGCCATGGTTGAGCATCTCATCATCGACCATGTCGGCCATCGCGGCGACGGCGTGTCGCTGTCGTCAGGCGAGGCGCTGTACGTGCCCTACACGCTTGCCGGCGAGACCGTCGAAGCGGCCGCCGTCCCCGGCCATCCCGACCGCCGCAAGCTGCTGGCAGTGGAGACCCCGAGCGCGGAACGCATCGCGCCGTTCTGCGCGCATTTCGGCGTCTGCGGCGGTTGCGCGATCCAGCATTGGCAGCCTGAACCCTATCGGCAGTGGAAGCGCAACATCGTCGTTGAGACGCTGCGGGCGGCCCGGGTCGATTGCGACGTGGCTGATCTCGTCGACGCGCACGGCGCCGGCCGCCGCCGCGTCACCTTCCATGCGCGCATGGGCACGCACGATATTCTGAGGGTGGGATTTTCCGCCGCCAACAGCCACGAGATCGTGCCGATCGACCGTTGCCCGATCCTGGATCCGGCGCTGGACGGCGCGCTCGAGGCAGCATGGGCGCTGGCGGAGGCCTTGAAGCCGACCGGCAAGCCGCTCGACATCCAGGCCACCGCGACCGGCAACGGCCTCGACATCGACATCCGCGGCTCCGGCCCGCTGCCGCCGCCGCGCATCGCAGAACTGTCCCGCCTCGCCGAGCAGCACCGCCTGGCGCGGCTGACGCGGCATGGCGAACTGGTCCTGATGCGCAATCCGCCTGTCGTGACGATGGGCACGGCGCAGGTGACGCTGCCGCCGGGCTCGTTCCTGCAGGCGACCGTGATCGGCGAGGAGACGCTGGCGCAACTGGCCGTCGAACGCGTCGGCAAGGCCAAGCACGTCGCCGACCTGTTCTGCGGCGTCGGCCCCTTCGCGCTGCGGCTCGCCGCGCGCGCCCGCGTCACCGCGATGGACAATGACGCCGGCTCGATCGCAGCGCTGCAGAAGGCCGCCGGCACGCCCGGCCTGAAGCCGATCAAGGCCGAAGCCCGCGACCTGTTCCGCCGCCCGCTGATGCCGCCGGAATTGCGCGACATCGACGCCATCGTGTTCGACCCGCCGCGCCAGGGCGCGCAGGCGCAGGCCAAGCAGCTCGCCGCCAGCAAGGTGCCGGTGATCGTCGCGGTGTCCTGCAACGTCACCACCTTCGCCCGCGACATCCGCATGCTGATCGACGGCGGCTACCGACTCGAGACCGTCGTCCCCGTCGACCAGTTCCGCCACACACCGCACGTCGAGTTGGTGGCGAGACTGGTGCGGTGAGCCGGGATGGCTATCAGTTGAAACGCACAGCCCACTCGGCACGGCCGCTGCGCTCCCTCTCCCCGTTCTTTACCTATCGAATGCACACATTCGATTCGAACTTCCCAGTCGGTTTGATGAAAAATGTGAGTCATCAGAGACGCTTGCTTTGATCGTGACAATGTCGGACGGCCCAAAGCAAGTGTTCGGCTAACCCGTTGAGGAAGAGTCGGTTTTCGAGATGTGTGAATCCGATAGCCGTTCTTTACGGGGAGAGGGTCGGGGTGAGGGGCAGCCACACGGGAAGTATCGACAGGGCAAACGAGCCGGGAGTGGGCGTCGAGAGACCTGTACCCCCTCACCCGGATTGCATCTGACGATGCAATCCGACCTCTCCCCGCAAGCGGGGCGAGGTGCACCGTGGTCGCCGAAAGTGCTCGGCCTACTCCATGCAGCAGCAAAGCATGAGTGCTGAAGTGTCCCGTCAGCGCGCGCCTACCTCACCACGCTGACCTTCACCGGCGCGACGCCGGTGTTGACCATGCCGAGCGCCTGTGCGGCCGAGTAGGAGACGTCGACGACGCGGCCCTGCACGAAGGGTCCGCGATCGTTGACGCGGACGACCACCGAGCGGCCGGTCTTGACGTTGGTGACCTGCAGGCGGGTGCCGAACGGCAGGCTGCGATGCGCCGCCGTCAACTCGGAGGGATCGAAGCGCTCGCCGCTCGCGGTCTTGCGGCCTTCCGAATAGTAGCTGGCGAGACCCGACGCGGTCGCGTGCGCCGGCGGTGAACTGGCCTCGGCCGGCCGGACGCGGACCACCGAGTTGGGCGCCGTCTCGGCGCGCTGCGGCTGGGGCCGGAATTCATACGCGGCCTGCCGGGTCGGTGACATCAGGCGCGCCTGCCGAACGGCCGACGACTGCGCGCAGGCCGCCAGCGATGCCGCTGCGGCACAGACCAGGACAAGCCGCACCGACTGGCGGCCGAACCCTACCCATGGAGCCTGAATGACATCGCGCCTGAAGCGCTGCGCGGGACGTTCTGTCCGGTCGATGATTCGCATGTTCTGTGCGCCTCTGCCTCACCCCCAACATGGTCGCGGCCCAATCGCGGCGGCACGGTGGCAAAGTGAACTTGAGAGCTGCGCAACTCCTGGTTTTCGGGCGCTTGTGGCTGCTAAGCCACAGGCACGCAGGATCGATGGTATGGGGTGCTTGTCCACAAGATCGGCACACCGACGCGCCGAGCTTCCCCGCGGGAGGCGTACGCCTCGCGTCGAAGCCGTCGTTCCGGAGCATTGATCGCCCGCCAGCGGCCCCTGCGCTGACCAGCCCGGCAGGCGGAGGGCGGCGGCGGCTTCAGCGTCCCCAGCGGTCCTGCCAGATCTTCTCGCCGATCAGGCAGGAAACCCGCGGATCCTTCGGCGAGTCGGCGACCGGCACGATCCGCGGCGGCGGCGCGCGCCCGGCGACCTCCATCAAGAGCTTGGTGCGGATGGCTTCCTTGAACTCATCGCGGCTCTTGATCGTCACCACGAACGAGCCGGTGCCGCCGGTGACGCAATCCTTGTAGTAGAGGTCGAGGTTCTCGATATCCATCGTCGAATAGGAGGGCTCCTTCACCATGATGGGAAGCCCGTTGATCACGATGCCCTTCGAGACCGCCTCGTCGCGTGCGATCGTCACCGGCGAGCCGTTGTTGTTCGGCCCGTCTCCGGAGATGTCGATCACCCGCCGCAGGCCGCGATAGGGATCTTCATCGAACAGCGGCATCGCGAAGTAGATCGCGCCCGAGATGGAGGTGCGCGATGCCCGCCGGATCGGCGTCTTCATGATCTCGGCCGCCACCGCGTCAGCGCTTTCCGGGCCGTCGATCAGGCGCCATGGAATGATGATCTTCTGATCACTCGACGCGGCCCATTCGAAATAGGTCACAGCGATGCGGCCGTGAACGCCATTCTTCAACGCCTGCAGGAACTCGCGCGAACTGAGCGCCTGGGCGTAGCCCTCGCGCTGGATGGCGAGCTCGTCGAGGTCCATCGAGTAGGAGACGTCGACGGCGAGGATCAGCTCGACGTCGACGGAGGCTTCCTTCTCGCTCAGCTGCTGCGCCGGCGGCGTTCTGGGCGCAGCCGAGACGACTGCGACGCCGCCCGCCAAGGCGCCGGCCAGACACGCCACCCCGACCGAGATCCACCAGCGCATGAGCTGCCCTCCAATCGCGTCAGGTGATGGTGACATGCAAAGTCCCCTCAGCAAAGCGGGAACGGTCAGGTCCATTCACATTCCGGTTAGCTTCTTTCGTGCGTTGGCCGCCGCATGGGCTGACGGCCGTACAACTGATCAATCCCTAGCCAATAGCCCGTGGTTTCCCGGAGAAGCCGAAGGCTGTATTGTGGCGTACCCGCCGCATCAGGAACACATGGGTGCGCCCTGCATGAACGACTCCGTCGCCAAGCCGAAGACAAAGGTCCGCACCAAAGTCGAGCGTCCGCGGCTCTACAAGGTCATCCTCGTCAACGACGACTTCACGCCGCGCGATTTCGTCGTGATGATCCTGAAGGCGGAATTCCGCATGACCGAGGACCAGGCCTACAAGGTCATGATCACCGCCCATAAGCTCGGCGTCTGCGTGGTCGCCGTGTTCACCAAGGACGTCGCCGAGACCAAGGCGACGCGGGCGACCGACGCCGGTCGCGCCAAGGGCTACCCGCTGCTGTTCACCACCGAGCCGGAGACCTGAGGCGGACTAAGTCCCCTCCTCGCGCAATCCGAAGACGCGCTGCTCGGTCGAAAGACCGGCGATCGGGAATTCGCCGAGATCGGTCCACAGATCGCTCGACGGCTCGGAACAGGCGCCGGCAAACGCCTCCGATGCGACCACCGTGCGCCTGAGCCGCGCGGCGATCTTCTCCAGCCGGGCGGCGAGATTGACGGCCGGGCCGATGCAGGTGAAGTCGAGCCGGTTGCCGCCGCCGATATTGCCGTAGAGCAATCGTCCGACATGCAGCGCCACGCCGAAGCGAAAGCGCTCCCCGGTACCGCCAGCCGCATATTCCAGCGCGTCGACGCGGGCGCGCGACGCGCGCGCGGCCGCCAGCACACGGCCGCACACCTCGGCCGGATCGCCGCCCTGTTCGCGAATCGGAAACACCGCGAGCAGACCGTCGCCCATGAACTTCAGCACCTCGCCGCCGTGCTCGCGGATCGGGTCAACCTGGCAGTCGAAATAGTGGTTGAGGATCTCCACCACGTCCTCGGCCGGCAGCCGATCCGACAACGGCGTGAAGCCGCGCAGGTCGGACAGCCAGATCGCCGCATCCATCGTGTCGGTGTGGCCGCGGCGGATCTGCCCGCCCAGAATGCGCTCGCCGGCGCTGTTGCCGACATAGGTGTCGAGCAGCATCGAGGCGGTGCGCCGGAGCGTGATGATCTCGGTGTAGCGGGCCAGGGCCGGCATCAGCGAGCGGATCGCGTTCAGCTGCGCGTCGGTGAAGCCTTGCGGAGATTTGGTGGTCCAGCTCGACGCATGGACCGCGCGGTCGATGAAGGTCATCGGCAGAGTGAGATAGTCGGTCACGCCTTCGGCGCGCAGATCCATCAGGATCGGAAACCGCTCCGCCTGGGGAGCGCGGGGATCGGCCCTGAACTCGCGGCCGTGCTCGAACACGAGCGCGAGCGGACTATCCGTGTAGAGGGGCGAGCTCTCGAAGCCGAAATCGACCGTGCCCATCTCGACCCCGGCGCCCTCGCGCCAGACGAAGCTGCGGCCGGCGATGTCGGGATGCAGCGTGCGGACGAACACGCCGACGCGCCACAGCGGCAGGCCGAGGCCGACCAGCCGCGCGCAACATTCGGCCATCATGTCGCTCGGCGTCGCCGCGGACCGCGCGCCGTCGACCAGCCAATCCTTGATGTCCCGCAGCCTGGAGGTATCCATGGCCGACATTAGGCGAGCCGCATGACAACAGCAATTGGGCGTAGCGTTGAACGTCAGCCGACCTGGCCACGATGGCGCAGCAGATGGTCGGCGAGCACGCAGGCCATCATCGCCTCGCCGACGGGAACCGCGCGGATGCCGACGCAGGGGTCGTGACGTCCCTTGGTCAGGATCTCGGTCTCGTGGCCCGCGCGGTCTACGGTCTGGCGCGGCGTCAGGATCGACGAGGTCGGCTTGACCGCGAAGCGCAGCACGATCGGCTGTCCGGTGGCGATGCCGCCGAGGATGCCGCCGGCATTGTTGGAGAGGAAGCGCGTGCCGTCATTGGCCGAGCGCATCTCGTCGGCGTTCTGCTCGCCGGTCAGTTCGGCTGCGCCGAAGCCGGCGCCGATCTCGACGCCCTTGACCGCGTTGATGCTCATCATCGCCGCCGCGAGATCGGCATCCAGCTTGCCGTAGAGCGGCGCGCCAAGCCCGGCCGGGACGCCTTCAGCGATGATCTCCAGCACCGCGCCGATGGACGAGCCGGATTTCCGGATGCCGTCGAGATAGCTCTCGAAGAACGCCGCCTTGTCCTTGTCGGGACAGAAGAACGGGTTGCGCGCGATCTCGTCCCAGTCCCACTTGTCGCGGTCGATCTTGTGCGGACCCATCTGCACCAGCGCGCCGCGCACCTTCACCCCCGCCAGGATCTTGCGGGCGATGGCGCCGGCGGCAACGCGGGTGGCGGTCTCGCGCGCCGAGGAGCGCCCGCCGCCGCGATAGTCGCGCAGGCCATACTTCGCCTCGTAGGTGAAGTCGGCATGGCCCGGGCGAAACTTGTCCTTGATCTCGGAATAGTCCTTGGAGCGCTGATCCGTGTTCTCGATCAAGAGCGCGATCGGCGTGCCGGTGGTGACCTGCGCACCGGTGTCGGGATCGGCCATGACGCCGGACAGGATCTTCACCTGGTCCGGCTCCTGGCGCTGGGTGGTGAAGCGCGACTGGCCCGGGCGGCGGCGATCCAGATCGGTCTGGATCTCGGCCGCCTCCAGCGGAATCCGCGGCGGACAGCCATCGACCACGCAGCCGATGGCCACGCCATGGCTCTCGCCGAAGGTGGTGACGCGGAACATGTGGCCGAAGGTGTTGAAGGACATGAGCTGATCATCCGATCGAAAAACCGTCATTCCGGATGGTCCTGATGACCAGACCCGGACTCTCGAGATTCCGGGTCGCCTCTCGCGAGGCGCCCCGAAATGACGGACATGAACTAACTGAACTTGTCGAACCCGTTGTCGCCGAACACGTAGACCGCGCCCTGCTGGATCGGCAAATCGACGGCGCCTTGCGGCGTGGCGAAGCCGAGCGCCACCATCAGCGCGCGGGCCGTGCCGCCATGGGCGACCGCCACGATATCGCCAGACAGCTGATCATACCAGTCGCGGACGCGGCGCTCGACGTCGGCATAGGTCTCGCCGCCCTCCGGCGCCAGCGTCCATTTCTCGGTCAGGCGCCTGGCGTAGAACGCAGGATCGGCCGCCTGCATCTCCGGCAGCGTCGATCCCTCCCACTTGCCATAGCCGATCTCGCGCAGCCGCGGGTCGAGCGCATAATCCGCCACCGGCAGGTTCAGGACCCCGCGCAGCAGCTCCATCGTGGCGCGCGCACGGACCAGCGGACTCGCCACGTATGGCAACCGCGCCAAATCATGGCCGTTGCGCGCCATCAACTGGCCGAGGATGCTGCCGGCCTGGACCGCCTGCTCGCGCCCGCGCGCGTTGAGCGGAATGTCCTGCGTGCCCTGCAGCCGGCCGAGCGCATTCCATTCCGTCTCGCCGTGGCGGATGTAGTAGATCGTGGGCCGGGGCATTGCGCGATGCGTTATTCCTTGGCGCCGACGGAGTTGCTCAGCGAGATGTCCGGCGCCTCCGGCCGCTTCATGCCGACGACGTGATAGCCGGAATCGACGTGGTGCACCTCGCCGGTGACGCCGCGCGACATGTCGGACAAGAGATAAAGCGCGCTGTCGCCGACCTCCTCGATGGTCACGGTCCGGCGCAGCGGCGCGTTGTACTCGTTCCACTTCAGAATGTAGCGGAAGTCGCCAATGCCCGAGGCCGCCAGCGTCTTGATGGGACCTGCCGAGATGGCGTTGACGCGGATGTTCTTCTCGCCGAGATCGGCGGCGAGATAGCGCACGCTGGCCTCCAGCGCGGCCTTGGCGACGCCCATCACGTTGTAGTGCGGCATCCACTTCTCGGCGCCGTAATAGGTCAGGGTGATGATCGAGCCGCCGTCGGTCATCAGCTTCTCGGCCCGTTGCGCGATCGCGGTCAGCGAGTAGCAGCTGATCAGCATGCTCTTGGAGAAATTGTCCTGCGTGGTCTCGATGTAGCGGCCGTCGAGCTGGTCCTTGTCGGAGAAGGCGATGGCGTGGACGACGAAATCGATCTTGCCCCACTTCTCCTTCAACACGTCGAACACGGCATCGATGGTCGTGGGATCGGTGACGTCGCAATGGCCGAGCACGAGGCCGCCGAGCTCGGCGGCCAGCGGCTCGACCCGCTTCTTCAGCGCGTCGCCCTGGTAGGTCAGCGCGATCTCCGCACCGGCCGCGCGTGCGGCCTTGGCGATGCCCCAGGCGATCGAGCGGTTGTTGGCCACGCCGAGCACGACCCCGCGCTTGCCCTGCATCAAACCTGAAATCTGCGCCATGCGGCTTCCCATCGAACTGATGATTGGAGCAGGATCCGGAAAAGTGGAAACCGGTTTTCCGAAGAGATCATGCTCAAACAAGAAGATGAGAGCATGATGTGTTTCCGTCGGAAACGCGTCATGCTCTGAGGACTGGACGTACACCACCGGTCTGGCCCGGTACAGTGCCATTCCGCCTCTCCTGTGGCAAAGTCTCCGCAGAGATCCGGATGCTGGAATAGGCCTGTCTTCAGGGTGTTATGGTCTGTGCAAGGCGCGGATGCGGCCCGCACCTTTGTCCCCACGTCGAACGGCCGCAGGACACCCCATGAGCGCGTTCCGCCAGAGCGTCGAGGCCATGATCCCGGCACTGCGCCGCTATGCGCGGGCGCTGGCGCGCGACGTCGATGCGGCCGACGATCTGGTCCAGGACACGCTGGTGCGGGCGCTGCGCTCGGAGCGGCTGTTCCTCGGCGGCGACATCAGGAGCTGGCTGTACACGATCCTGACCAACCTCAACAAGAACCGCCGGCGGTCGCTGGCGCGGCGGCCGCATTTCATGCCGCTCCAGGACGACAATCCGGACGCCAGCGGCACCGAGGCCGAGGGCCGCGACATCGAGCGCGCGCTGGCCACGCTGGTCGAGGAGCAGCGCGCCGTGCTGCTGCTCGTGATCCTCGAAGGGCTCAGCTACCGGGAGGTGGCCGAGATCCAGGGCGTGCCGATCGGGACCGTGATGTCCCGCCTCGCCCGCGCCCGCGCCCACGTCCGCGCCGTCCTCGAGGGTGAGCGGCCGGCGCTCCGGAGGGTGAAATGACTGCCCGATTTACCGCACAAAAGCCGCGCTATCGCGGTCGCCTGCCCCGGGCCGTTGCGGCCGCGCCTAGGTGCGGTCGTGCGGCTGCAATGAGATCCAGACCATGACCGACCCGATCATTCCCGTCACCGAAGACGAGTTGCACGCCTATGTCGACGACGAGCTGCCGGTCGAGCGCCGCGGCGATGTCGAGACCTGGCTCGCGGCGCATCCGGCCGATGCCGAACGGGTGGCATCCTGGCGCCGCATGGCCGAAGCCCTGCATGCCCGCTACGACAGCGTTGCCAACGAGCCGGTGCCGCGGCGCCTCGACCTCGATCGTCTGGACAGGCGCCCGCGGCGCTGGATCATCGGCGCGGCCGCCGCCAGCATCTTCGCGTTCAGCCTCGGCGGCGCCCTCGGCTGGGTCGCACATGGCGCGGCGTCGTCGCCGTCGCTGCTGCTCAGCCTGGTCGGCGACGCGCTCGATGCGCACCGGCTCTACGTGGTCGACGTGCGCCATCCGGTCGAGGTTCCCGGCGACGAGAAGGCCCATCTGCAGCAATGGCTGACGCGCCGCTGCGGCCGCGTCGTGCAGGCCCCCGAACTCGAAGCCACCGGCCTCAAGCTGGTCGGCGGCCGGCTGCTGCCGGGCCCGTCCGGTCCCGCGTCGTTCCTGATGTATGAGAGCACGTCAGGCGAGCGCTTCACCGTCTATGCGAGCAAGACCGGGATCGAGGCGGCGCAGATGCGCTACACGGCGCAGGGCAATGCCGCCGCGCTGTCCTGGGCCGAGCGCGGCGTCGGCTATGTCGTCACCGGCGGCAGCGACCGGACACGTCTCACCCAGGTTGCACGCCTTGTTTATGACCAGGCCGAACGCGTGGGCGGCTAGCGGCGCATCGCGCCTCGATCTCGCCTAAGAGACGATTTGCGGCCGTGTCAGAAGCGGTTGCAAGGCACCCGCAAGCCATGCGGCGGCGCATCGCTCCGTGCGCTCGCCGCCAGCCGGATACACGTTAAGGTGGATGCCGCAATTCCGTCACCGAAAATCTGGAATCATGGCACCGGCGCGTCTCAATATCGCACCAAATAGTCACGAAAAAATGAGGAGTGTTCGATCCGCCGATCGACACGAACGCGGCCTCGATCGGGGTTTTGTACCGCGCTGGTCCCCCCTTCGAGGCCGCACTTTTCTTCTCAGATCTGCAGCGATCGATCGCGCAACGCGCAACCTCAGGCGAGGTTGCTGCGCGGATTGTAGGGATGGCGGTCGCGCCACTTGGTCATCAGGGCCTCGAGATCGGCGTCGTTGCCATCCGGAAGCACGATTTTCGTCGTGACGAACAGGTCGCCCATCGAGCCGTCGCTCTTCGGCAGCCCCTTGCCCTTCAGGCGGAAGGTGCGGCCGCTGGAGGTATTCTTTGGGATCGACAGTTCGACCGCGCTGCCGAGCGTCGGCGCGCGCACCTTGGCGCCCAGCACCGCCTCATAGAGCGTGATCGGCAGGTCGAGCCTGACGTCGCTGCCTTCGACCTTGAAGTACGGATGCGGCGCGATCTGGATCGTGATCAGGAGGTCGCCGGGCCGGTGCCCAGGCGCGCTCTCACCCTGGCCCTTGAGCCGGATCTGCTGACCGGCGGTGACGCCGGGGGGAACCTTGACATTGAGCTCCTTGCCCGACGGCAGGCGCACCCGCTTCTCGCCGCCCTTGACGGATTCCTCGAGCGTCACCGACATCGCGACCTTCAGGTCGAGATCGACGCCGACACCCCCGGTGTCGAATTCGAACGGATTGCCGCCGCCGCGCGCACCGCGCGTCGCGCCACCGCCGAACATGCTGTTCAGAATGTCCTCGAAGCCGCCGCCGCCGAAACCGCCGCCCGGCCCGCCGCCGCTGCGGAAGGTATAGTTCTCGAAGCCGCCGCCACCGGCACCGGCACGGCCAGCGCCGCCGCCGGGAAAGCCCTGGAAGCGCGGCTTGCCCTCGGCATCGATCTCCCCGCGATCGAACTGCTTGCGCTTGTCCTCGTCGCCCAGGATCTCGTTGGCCGAATTGATCTCGGCAAACCTGGCCGATGCCTTCGGATCATCCTTGTTGCTGTCGGGATGGTGCTTCTTGGCGAGCTTGCGATAGGCGCTCTTGATGGCCGCAGCGCTGGCGCTTCGCGGCACCCCCAAGACCTCATAGGGGTCGCGCATCCGTCACGTCTCCTTACAGAATGTCTGATACTAACCTATGGGCTCCCCGCCCGCTTTGCATTTCATGTGGGGAGTCCGTTGTATTTTTGCAACGGGTTTCGCCGCGACCCAGCTAGCTTTGCTGCCAGGGTTTGAGCGTGTGGATGTCCCAGCGGCCCCGTTCGACACGGCACGCCGAGCCCTGCAGCCACCGCTCCGTCTTGCCGTTGACGTAGCTCGCCAGGAAGTCCCGGCAAGTCCTGCCGTTCTCGGCCGTATAGGATTTGGCGATTGGCGTCACCGAGCCGCGGGCGCCGGTCTGCGGATTCTGCCAGGGCTGGCTGGAATCCTTGGTGCCCTTGGTCAGCACGTCGGAGGCGGCGTTGCGGGCAAAGGCGAGATCGCCCTCGGTCGGCTCGCGCTCGGGCGGCGGGCTGATCGTTCCGGTGATCTCCGCATCCTCCATCTTGGCATAAGCCGATTCGGGGCGCGAGAAGCTGCAACCACCACCCGACAGACCGATTAGAATGAGTGTCAAAGCGGTGCCGGCAGGACCGATCGCGGATAGGCCAAGCCGGACCGATGCCCTATATAGGACCGGACCAGCATGACCTTGCGCGCGCCTGGCCGCGGGTGAACGCAAAACTCGGACTCCCCATACACATGACCGACCCCACCAGCATCAAACACCAGACAACCTTAACATCCGGTACATCGGCTGATTTTACCGAGGCCGGCGAGCCGTTTGCGCTGTTTGCCGAGTGGTTTGCCGAGGCCGTCAAGAGCGAGCCGAACGATCCGAATGCGATGGCGCTGTCGACGGTCGACGACAGCGGACTGCCCGACGTGCGCATGGTGCTGATGAAGGGCTACGACGCCGACGGCTTCGTGTTCTACAGCCACAAGGCCAGCCAGAAGGGCCAGGAGCTAGCCGCCAATCCGAAGGCCGCGCTGCTGTTTCACTGGAAGTCGCTGCGCCGGCAGGTTCGCATCCGCGGCCTCGTGACGCCGGTGACCGACGCGGAGGCGGATGCCTATTTCGCCACCCGTCCGAAGCAGGCGCAGCTCGGCGCCTGGGCCAGCAAGCAGTCGCAGCCGTTGGAGAGCCGCTTCGCGTTCGAGCAGGCGATCGCCAAGACGGCCGCGCAATACATCATCGGCGAGGTGCCGCGCCCGCCGGGCTGGAGCGGCTGGCGCATCACGCCGCTGCGGATGGAGTTCTGGCACGACCGGCCATTCCGGCTGCACGACCGCATCGAGTTCAGGCGCGAGGCCGCTGGCCAGCACTGGAGCAAAGTGAGGATGTATCCGTAAGGGACGACGGCCGAACGCCCTCCCTCCTTCACGCGACAGTCGACTAACGAGCTTCGCCCCCCGGTGCTCAGGAATAGCGCACCGAACACGCAACCATTGTGGTAAGCTGATCCCTCGAGGGATCGTGAGAGACCCATTCATGCCCACTCCTTCCAACCAGCCGCGGCGCACGATGCTGCTGACCGGTGCCAGCCGCGGCATCGGTCATGCCACCGTGATCCGCTTCTCCTCCGCCGGCTGGCGCGTCCTCACCTGCTCGCGGCACCCCTTTCCGGAGGAGTGCCCCTGGGGTGCAGGCCCCGAGGACCACGTCCAGGTCGATCTCTCCGATCCACAGGACACCCTCCGCGCGATCGCCGAGATCAAGCAGCGCATCGACGGCGGCGAACTGCATGCGCTGGTGAACAACGCTGCGATTTCGCCGAAGGGCTCCGGCGGCGCGCGGCTCGGCACCGTCGACACCGACCTCGACACCTGGAATCACGTTTTCCGCGTCAACTTCTTCGCGCCCATCATGATGGCGCGCGGCCTGATCAAGGAGCTCAAGGCCGCCAAGGGCTCCGTGGTCAACGTGACCTCGATCGCCGGCTCGCGGGTGCATCCGTTTGCCGGCGCCGCCTATGCGACCTCGAAAGCGGCGCTAGCGGCATTGACCCGCGAGATGGCGTCGGATTTCGGCCGCGTCGGCGTGCGCGTCAACTCGATCGCGCCGGGCGAGATCGACACCTCGATCCTGTCGCCCGGCACCGAGAAGATCGTGCAGGAGCAGATCCCGATGCAGCGCCTCGGCACGCCCGACGAGGTGGCCAAGATCATCTACGTGCTGTGCACCGAGACCAGCTCCTACGTGAACGGCGCCGAGATCCACATCAACGGCGGCCAGCACGTCTGAGGGCGGCGGACGAACCAAGCTCTGGATCAAGCCGCAACTTGGTTCACGCCTGCTTGCTGCTCTCGACGAGACCCGGGTGGCGGCTCCAAGGTGCGATTAACGCCACTTGCAAACATCGCTGCGCGGCGGGGCTGGTGCCACAAACGAACAGCGCCCCCGGAAGGGAGCGCTGCTTGACCAATTGCATCGGCATACGGGGTTCGGATTGCGAGCCGTGTCACTCGGCGCCGGCGCGGGAACGTTCGTTCAGCCTTCGCACACCAGGCCGCGGAGGATCTGGGCGGCACGCCAGCGCAAACGTGCGGATTCGATGTTGAGGTTGAGGGCGCTGGAGCAGTCATCCTCGCGCTCGTCGTGATCGAGCTCGGCACCGCAATAGCGGCAGGTGCGCGGCGACAGCGCATGGGCCACGATGATGTCGGCACGGCTGCGCTGGTAGCTGGCGAGCTCGACCACGTTGTTCGATGCCGTTATGCGTTTCTCAACCATTGCCGCCTCTTGGCCATGGGCGCGATCGATGCGCCTTGGAGCTCCTGCATGCCATGCGCCGAAGCGCTCGTTGTTGGCCATGCTCACGAGCTGAGTTATCGCAGAGAAGTTTCGATCAAACGTTCAGGGTTCCCGTCAAATTTTACCTGAGCAATTGAGGCGGGTTTGCAGCCGCATTGCCGCCAGCCTAACAACTATTTGTGGCATGACGCGCATCTTATCATCTGTGTTACTTGAGGTGCATAGCCAGTTACCTGCGATGGCATTCGGTTAGTGAACATCGGGGCGTAGCTACTAACAACATGGCGCGCATGCGGCAGAAATTGCCGCTATCCAGGATGCAGGGCGTTCACACGGCGCAAACCAAGTGTTCTGGAATTGCAGGCGCGGATCGACGGGCGCGCAGCGCCTACAGCCACTTCTTCCATTTGAAGATGCCGTACGGGACGATCGCGCAGATCAGCATCAGCACCAGCGCCATCGGATAGCCGTGCGCCCATTCGAGCTCCGGCATCATCTTGAAGTTCATGCCGTAGATGGAGGCGATCAAGGTCGGCGGCATCAACACGACGGCCATGACCGAGAACAGCTTGATGATGTTGTTCTGCTCGAGATTGACGACGCCGAGCATCGCATCGAGCACGAAGGTGATCTTGCCCGCGAGATAGGAGGCATGGTCGGTCAGCGAGGCCACGTCGCGCTGCATCGTCTTGAGCTGCTCGCGCATGTCCTTCGACCATTTCACGCCTTCGACGACCGCGGACAGGAAGGTCACCAGGCGGCCGATCGAGACCAGGCTTTCACGCACCTTCGACGTCAGGTCGCCCTTGCGGCCGATCGCGATCAGGATCTGCGAATACTGCTTGGCGTGACCGTGCCGTTCGTTGTTCGGCTCGAAGATCTCGTGGCTGACCTGGTCGATGTCCGCGCCGACGCGCTCGAGGATGTCGGCGCAGCGGTCGATCACGGCATCGAGCAGTTCCATCAGGACCATCTCGCCCGTGATCCCCGGCGCACAGTTGCGGGCGAGCTTGGCCTCCACCACCGCGAACGGCCGCGGCTGGTCGTAGCGCACGGTCACCAGGCGGTGACCGGCGAGGATGAAGGTCACGGCCGTGGTTCTCGGCATGTCGGTATCGGAGTGACACATCAGGGTCGCGGTCATGTAGCGGGCGCCGTTCTCGATGTAGAGGCGGCTGGAGATCTCGATCTCCTGCATGTCCTCGCGCGTCGGGACCGCGATGCCGGCCAGCTTCTCCACCGCCCGGTCCTCGGCGCCACTCGGGTTTACCAGGTCGACCCAGACCGCATTCTCCGGCAGCGCCGAGGCATCCGTGACCGGGGCCTTCTTGAGCGAGACCTCCGACGGGACGTACACCGAGAACATGCAGGGAGACTCCGAATCGCGAAACGTGGTTTCGGCGGCTTAGCGGTGGGATGCTGCTGCCTTGTGACGCAGCTTGCCGACAGGGTCCATCGGCATTTCGCGCGTGTGTGGCCCAAATGGCCGTGTCGGCATCGATCGCGGGCGCGAACGTGCCATCCAGAGCACAGCTGTGGATGACCGGCCGAAATTTTGCGGCAAAAAAGCAACAATCACGGCGCTGCAACGTGACTTGTGCGTGTATCGGCTGGAATCGCGATCGATTTTGACGATAATGGGACATGTGGAATCGCGCTGCAGTGGCGCGGCCGTGCCATTGCAACGTCAGCTGTCAATTGGAATTTGTGACATGTCGCTGAAGGTGAAATTAGGACTCCTGGCCGCCGGCCTGATGCTGTCGGGCTGCATGCAGGCCACGACCTATGAGGCGACCAACGCCCAGGCCTTCAAGCCGAAGGACAAGGAGCTTCTGGCGAAGATCCGTTACACCAATACGCCGGTGGCGGAACCCTATCGCCGTGCGATCGTCGAGTATCATCGCAAGGAAGCGCCGGGCTCCATCGTCGTCGATTCCGACGCTCACTACCTCTTTTACGTGCTCGATGGCGGCAAGGCGATCCGCTACGGCATCACCGTTGGCGAGGAAGCCATGGCTTGGTCCGGCATCGCCAAGGTCGGCGCCATGACCGAGTGGCCGGCCTGGCATCCGACCAAGAGTGAGATCGAGCGTCTGGGCGTGCCGACCTTCGTGGCCGCCGGTCCGGACAATCCGATGGGCTCGCGTGCGATGTACCTCTATGCCAACGGCAAGGACACGCTGTTCCGGATTCACGGCACCAACCAGCCGGAATATATCGGCGCCTCGATCTCCTCGGGCTGCATTCGCCTGACCAATGAGGACGCGATCGACCTCTACAACCGGGTCAAGGTCGGCACCATCGTCGTGGTGCTGGATCCGAAGAAGGGCGATTCGCCGTACAAGCCGCAGATGGCGCTGCAAGGCGGCGGCGCCTACGCTGCGATGCAATAAAATTCAACTGAAGCCGGCCGCGATCAAAAGCCGAGAAACGCGTTTAGCATCCTCTTTCGAGAGCGCCGGGCAACCGGCGCTCTTTTTGTTTGCGGTGTGCGCTGATAGCGCCGATCGCCCTCAGGACCTGCTCTTGTGCTTCTTCTTGGCGCCCTTCGCAGCCGCCGGCTGCGGCGCGGGTGGAGGGGCGGCGGGCGCGGCTTCCTCGGCTTCCGCGTCACCGGATGCCGGCTCGGACGGGGCCGACTTGCGGGTCTCCGGCTCCGCCGCGCCGCCGGATCCATGGCGAGCCGCGGATTTCGCCTCCTTGCCGTCGTCCTCGGCTTCCGCCGTCTCGCGCGGCGGCGCGTCGTCGGGGCGCGCTGCCGGCATCAGGGGGGCGACCTTGGGCATCGGATCGAGCACGTCCCACTGGCAAATGCGGTAGTTGCTGCGGCGCTCGGCGAGATCGAGATGAATATGGTCCTCGTGATACCAGTCGGAGTCCGGGCCCAGCACGGTCGCGAAGTGGGTGCAGACCGAATGCAGCACCGCTTCGCGCAGATCGCGCGGCTGGGTGCGGTCGGTGAGCTCGATCATGCGGCCATCCGCGAGCTTGAAGCCGCGCACGTCGAGCGCATTGGCGCGGCCATGCTCCGACATCTGGGCGCCGACGATGTTGTTGCGGCCGCGGCATTGATACGAATCGTAGTTGTCCAGCGCAGCGATCGGGCTGCCGAGACGAGCGGCCAGTGGCGCCACATCGTTGCGGACCCAGTTGGCCACCGCCGTCGCCATCGTGCAGCGCATGACCGCCGCGGGCGCCAACGCCACCCGCCGCTTGTCCGGCAGCATCACCGCCTCGAGCCGGACCAGATCGTCACCGCCGCAGGCGCCCGGCCCCTTGATCGGCGGGATCGAAGGCGCGACCGCGATCTCCTCGGTGAGCGCCAGGCGGCAGGCGGATTGCTGCGGCGCTGGAGGCGTCTTCGCCTCTTTCCCGCCGTCCTTGGCCACCTCGCCCTTGTCGTCATTGGCTTCATCCTTGGCCTGCTCGCGCGCGACCGGCTTCGGCGCCGTCTCAGGACGCGGGCGAGGAAGTGGCACCACCGCCAGGGGCTGATCCTGTCGCGTCGATCCAGCGGCCGTGGCGCGCTGAGGCGGCTGAGCGCCCTCCCTGGACCTTGCGGCCGCGGGCAGGGTCATGAGCCAGCTCAATGCAAGCGCCGCGGCGGCAGCGCTAACCATCGCACCCGGCGCGACGTCGTGGCCGCCACAATGCCATTTGCGCGCGGTGCGGCGCGCGCTAAAATTCACGGAACGGACCAAAAGACCCTCGCTGCCCTAAAGCGAATACCACCGGAGGAACGACCTGATGCTTGGATTGATGCAAGACTGGCCCCTGCTTTGCCACCGGATCATCGAGCATGCGGCGACGATCCACGGCTCCCAGGAAGTCGTGACACGCTCGGTCGAAGGCCCCATCGTTCGCACCACCTACCGGCAAATCCACGACCGCGCTCTCAAGGTTTCACAGAAATTGACGCGCGACGGCATCAAACTCGGTGACCGCATCGCAACCATCGCCTGGAATACCGGCCGCCATCTCGAGGTGTGGTACGGTATTATGGGAATCGGCGCGATCTGTCACACGGTCAATCCGCGTCTCTTCCCCGAGCAGATCGGCTGGATCATCAACCATGCGCAGGACCGGATCGTCATCACCGATCTGACCTTCGTGCCGATTCTCGAGAAGCTCGCCGACAAGCTGCCGAGCGTCGAGCGGTATGTCGTACTGACCGATGCCGCCCACATGCCGCAGACGAATCTGAAGAATGCGGTCGCCTACGAATCGTGGATCGGCGAGGCTGACGGCGATTTCAAATGGGGCACGTTCGACGAGAACACCGCAGCGGCGATGTGCTACACGTCCGGAACGACCGGCGATCCGAAGGGCGTGTTGTATTCGCATCGCTCCAACGTGCTGCATGCGTTGATGGCCAATTCCAGGGATTCGCTCGGCACGTCCGCCGGCGATACAATGCTTCCGGTGGTTCCGCTGTTCCATGCCAACAGCTGGGGCATCGCGTTCTCCGCGCCCTCGATGGGCACCAAGCTCGTCATGCCCGGTCCCAAGCTCGACGGCGCCTCGGTCTACGAGCTGCTCGACACCGAGAAGGTGACCTACACCGCCGGCGTGCCCACGGTGTGGCTGATGCTGCTGCAGCACATGCAGGCGCATAAGCTCACGCTGCCGCATCTGAAGATGGTGGTGTGCGGCGGCTCGGCGATGCCGCGCTCGATGATCCAGGCGTTCCTCGACATGGGCATCGGCGTGCGCCACGCCTGGGGCATGACCGAGATGAGCCCGATCGGCACGCTCGCCACCTTGAAGCCGCCGTTCCTCGACGCCACGGGCGACGCCAAGCTCGACGTGCTGCAGACCCAGGGCTTCCCGCCGTTCGGCGTCGAGATGAAGATCACCGACGATTCCGGCACCGAGCTGCCATGGGACGGCAAGACCTTCGGCCGGCTCAAGGTCTCCGGTCCCGCAGTGTCGAAGGCCTACTACAAGGTCGACAGCAACATCCTCGACGAGGAAGGCTTCTTCGACACCGGCGACGTCGCCACCGTCGACGAGCACGGCTTCATGCGCATCACCGACCGCTCCAAGGACGTCATCAAGTCCGGCGGCGAATGGATCTCCTCGATCGATCTGGAGAACCTCGCGGTCGGCCATCCCGCCGTCGCCGAGGCGGCCGTGATCGGCATCTTCCATCCGAAATGGGACGAGCGGCCGCTGCTGATCGTGCAGCTGAAGCAGGGACAGACCGCGACGCGCGAGGACATCCTGAAATACATGGAAGGCAAGATCGCGAAGTGGTGGATGCCCGATGACGTCGCCTTCGTCGACGGCATCCCGCACACCGCGACCGGCAAGATCCTCAAGACCGCACTGCGCGAGCAGTTCAAGGCCTATCGCTTCCCCAACGCGGCGGCGTAACAACTCCCGCTCTGCGGGTGACGAACGGCCCCTGCGCCCGCGCAGGGGCCGTTTGCGTTCTCGACGAAAAGTTCCTCGGCCCTCGTCTCGACCATAGGCGAATAGGAAAGCCTGCGGGCTGGTTCCTAAGCTCCGGCACCAAAGAAGAAACGAGGGAACGCCACCATGCGATATCAGACGCGCCTGCTGCCCTGGCTGTTCGGGGCCTCACTGGTCGCCACGGCGGCTCACGCCGCCGCCAACAAGGTCGTGATCGGCGACATCGACGACATGTCCGGGCTTTACGCCGACGTGATCGGGCCGGGCGGTGTCGAAGCCGCGAAGATGGCGATCGAGGATTTCGGCGGCAGCGTGCTCGGCAACAAGATCGAGTTCATGGAGACCGATCACCAGAACAAGCCCGATGTCGGCGCCCAGAAGCTGCGCGAATGGGCCGATCGCGACGGCGTCACCATGATCCTCGGCGGCTCCAACACCGGCGTCAGCCTGGCGATGGCCAACGCCGCCAAGGAGAAGAAGATACCGTTCATCGCGATCGGCGCCGCCGGTGCCTCGCTGACCGGCAAGGACTGCACGCCCTACACGGTCCATTACGCCTACGATACGACATCGCTGGCCAACGGCACGGCCAAAACCATGGTCAGCCAGGGCGGCAAGAGCTGGTTTTTCCTGACCGCCGACTACGCCTTCGGCACCCAGTTGCAGGAGGCCGCCTCCAAGGTCGTCGAGGCCAATGGCGGCAAGGTGGTCGGCGCGGTGCGCGTGCCGCTCTCCAGCTCGGACTTCTCCAGCTATCTGCTGCAGGCGCAGAGCTCGGGCGCGCAGGTTCTCGGCCTCGCCAATGCCGGCAACGACTTCACCAACTCGATCAAGGCTGCGGATGAGTTCGGCATCGCCAAGACGATGAAGCCGGCGGCGCTGCTCGCCTTCATCAGCGATATCCACAGTCTCGGCCTGAAGACGGCGCAGGGTCTCTACCTCACCACCGGCTGGTATTGGGACCTCAACGACAAGACCCGCGCCTTCGCCAAGCGCTATTACGACAAGACCAAGCGCGAGCCGACCATGAACCAGGCCGCCTACTACTCGGCCACGATGACCTATCTCAAAGCCGTCAAGGCGGCCGGCACGACCGACTCGGACAAGGTCATGGACCAGCTGCGCAAGACCAAGATCGACGACATGTTCACGTCCAACGGCAAGATCCGCGCCGACGGCCTGATGGAGCATGAGATGTACATCATGCAGGTCAAGAAGCCGGAGGAGTCGAAGCACCCCTGGGACTACTACAAGTTGATCCAGACCATGTCGGGCGAGGAGGCGTTCGGCAGGCTCGCCGACTCGGCCTGTCCGCTGGTGCATGGACATTGAGGCTATTCACATCGGCCGCGGGTGAGGTGACCAGCTTCCCTGCGGCCAGCTGCGGTAACCCGGCGGTCTCGGATGCTCCAGCAGCGATTTCGGCCCGCCGCCACGATCCCACGGGGACAGCGGCCAGGACCGCTCCCGGGCCGAGCTCGCGGCCGTCCCGGGCGGGAACAAGGCCGCAGACTCCCCTTGAATTTGACCGGGGCTCATGGTCTCAAGCGAGATCGCCCCGGCTTCCGGGGCCGCCCCAACCCGGCAGTTCCTGAACCTATGGCCCGCAGGTTTCACGCTCCCTATCTGTCGGAGCCCACCTCCAGCCTTGCGACATGGACCCGCAATCTCGCGGTGTTCTCCGTCGTCGCCGTGCTGGTCTCGATCCTGATCCTGCGCTTCGACTTCCTGGAGATGAAGCCCGCGCTCGCCACCTTCTTCGGCGCGCTGGGCCTCGCCCTGTTGTCGATCCTGCTCGGGCTCGCCGCCTTCGTCGCGATCTGGCGCAATGGCAGCCGCGGCATGAGCCGCGTCCTCCTGGCGTTCATGATCGATGCTGTCGTGCTGGCCTATCCGGCCTATCTCGCGCTCCAATATCGCAAGCTGCCGAAGATCTACGACATCACCACCGATCCGATCGATCCGCCGCGGTTCGAGGCGCTGGCACCACTGCGCAACGGCGACGGCACCAACACAGCGGTCTACGCCGGGCTCTATTCAGCCGAGCAGCAGCAGAAATTCTATCCCGACATCGAGCCGGTGCAGATCGAGCTGCCGCCGGATCGCGCCTATGCGATCGCCTTGAAGCTGGTCAACCGCCGCAAATGGTTCGTCGTCGACGAGCGCGCGCCGCTGCCGCCGCGCCGGATCGGCCGCATCGAGGCGGTGGCGCGCACGCCGATCATGGGCTTCCGCGAGGACATCTCGATCCGCATCCAGCCCGACGGCGAGGATTCCCGCGTCGATGTCCGCTCCGCCTCGCGCTATTTCGATTCCGATCTCGGCAGCAACGCCGCGCGCGTCAACAAGCTGATCGAGGATCTGTCGAACGCCGGCGAGGCCGAAGCGCAGAAGCCGGTGAAGAAGATCACGCCGCCGCCGGTGGCGGCAAAGGGCAATGCGAAGACGGTGAAGAAGTGAAGGGGGCGAGTGGCGAATAGGGAGTAGCGAATAGGGATGACGTGGAGCTGGACTGCTCTCCCTTCCCTACTCGCTACTCCCTATTCGCCATTTGCTACGCCAGCCGATACGTTCCGCCGATCACCGGGTCGCCTTCCGTCGCGACGACACCACGGGCGACGAGATCCTCGAGATGCGCCAGAACGGAATAGCCGGCGGCGGTGGTGAGCCGCGGATCGATGCCGATATAGATCGCGCGCACCATGGTCGGGATGTCGGCCTCGCCCTTGGCGAGACGATGCAGGATCGAGGCCTCGCGGGCCTGGCGGTGGCGGGTCAGGAAGCGCGTGTAGCGCGGCCCTTCCGGGATTTCCGGCCCATGGCCTGAGAAATACAGCTCTTCCGGGCGTCCGGCGAGCCGCTCCAGCGAGGCCATGTAGTCGACCATCGAACCGTCGGGCGGCGCCACGATCGAGGTCGCCCAGCCCATCACGTGGTCGCCGACGAAGGTCGTGCTGCGCTCGCCCCAGGCGAAGGCGAGATGGTTGGCGGTATGGCCTGGTGTCGCCACCGCCTCCAATTGCCAGCCATGGCCTTCGATCACGTCGCCATCAGCAACTGCCACGTCGGGCGCGAAGTCGCGGTCGACGCCGGATTCCGGGCTGTGCTTCTCGCTCTCGTAGCGCGGCCGGGAGGCGCGATGCGGGCCTTCGGCATAGACCGTAGCGCCAGTGGCGGCCTTCAGCCGGCCGGTGTTCGGAGAATGGTCGCGGTGGGTATGCGTGACGAGGATGTGGGTGACGGTCTCGCCGCGCACTGCGTCCAACAGTGACTGTGCATGCGCTTCGTTGTCCGGGCCGGGATCGATGATCGCGACCTTGCCGCGACCGACGATGTAACTGACCGTGCCGGTGAAGGTGAACGGACTTGGATTGTTGCAGAGAACGCGGCGGATGCCCGGACGCACCTCGTCGACGACGCCCGCCTGAAGCGGGAAGTGGCGATTGAACGGGACGTCGTCATTGTCGGCCATGGCGTGCCTTCCTGCATGGGGCAGATCGTTGCCCCATTCTCCGCCGTCATACCCCGCGAAGGCGGGGTATCCAGTACTCCGAGAAGTCAGTGAGCCTCGATGGGCCGGCGTTTACTGGATCGTCCGCTTTCGCGGACGATGACAGTGATGGGCGCGACGGCGACCGCCCATCTCGCAGGCAGAGGCGACGCACGTCGCGCAGCGCGCTCAGAAGAACGCCTGAATGCCGGTGATGGCGCGGCCGAGGATCAGGGCGTGGACGTCGTGCGCGCCCTCATAGGTGTTGACCGTCTCGAGGTTCGCGGCGTGGCGCATCACGTGATACTCGATCGAGATGCCGTTGCCGCCGTGCATGTCACGGGCGAGGCGGGCGATGTCGAGCGACTTGCCGCAATTGTTGCGCTTGACGATCGAGATCATCTCCGGCGCCATCTTGCCCTCGTCCATCAGCCGGCCGACGCGCAGGCTCGCCTGCAGACCGAGCGCGATCTCGGTCTCCATGTCGGCGAGCTTCTTCTGCACCAGCTGGGTGGCAGCCAGCGGCTTGCCGAACTGCTTGCGGTCGAGGGTGTACTGGCGGGCGCGATGCATGCAGTCCTCGGCCGCGCCGAGCACGCCCCAGGAGATGCCGTAGCGGGCGCGGTTGAGGCAGCCGAACGGGCCCTTCAGGCCTGACACGTTGGGCAGCAACGCATCCTCCGGCACCACCACGCCGTCCATCACCACCTCGCCGGTGATCGAGGCACGCAACGAGAGCTTGCCGCCGATTTTCGGCGCCGACAGGCCCTTCATGCCCTTCTCGAGAATGAAGCCGCGGATCTGGTTGTCATGCGCGGCCGACTTGGCCCACACCACGAACACGTCGGCGATCGGCGAGTTCGAGATCCACATCTTGCTACCGGTCAGGCGATAGCCGTCGGCGACCTTCTCGGCGCGGGTCTTCATGCCCGCGGGATCGGAGCCGGCATCCGGCTCGGTCAGGCCGAAGCAGCCGACCCATTCGCCGCTCGCGAGCTTCGGCAGATACTTCTTGCGCTGGTTCTCGTCGCCATAGGCGTAGATCGGATACATCACCAGCGACGACTGCACCGAGTTCATCGAGCGATAGCCGGAATCGACGCGCTCGATCTCGCGCGCGACGAGACCATAGGCGACGTAGCTCGCATTGGCGCAGCCATACTCCTCGGGGAGCGTAATGCCGATCAGGCCGAGCTCGCCCATCTCGTTGAAGATCTCGCGGTCGGTCTTCTCCTCGAGATAGGCCTTGGTGACGCGCGGCAGCAGCTTGTCCTGGGCATAGGCGCGCGCGGTGTCACGCACCATGCGCTCGTCCTCGGTCAACTGCTCGTCCAGCAGGAAGGGATCGTCCCACTGGAAGCTCGACTGGGCCGGCTTGTCCTTTGCCTGAGGGCGCGCGCTCATGAACGATCCTTTCGCGTCTCGCTGCGCTCGGAGCACAGCCTTGTGAGGTTAAATCCTGGGAGGTCAGCCTTCAAGCCGTTCGTTGGCGACGATCTCGATGCCGAAACCCGACAGGCCCTTGTAGTCATGGGCCGACGAGGTCAGGTTCCGGATCGACGTCACGCCGAGATCGCGCAGGATCTGCGCGCCGACGCCGACTTCGCGCCATTGCCGATGGCGATCGGCCTCCGCGGTATGTGGCTCCGCGACCGGCTCGACCGGAACGCCGGCCGCACCGTCCCGCAGATAGATCAGCACACCGCGGCCGGCCTTCTTGAAGTGCTGCAGCACCGCTTGAATACGCTGCGGACCCGCGATCAGATCCTTCACGATGTTGGGCTTGTGAAGCCGCGTCAGCACATTCTTGCCGTCGCCAATGCCGTTGTAGACGAAGGCGGCATGGGTGATCGGATCGAACGGCGAGCGGTACGCGAAGCCCTGCAGCGGGCCGATCGGGCTCTCGGTCGTGAACGTCGATACGCGCTCGATCAGCTTCTCGCGCGCCTGCCGGTAGGAGATCAGATCGGCGATCGTGACGTGCTTGAGATTGTGGGCCGCGGCGAAGCGGACGACCTGCTCGCCCTTCATGACCGTGCCGTCGTCGTTCATCAACTCCGAGATGACGCCGACCGGCGGCAGGCCGGAAAGCTTGCACAGATCGACCGCCGCCTCGGTATGGCCCGAGCGCAGCAGCACGCCGCCGTCGCGCGCGATCAGTGGGAAAATATGGCCGGGCCGCGCGAAGTCGTTGGCGCCGGCATTCGGATTGGCCAGCGCGCGGCAGCAGGAGGCGCGCTCCTCGGCGGAGATGCCGGTGCCGCCATCCGGCTTGTAGTCGATCGAGACCGTGAACGCGGTGGTGTGATTGGAGTCGTTGTGGGCGACCATCGGATCGAGCCGCAGCCGCCGCGCGTCGTCGGCGGTGATCGGGGCACAGACGATGCCGGAGGTGTGGCGAATGATGAACGCCATCTTATCGGGCGTGCACAGCGAGGCCGCAACGATCAGATCGCCTTCCCCCTCGCGGTCATCGTCATCGGTCACGACGACCATCTCGCCCTTTGCGAAGGCGTACAGAACTTCCTGGATCGAGTCGGCCATTTGCAAAGTCTCGCAGCTTTTCCGGGGCGTGCTTTAGCCGGGATCGAAGGCGCGCGCCAGAGCGGCGGAACTGCCGTTCGGAGGTCGCCTTCCCCGGGAAAAAGCCTGTCCTGCCAGGACAAGCGTCCTGGTATCTGTTTAAAGTCGCCCCAATTCGAGAACAAGGGAGGCGTGCCTCATGGCCGTATTCGATTTTGCACCGCTCCTCGGTCCCGGCCTCCCGGCTCCAGCCGCACGCTGGACAGGCCTTGCAAGATACAGCTTCGTCGGCGGCAACAATGATGCCGACGCCGTCCCGGTCGAGGATTTGCGTGCGGCCGCCGACGCCGTGCTCGCGCGGGAAGGCCGCGCGCTGGCCACCTACGGCCTCGCGCATGGACCGCAAGGCTATCGACCGCTGCGCGACTTCCTCGCCGCCAAGCTCTCGCGCGATGCCGGCATGTCGGCGCGCGCCGACGACATCATGATCCTGTCCGGCTCGCTGCAGGGGCTCGACCTCGTCAACCAGGCGCTGCTCACGCGCGGCGACACGGTGCTGGTCGAACAGGACAATTACCAGGGCACGCTGACGCGGCTGGCGCGGCTCGGCGTCAAGCCGGTCGGCATCCCGCTCGACAAGGACGGCATGCGAACGGATGTGCTGGCGACGGCGCTGGCCGATCTCAAGGATCGTGGTGTCAGGCCGAAATACATCTATACCATTCCGACAGTGCAGAACCCGACCGGCACCATCATGCCGGAGAGCCGCCGCGCCGAACTGCTGTGGCTGTCGCGAGCCTATGGCGTGCCGGTGTTCGAGGACGACTGCTATGCCGACCTGATCTGGGACGGCAAGCGTCCGCGCGCGATCCACGGCATGTCCGACCATGGCGGCGTGATCCATCTCGGCTCGTTCTCCAAATCGGTCGCCCCCGCGCTACGCGTGGGCTTCCTGGTTGCACCGTGGGAGATCATGTCGGTCCTGCTCGCGCTCAAGACCGATGCCGGCTCGGGCGCGCTGGAGCAGATGGTGCTGGCCGAATACTGCAAGCCGCATTTCGCAACCCACGTCCCGCAGCTGGTGCGCGGCCTGCGCGCCAAGCTCGACACGCTGATGGACGCGCTGAATGCGGAGTTTGGCACGGCGGCCGAGTTCGAAGCGCCGAAGGGCGGGATCTTTCTCTGGGTCAAGCTGCCGGACCAGGTCGACGCGATGAAGCTGTCGCAGGCCGCGCTCAAGCGTGGCGTGTCGATCAATCCGGGCCCGGAATGGTCGACCGACGCTGCGCATGCGCGAAGCCGGCTGCGGCTGTGCTTCGCGAGCCCCTCGCATCAGGAGATCCGCGAGGGCATCGCCGTGCTGGCCGACGTCTGCCACCAGGAGTTCGGCCTGCCCGAGCGGTCCGCCAACAGGGCGCGCAGCGCCAGCGAATGATCGCGCTGCTCAGCGCACCGAGAACGGCGACTGATAGGGCCGGCCGAACGGCACGCCGTTGATCACGGTCTGCACCGGCTTCAGCTGCAGCTTGCCGTCGCGCTTGTTGCCGCGCGTGTCGACGAAGCTGACCGGGCCTTCGGCCACATCCATGATCGCGACGTCGCCGGGCGCGCCGACCTGCAGGCTGCCGAGCTTCGGCACCTTGCCGATGATCTTGGCCGGTGCCGAGGTTGCCATGCTCACCACCTGCTCCAGCGAAACCCCCATCGCCAGGAATTTGCCCATCACGTTGGGCAGGAACGGCGTACCCGGCGTGTTGCCGGAGAACACGTGAATGTCCGAGGAGATCGTGTCCGGGCCGCAGCCGCCGGGGATCGCCACCTCCGCGACGGTGAAGTCGAAGCTGCCGCCACCATGGCCGACGTCGAACAGCACGCCGCGCTGCTTGGCGGCCAGCGCCGCCGGCAGCAGCTTGCCGTTCTGCACGATGTTGGTGAAGGCGCCGTTGAGGTTGGGCGCGCCGGAATAGGCATGGGTGAGCACGTCGCCGGGCCGCAGCAGATCCAGGATCTGCGACATCAATTCGCCGGTCTCGACGCCGCCGATATGGACCATCATCCGCGCCGGCCAGCCACAGCGCTCACAGGCCTGGATGCCGCGCTTGAGCGGCTCGAGACCGTGCTTGAAGATGACGTTTTCCGACATCCGCACCTTGACGCCGAGCAGGAAGTCCGGGTTCTCGGCCAGCGCCATGGCGCAGGCCTCCACCTGCGCATTGTCGATATTGTAGAGCTCGGCGACCGGAAACGCCGACAGGCCGTTGTTGGCGATGTGGACGAACGCATAGATCCGCGCCCGCGACTGGGCGACGATGAAGCGGCGCAGCGCCGCCAGATTGTTCACACCGGCGTCGCCGGCGGAGACGACCGTCGTGGTGGCCTGGAATTGCACCAGCTCGTCCGGCGGAATCCCGATCGCCGAACCGTAGGGATAGACGTGGCTGTGGAGGTCGACGAGGCCCGGCATGACCAGCCGGCCGCCGGCGTCGATCGATCGCAGCGCCCGCTCGACGGGAATATCCGCCTCGACCGCCTCGATCACGCCCCAGCGGATGCCGATGTCCCGCTTGCCGCGCAGCGACTGGCTGGGGTCGATGACATCCCCTCCCTTGATGAGAAGGTCGAACTTGTCGGCAGGCCCCATCGCGGCGTTGGCAGGAACCGTCAGCGCCGTCACGGCGGCTGCTCCGGTCAATCGAAGAAAATCGCGGCGCGACTGCCCTGCCATGCGTGCCTCCCCGGATCATGTTGTTGTTGAAGTCAGCATGCTCCTTCCCAACAGAACCCGCAACATGCTGCCCGCGCATCAAGCGCACCTTCGCGGAGAACAAAAGACGCGCGTCGCGGCCGTTGCAAGGTTGATGCAAGGCATTAGGATGAGGCGGCTGCCAACCGACTCGCATTGCATGACCTTGCACCTGTCCCGCCTGCTCCAGATCACAGTGCTGACCACATGCGCCTTCACCTCGGCCGCCCTGGCTGATGGCGTTGCGGATACTGCGCGTGACTGGGGCCTGATCGGGACCTGGGCGGTCGACTGCTCGGCGCCCCCTGTCAAGGGGCGCGGCACGATCATCTCCTACGAGATCGCGTCGGACGGCAGCCTGATCTATCGCCGTGATCATGATGCGTCGGATCTCAACGAGATCGCAGATGCGCGCGTCGACCCCGACCAGACCCTGGTGCTGTCGATCGTACTGTCGAAGGCGCGGCAGACACGCGAGAACGGAATTGCCAAGACCGCCGACGGCAGCATCCGCTCGGTGTTCAACCGCGGCGAGGACGGCAGCTACACCATCCGCGACGGCCGCTTCGTCGCCAACGGCAAGTTGACGCCCGCGCTCAGGAAGTGCGACTGACGACCGGCTCCCGCGGTCCGTGCACGTCCTGGCAAAGACGAAATCTGAACGTACATTCAGCAACTTCGTAGAAGTTCCTGCGGAACGTTCTCGCACACTTCAAGTTGACCCCGCGCAATTCAATCTGGAGGACAACATGAAGAAGATCGCTCTTGCACTCGCTTCCCTGACGGCCCTTGCGCTGGCGGCTCCGTCAATCGCCAACGCCGAGACCGTGATCATCAAGCGCGGCGGCCATCACTATCATCACGGCTGGGACCGCCATCATGGCTGGGACCGCTCGCGCGCCGAGTATCGCATGCATCGCGAGTTCAGGCCCCACCGCCATCACGATCGCACGGTCGTCATCAAGCGCTACTGATCGGCAGTCGACACGAAAATGGCCCCGCAAGGGGCCATTTCTCTGTTTGCCTGTCACCTGGAGCAACGGTCTGCCCCGCGTCAGCGATCCCACTCCGGCGCGAAACCAGGATTGACGAAGCGCTTGTCCTTCGGGAGGGCGGCAATCGTCTGGCGGTCCTCGTCGTCGAGCTGAACTTTCATTGCATCCCAATTGGCTTGCTGGCTTTCCTTGCGGCCGGCCTTCGGGATGGCGGCGACGCCGTCCTGGTCGAGCAGCCACTTCAGCGCGATCTGTGCGGCGCTCGCCCCATGCTTGCGGCCGATCGCGGCCAGCGTCTCGTTGGCAGCGGCCCGTCCCTGCGCCAGCGGACAATAGGCGACCAGGGGAATCGAGCGGCCCGCCATGTAGGCCATCAGCTTCGACTGCTCGAGCATCACGTGATACTCGACCTGATTGCAGGCGATGGGTGCCTGGATCTCCTCGACCGCCTGCTTCAACAGCGCGACCGTGAAGTTGGCGACGCCGATCGCCCGCGTGCGCCCCTCCTGCTTCAGCGACAACAACGTCTCGAGCGCAGCCGGCAGGTTCATTCCCTTGGCTGGCCAATGGATGAGATAGAGGTCGACGAAGTCCAGCCTGAGCTTCCTCAAGCTCGTGTCGAACGCGCGGCGGATGGCATCCGGTGCGAGGTTCTCCGGCCAGACCTTTGTTGTGACGTGCAAATCCGCACGCGGCACGTCGGCGGCCGCGAGTGCCGCGCCGATCGCGTCCTCGTTGGCGTACATCTCGGCGGTGTCGATGTGGCGGTAGCCGAGCGCGAGCGCACTCTCGACGGCCTCCCGGCAGACGGTGCCCTGCATGCGGAAGGTGCCGAGCCCGAGCTTGGGAAGGCGGATGCCTTGGGTTTCGATTGCGTCCATGAAGTCTCCTGCCAAGGTCTCCTGCCAAGGCTTGCTGCCCGCGCTCCGGCATAATCTGGACGCGCGCCGCGGTGAGCCTTGAAGATCAAGGTGTTGTCGGGATGCGTTGAATGGTCCCGCGGAGTTTGCGCGAGTTCAAGCCGATCCGCAGCTGCGACAATCAAGATGTTGAGAGACCGTTCCGGAGAGCGCGCGCCCGGCGATCAGCGCCAGCTGCAGATTCCGCCATTGCCGGGCCGGCACGGCCAGGTCTGGACCCGCGTGTCCATGGCCTGAGCGTCGAGCAGGTTCTTGCGATTGGCCAGCCTCGAGCGCGCCGCAGTGCGGGGACGCTCGGCGGAGCGCACCACATGGCGATGCCTGACCGTCGCGACCGTACGCGTGACATCGGCCCTGTCCCGGTCAGCGGCCATGCTCGCGCGATCCGTTCTGGCCTCGATCGGAACCGGCTCGAAATGCGCTTCAGGTCCAAGCGGGCGCGGCGACAATACGGCCTGGGAAAGATCGAGGCGAAAAACTTCGCCCGGCTGATACTCGTTCGCCCAAGCGCCGCTGCCGCACAGCAAGGCGACACACGTCAAAATGCCGAATAGATTCTTCCGCTCCATGGCCTTCTCCACGCGCAGAGAAATGCGCGCCCCCGCCCCAAGATCGCGGCATCGCCAAGCTCCGTCCCCAACGGTCAGGCCGGACGAACGGTTGGCTGCCAGATGATGCTTTCGCCGTTGTCCGTCCGTGACGTCATCATCGGAACCGCCGGCCGCCGCATCATAGTCACGGCGGCGCCGCCGTCCTTCATTTAGGACACGATGCAGCCGTTTCCAGGCCAATTTCGGAATTCACGGTTACCGTTGTGCACGGCGTTGGGCGCTTTAAAAAGTCATACTGTAGATAAGTCATACTAATCAGACGAAGTGACCCTGAGGGTGCAACGCAGTGTTTCGGCTGCGCCCGGCGCGATCTGCATGAGCCCCGGTTTGTCAGCAAATTCGGCATCGAAATCGAACGGGCTGGCGAAACCGCGCCATGGTTCGATGCAGAGGAACGGCGCGCCGGCCGGCTTCGACCAGAGGCCGAGCTGGCGGAAATGCTTCCATTCCATCTCCAGCGCGGGGCCTCTGGCTCCAGCAAAGCGAACGGAACGGCTGACCGGCTGATCGAGGATCACGGCATCATCGACAAACAGGGCCTCGTTCAATTGAAGAACACGGCCTTCGATGGGGGACGGCTCCGGTTGCGCGCGCAGCAGTCCGCCGGACAGGCGCCGAATCGGCGCGGGCTCGGGCTCTGCAAACGTTAGCAGATAGCTTTCCTTCGCCTCCCCAGGGAGCAGCGGCCAGTTGAACGCGGGATGGGCGCCGAACGAGGCCGGCAGCACGTCACGTGCGGGGTTGGCGATCTCGATCGCGATCTCCAGGGCATCGGGTGTGATCCGATAGGTCAAGGTCAGGCTGAAGGCGAACGGAAAGCGGGCGCGCGTGGTGTCGTCGTCGGTCAGTTGGAGGACGCAAGCGCTGGCGCTGCGCTCCAGCCAGGTGAAGCGGAGGTCGCGGGCGAAGCCGTGCTGGGTCATGGGATAGACCCGGCCACCATGACGCAGATGGTCATCCTTCAGCCGGCCGACGATCGGAAACAGCCAGGGCGCGTGCCGTGGCCAGGCGCGGCCGGCCTGCCACAGCAGCTCGAGGCCTTCGGCCGTCTTCAGCGAGCACAGCTCGGCGCCGTCAGCCTTGATGGTCGCCGTGATGCCGCCGGCGCTGATCGTCTGCAGGTCGTCGCTCATGTCGCATCATCCTGTCCGGGAGAAACGCAAAGCGTGATGCCGGATTGCCGCGGCAACGTCCAGAGCCGGCCATGTCGATCGATCTTCGCCGACGCGCAGCCTCGTCACGGAACTGATCACGGGAGTGCCGGGCCGTCGAATGAGCAAACACCGCCTGATCTTCGTGCAGCGGCGCCGCTTGCCGGCCCTTATCATTCGTGTACGAATGACCAGAACCAGCTTGATGCTGCGCCGCGTGCAGGCGCAAACTGCCTAAAATGCTTCGCCAGGAGAAGGATATCCCGATGGCCCATGACGCGCCGCAAGCAACCGGCCCCAGCAAGCTGGTGATCCGCAACATCGGCCTGCTGCTGTCCGGCGCGCTGGAGCGGCCGATCCTGGATGCCGATACGATCGTCGCGGAGAACGGCAAGATCACCGGCATTGGCCGCTTCAAGGATGTCGACACCGAAGGCGCGACGACGATCGTCGATGCCCACGGCACGACGGTCGCGCCGGGCCTGATCGACAGCCACGTCCATCCGGTCGCCGGTGACTGGACGCCGCGGCAGAACCAGAGCAACTGGATCGACTCCTATCTGCATGGCGGCGTCACCACGATGATCTCCGCCGGCGAGGTGCACATGCCCGGCCGTCCCCGCGACGTCGTCGGCCTGAAGGCGATGGCGATCTTCGCGCAGCGCGCGTTCTGGACGCTGCGCCCCGGCGGCGTGAAGGTGCATGCCGGCGCGCCTGTGATCGAATGCGAGATGGTCGAGGACGACTTCAAGGAGCTTGCCGCCGCCGGCGTCAAGCTGCTCGGCGAGGTCGGCCTCGGCGGCGTCAAGGACGGCCCGACCGCGCGCAAGATGGTCGGCTGGGCGCGCAAATACGGCATCCAGAGCACGATCCACACCGGCGGCCCGTCGATCCCGGGCTCCGGCCTGATCGACAAGGACGTCGTGCTGGAAGCAGGCACCGACGTGATCGGGCACATCAACGGCGGCCACACCGCCCTGCCCGACGATCAGATCCGCTGCATCTGCGAGGGCTGCAAGGCCGGCCTCGAGCTGGTGCACAACGGCAATGAGCGCTCGGCATTGTTCACGCTGCGCACCGCGCGCGAGATGAACGAGCTCAGCCGCGTCATCCTCGGCACCGACGCGCCGGCCGGCTCCGGCGTGCAGCCGCTCGGCATCCTCCGCATGGTGTCGCTGTTGTCCTCGCTCGGCGACGTCCCGGCCGAGATCGCCTTCTGCTTCGCCACGGGAAACACCGCGCGGATGCGCGAGCTTGATTGCGGCCTGATCGAAATCGGCCGCTCCGCCGACTTCGTCATCATGGACAAGGCGCAGCACTCGCCGGCCAAGACGCTGCTCGACAGCGTCCAGCTCGGCGACCTCCCGGGCATCGGCATGACCATCATCGACGGCATCGTCCGCACCCAGCGCAGCCGTAATACGCCGCCGGCGACGAAGATCCCGGAGATCGTGGCGAAGTAGTTGCATCGCTCCGCTCGCGATGACGTCGTGGGTTTGACGAAGAACCGTAGGGTGGGCAAAGCGACGCCGTCAGGCGGCGCGTGCCCACCGCTGGCAAATGCGGTCTCGGTGAGAACGGTGGGCACGACGGCTTCGCTGCGCGAATCCGTCTTTGCCCACCCTACGAGAGCGAGTTTCGCGGCAACTATCTCAGCCTGCCCAACAGCGACAGCAGCGTCTCGCGTTCTTTCGCATCCAGCGGCGCCAGCGTCTCCTTCGAGATCGCAAGCGCCAATGGCGCGGTCTTCTCCGCGAGCTGCTGTCCCGCACGGGTCAGACTCACCAGCAGCCGCCGGCCGTCCTGCGGATCGGCGCTCGTCTCGGTCAGCCCCCGCGCCGTCAGCCGGTCGATCACGCCCTTGATGGTCGCCACATCCATCGCCGTGAGACGGCCGAGCTGGTTCTGCGAGCATGGCCCAGTCTCGACCAGCTTCGACATCGCCGCCCATTGCGTCGGCGTCAGGTTGCTGCCGATGTCGCGGGCGAAGATCATGGTGTGGCGCTGCCAGACCTGGCGCAGGATGAAACCGATCTGCTCGTCGAGCACATAGTTCGATTTGGCAGGCCTCGCCGCCGTCTTCACGGCCGCCTTGGCCGGCTTCGGTGCGGCCTTGGTCGCAGCTTTTGCCGATCGCTTCAGCGTGGCGGTCTTTGCCATTGATCCCTTGCCTCAGATCGACAGATGCGCGTCGCGGATATCGGGCCGCGCGTCGAGCTCGGCCATGGTGCCGGAATAGCAGATGCGGCCGCGCTCGATGATGTAGGCACGGTCCGAGATCAGCTTCGCAAAATGCAGGTTCTGCTCGGACACCACCAGCGACACGCCCTCCTTCTTCATCGTCAGGATGGCATCGACCATCTGCTCGACGATCTTCGGCGACAGCCCTTCGGAGGGCTCGTCGAGCAGCACCAGCGACGGATTGCCCATCAGCGTGCGGGCGATCGTCAACATCTGCTGCTCGCCGCCGCTCATGCGCCCGCCCGGCCGGTTCTTCATCTCGCCGAGATTGGGAAACAGCTTGTACAGCTTGTCGCGCGTCCATTGCGGCGCGCCGGCACGCGGCTTCTGCCGGCCGACCTCGAGATTCTCCTCGACCGTCAACTCGGTAAAGATGCGGCGCTCCTCCGGCACGTAGCCGAGGCCGGAGCGTACGATCTCATGGGTCGGGACGGACGAAATGTCTCTGCCCTCGAACAGGATCTGGCCTTCGCGCTGCGCGACGAGACCGACGATCGAACGGAACGTCGTCGACTTTCCGGCGCCGTTGCGGCCGAGCAGCGCCACGACCTCGCCCTCACCGACCTCCAGGCCGATGTCGAACAGAATGTGCGCCGGGCCGTAATGGCTGTTGAGATTGGCAACGGACAGCTTCATGCCGAGGCTCCCTCGCGATGCCGTGCATCGTACAGCAGGCCCTCGCCGAGATAGATCGCCTGCACCTCGCGATTGGCGCGCACCTCCGCCGGCGAGCCCTGCGCGATCAGGCTGCCGCGGTTGAGCACGAGGATGCGGTCGGCATGCTCGAACACGACGTCCATGTCGTGCTCGGTGAACAGCACGCCGATCGACTGCTCGCGCGCGATTTTCGCGGTCAGCCGCATCAGCTCGACGCGCTCGCGCGGCGCCATGCCGGCGGTCGGCTCGTCCATCAGCAACAGCTTGGGGTGATTGGCGAGCGCGATCGCGAGTTCCAGCCGCTTGAGATCGCCGTAGGCCAGCTCGCCGCACGGGCGGTCGGCATAGCCGGTCATGCCGACGAGATCGAGCAGGCGATCAGCCTCGCCGCGCGCGATGCCGAGCATCGGACTGAAGAAATCGAACAGCCGGCGATGATGCGAGACCAGCGCGACCTGGATGTTCTCGCGCACCGTCATGGTCGGATAGGTCGCGGTGATCTGGAAGGTGCGGCCGACGCCGAGCCGCCAGACCTCGCGCGGCTTGCGGCCGGTGGTCTCCTGACCCATCACCGTGATGTGGCCGCTGTCCGGCACGTTCTGGCCGTTGAGCATGTCGAAGCAGGTGCTTTTTCCGGCGCCGTTCGGGCCGATCAGCGCGAGGATCTCGCCGGCCCGCAGCGTGAACGACACGTTGCGTACTGCGTGAATGCCGCCATAGGATTTCGTCAGGCCCTCGACCGAGAGCAGCGCCACGCCGAGACTCATTGCGCGCCCTCCATCTTTGCCGAGAGCGCAGCAGGCTTGGACGCCGACACGCGCCGCCGGTGCATGACGCTCTCGACCACGCCGACGATGCCCTTCGGGAAAACGACCACGATCAGCACGATGAAGATGCCGAGCACCAGCTTCGACCAGTCGGTCTGGCTGACCAGCCAGATGTTCAGCGCCTTGTAGACGATGGCCCCGAAGATCGCGCCGGGAACGGTCTCGACGCCGCCGAGCAGGACCATCACAAGCGCATCGACCGATAGCGAGATGCCCATGTTGTCCGGGAAGACGCTGCCCTTGAGATAGGCGAACAGCGCGCCGCCGATGCCGGCCGTGGTGCCGGCGATGATGAAGGCCGTCCACTGGATGCGCTTGCCGTTGATGCCGATGGACTCGCTGCGCAGCGGCGAGTCGCGCATGCCACGCAGGGCGTAGCCGAACGGCGAGAAGGTAATGAGGCGCAGCAGGCTGACGACGAACGCGGAGACACCCAGAGCGAGCCAGTAGAAATGCGACGGCGAGGCCGCCCATTTCTCCGGCCAGAGGCCGAGAATGCCGTTGTCGCCGCCGGTCACCGCGACCCATTGGAACGCGATCGACCACACGATCTGCGCGAAGGCGAGCGTCAGCATCGCGAAGTAAACGCCGGAGAGCTGGACCGCGAAGGCGCCGAACACCGCCGCACCGAGGGCGCCGAGCAGCGGCCCCAGCAGCAGGCAGGCGATCATCGGCAGCCCCGCCATCTTGGCGAGAAACGCGACACCATAGGCGCCGAGGCCGAAATAGGCCGCGTGGCCGAACGAGGCGAGCCCGCCGACCGCCATCAGGAAATGCAGCGACGCCGCAAAGATCACGAACACCGCGATCTCCGCGCCCACGGTCAGCGCGTAGTTGCCGGCGATGAACGGCAGCATTGCCGCGAGCGCCAGCGCCACGAGCGACGCCAGCCGCTCGACCGAGCTCAGCGGACGCCACGGAATCACCGTGAGGCCCGGCGTGCGGCGTGCCGGCGTCTCCTTCTTGCCGAACAGGCCCCAGGGCCGCACGACCAGCACGACCGCCATCACCAGGAACACGAGGATCAGCGAGATCGTCGGGAAGATGAGGATGCCGAAGGCGTTCAGCTCGGACACCAGCACGGCCGCGACGAAGGCCCCGAGGATGCTGCCGAGGCCGCCGATCACGACGACGACGAAGACTTCGACGATGATGCGCAGGTCCATCGCGTGGTGGACGGCATCGCGCGGGATCTGCAGCGCGCCGCCAAGCGCGGCGAGGAAGACGCCGACCGCGAACACCGAGGTGAACAGCCATTTCTGATTGACCCCGAGCGCCGCGACCATGTCACGGTCCTGCGTCGCCGCGCGCACTAGGATGCCCCAGCGCGTGCGCTGGAACAGCAGCCAGAGTGCTCCGAGCACGACTGGGCCGAGAACGATCAGGAACAGGTCATAGCTCGGGATGTTCTGGCCGAAGAAATCGACCGCGCCCTTGAAGCCCGGCGCGCGGCGGCCGACCAGATCATCCGGCCCCCAGATCAGTACCACGAGATCCTCGACCATCAGGGTCAGGCCGAAGGTCGCGAGCAGCTGGAACAATTCCGGTGCGTGATAGATCCGGCGCAGCAGCACCATTTCGACGAGCACACCGATCGCGGCCACGGCAAGCGCCGCGACGACGATGCCGCCCCAAAAGCCGAGCGCGCCGGACAGCCGCTCCGTGAGCGAGAACGCCACATAGGCGCCCAGCATGTAGAACGCGCCGTGGGCGAAATTGACGATGCGGGTGACGCCGAAGATGATCGACAGCCCCGACGCCACCAGGAACAGCGACGCTGCACTGGCAAGGCCGGTCAGGAACTGGACGAAATAGAAGGCCATGAGCAGTCCGCGTCAGGAGATCGTCTGTGTCGGATGAGCCGCGTTTGCAACTCGCCTCAAGAGCCGGCGAGCAAGCGTGAGGTGAGGGGTCTCGGCCCGAACCTGTAGATCGGGCGTCGCACTCCCCCACCCCGCCTGCTCTCCCCCCGCGGGAGGGGGAGGCAGGAAGGCTTGGATAAGGAAAGCCTGGATCAGTCCTTCGGACGCAGCTTGCCGACTTCCTCATCGCTCGGCAGGTAGTCCGAGCCCTTGCGATAGACGGTGTCGACCATGACGCCCTTGCCGTCCTTCTGCGCCGTCTTGCCGACGTAAGCGCCGAGCGTCGACTGGTGGTCGATCTTGCGGAAGGTGATCTCGCCGAACGGCGACGGCACGGACAGGCCCTCGGCCGCGGCAATCAGCTTGTCGGCATCGGTCGAGCCGGCCTTGGCGAGGATGGCGGCGGCCGACTTGATGGTCTGGTAGCCGACGATCGAGCCGAGTCGCGGATAGTCGTTGTACTTGGCCTGGTAGGCCTTCAGGAACGCATCGTGCTCGGGCGTCTTGATCGAGTACCAGGGATAGCCGGTCACGATCCAGCCCTCGGGAGTCTCCTCCTTGAGCGGATCGAGATATTCCGGCTCGCCGGTCAGGAAGCTGACCACCTTGCGGTCCTTGAACAGGCCGCGGGTGTTGCCTTCGCGAACGAGCTTCACGAGGTCGGCGCCGAAGGTGACGTTGAGGATCGCCTCGGGGTTGGCGGCGGCGACGGCCTGCACGACCGGGCCCGCGTCGATCTTGCCCTGCGGCGGCCATTGCTCGTCGACCCACTGGATGTCAGGGCGCTTCTCCGACAGCAGCTTCTTGAACACCGCGACCGCCGACTGGCCATATTCGTAATTCGGCGCGATCGTCGCCCAGCGCTTCGCCGGCAACTTGGCGGCTTCCTCCACCAGCATCGCGGCCTGCATGTAGTTCGAGGGGCGTAGGCGGAAGGTGTATTTGTTGCCCTTCGACCAGGTGATGGCGTCTGTCAGCGGCTCGGCCGCCAGGAAGAACACCTTCTTCTGGTTGGCGAAGTCGCTGACGGCGAGGCCGATGTTCGACAGGAACGTGCCGGCGAGCATCGCGACGTTCTCGCTCGACACCAGCTCATTGGCCGCGGTCTGCGCATCGGCGGGCTTGCCGCTGTCGTCCTTGGAGACGACGACGAGCTTCTTGCCGTTGATGCCGCCGGCCGCATTGACCTCCTCGACCGCGAGCTGCCAGCCCTTGCGATAGGGCTCGGTGAAGGCCGGCAGCAACGAGTAGCTGTTGATCTCGCCGATCTTGATGACGTCCTCGGCGCGCGCCGCGCCCGTCAGTCCCGCGACGGCAAGGCCCAGGCCTGCCGCAAGCATCGTTCTCCGTCGCATCCCTTCAGCCTCCAATGTTGACTCGAACTATCTTAAACCGTCGTCGCCCTTGATCTCGGCGACCGTGAGCCCGCCGACCCGAGGCAGCGGACGCCCGCTGTCGGTCACCGCGAGCGCGACCATGATCTCGTTCGCGCGCGGCGCATCGTTGATCTGCACCTCCATGCCGTCGAAATGGCTGCGCACGAAGGCGGCATCCTTATGCCCGAGCGGAATGTCGAGCGTGCAGCCGACACCGCCGCGCTTCTTCGAGGACGGGATCAGCGCTGCGCCCTTGCCGAGCACCTTGCGCACCGGCGCGCCCATCTTCGGATGCAGGATCGCCGCCGCATGCTCCAGCTCGCCCTCGCTGCCGACGGCAGCCGCCTTGCCGTAACTGTGCGCAGCCGGTCCCTCGATGCCGAGCGCAGCGACCGCCCGCTTGGCCAGCATCTCGCCGAGCTCCTCGCCGATCGCGATCAGCGGCGACAAATCCTCGACATAGCGGCCGGCGAACGGGTTCTCGATGACGGCGATGGCCGCGGCGCGCCGCGTCGGCGGCGACACGGCCTTGCCCATCTCCTGATGAACCTCCTCGACCACGGTCACGATCTTGCGGATGACGGCGCTCATCGTCGGCAGTCCTTCATGTTCCAGCCCATCATGCATCAAACCTCACGCCGCTGCCGCCCGCAACTGCGCCGGACGATGGATCTCGACCGCGCGCGTCCCGGCGACGCGCATGGCCCCGCAGAGCTGCAGCACGGCGCCCTCGATCAGGCCGTCCGACAGCAAGGCTTGCGCAACCTGCTCACCCGCAGCGAGCGCGGTCGCCACGTCAGCATCATCCAACGCGCCGACCTCGCAGGTGACGAGACGATGACCGAGATCGCTGTCCGGCTGCAGCTCACAGGCGGGACGGCGGTACACGGCCGGATGTCCGGGCAGATCGACGGCATTCGCAATCACGGTCGCCGCAGCGTCGGCCTGCGCAGCGCTCCGCGCCAGCACCGTGACGGCATCGGCGATCCCGAGCGAGAAGCTGCGGCCATGACGGCCCGAGGTGGCAATTCCACGGACCGCATCCTCGGAGCGAAGCGTCAGACTACGCATCACGCCATTGGCGTCCGGCCGGTCCATCAGCCCGACGCTGAAGGTCGCGGCATCCTGCAGATGCAGCGCGATGTCGCCGCCATTGTTGACATAGGCGCGCGGCAACGCCGCCGCCGCCAGCATCGCACCGAGAATTTCTTCAGCGACCGCTCCGGCCACCGCGGCCATCGGGGTGATGAACATGTCGGCGGCGAACGGCGCCACCGCGGCGTGCATGCGGCGCGCGACGACACCGTTCAGACGACAACGATCCCGGTCGGCGGCCTTGCGCAGTTCGGACAGTTCCGAACAGAGATCATCGAGCAGACCCGTGAAGCGCTCCGCGGCAGCCCGATAAGCCGTGCGAATGTCGGCCTCGGCGCCATCGGCGCCGATGATCAGATCGATCGGCCCGTCCTGCAGATGCAGCCGGCGATCGGGCAAGACGGCGATCTGTGGCTGACGGCTCATGAGCCTTGCCTCGGCCACGGCAATTGGCGGATGTCCTTGCTGACGTCCTTCAGCGACGCCAGCGGCTGTACATAATCCATGTGGCCGCCGAGCGCCTCATAGTCGGACAGCTTCATGGTGAACTCGATCGGGGCCACGAGGGCCGGCGTCGGCACGTAGCCAAAGGCGCCCGCCGGCATCTGCGTTACGTCAACCATGTAGGTGATGCCGCCGCCGGGCCAGACATAGACCGGCGCGCCGCCCGACGTTACGCGCGTCAGCGCATCCTTCACCGAGCGCGTCAGCCGCACCGGATTGTCAGTGACGCCCGCGCGCAGCGAACCGCCGGCCCCGGCCATGAACAGCACGGTGCACAGCGCCGGCTCGCAGTTTTCCTGGATGCGCTCGACCGAGAATTGTAGCTCCGGCGGCATGTCGCGCTGCACCGGCTTCAGGCTCTCGTCGAGCACGTAGTAGCCGGCATGCTCGCCGGTGGTCGACACCATCAGCAGCGTCGTGCCCGGCTTCGCCGTCTTCGGATCGAACGGTCCGAGAATCGCTAACGGATCGGAAATGTCGGTGCCGCCCCAGCCGGTGCCGGGTTGCGCGACCTGGAAATAGCGGCCCGGGGTCGAGCGCCGCCCCTTCATCTTGATGCCGGTCGCCGCGATGTCGAGCAGTTTGCCGGCCTGGTGTTCCGACAGCACGCCGGTGATGTGGTCGTCGACCACCACGACCTCGTCGACCTTGCCCTGCCACTGCTTGGCGAACATGCCGATGGTCGCCGAGCCGCAGCCGACGCGCATGCGCTCTTCCTTGACGCCGTTCACGATCGGCGGCTGCCCCGCCTGCACGATCACGCTGGCGCCGCCGTCGATGGTGAGCTCGACCGCCTTGCGGTTGCTGAGGTCCATCAGCGCATCGCAGGTGACGCGCCCCTCCTTCTTGGAACCGCCAGTGAGATGATGCACGCCGCCGAGCGACAGCATCTGCGAGCCGTATTCGCTGGTCGTCACGTGTCCCACGGCCTCGCCGTCGACCCGCACCGTCGCAGCTTCCGGCCCGAGATAACGATCGGTGTCGATCTTCACCTTGACGCCGCAATAGCTGAAGATGCCCTCGGTCACGACCGTGACCATGTCGACGCCTTCGACCTGTGACGACACGATGAAGGGCGCGGGCTTATAGTCCGGATAGGTGGTGCCGGCGCCGATCGCGGTCACGAACAGCTCAGGCTGGTGCACGATCTTGCCATCCCAGTCGCCGCTGGCCTGGAACGGCACCAGCTTGCCGCCGTGCGACACCGTGCGTTCCAGCAGGATGTGCGGATCGACGCGCACCAGCACCCCGTCCTGATTGGCGTAGCGATCGCAGGCCCCGGCGGCACCCGGCTTGATGTAGCACATCACCGGACAGGCATCGCAGCGGATCTTGTCCCCTGCAGCGTCGCTTGCCGTCTCAGTCACCATGCGGAGATGCCCATCTTGAAGCGGTGGTCGCAGCCGCGGCCCGCACCGCGGTAATTCGTTCGTATACGAATGATGTCGCGCCCCTCTGCCGACTGTCAAGCGTTGCCGCACCCGAAAGGCACGTTTGCCGGATAAACGATCAGTTTGCCCTGCACAATGACGACAAATCGTGCACGCACTGCAGCGCAAAACGTGGCACTTGCATGTTAGTACACAAACGATACGCTCCGGGCGATCGCGATTTCATCCTCGTTAACGATAGCATAGCAGACGGCAAAAGGGCATGACGCCAGCAACGATTCGGCTGACCGTGAACGGACAGGCGCATGACGTCGCGGCCGGGCCCGACACGATCCTGCTCCACGTGCTGCGCAACGACCTCGCCCTGAACGGCCCGAAATACGGCTGCGGTCTCGGCGAATGCGGCGCCTGCACGGTGCTGATCGACGGCCGCGCCGCCCGCGCCTGCGTCATTCCGATCGAAGGCTGCGTCGGTCGCAGCATCACGACGCTGGAAGGACTCGGCTCGCGCGAGGCGCCCGATCCGGTGCAGCAGGCCTTCATCGCCGAGCAGGCCGCGCAATGCGGCTATTGCCTCAACGGCATGATCATGACGACCAAGGCGCTGTTGGCGATCAAGCCCGATCCGTCGCTCGACGAGATCAAGCAGGCGCTGCGCTACAATCTCTGCCGCTGCGGCGCTCATGTCGAAATCCTCCGCGCCGCGATGCGCGCAGCCGGCCACACGCTCGAGGCGCTGGACTGATGGCCGACCGCGTCGAACAACCTGCGGATCATCCGCGCGGCGTATTGACGGTGGAGCGTCGCGTCGGCGACGGGTCGTCGGAAACCTTCATCAGAATCACCAGGGACGGCGAGGTCGCGGCTTTCAACGGCCATGTCGACCTCGGCACCGGCATCCGCACCGCCCTGGGACAGATCGTCGCGGAGGAGCTCGACGTATCCTTCGCCCGCGTCGTGGTCGTGCTCGGCGACACCGCCGTCGTGCCGAACCAGGGCGCGACCATCGCCAGCGAAACCATCCAGATCACCGCAGTGCCGCTGCGCAAGGCGGCGGCGCAGGCACGCGCCTTCCTGCTGGCGCGGGCCGCGACGCAGCTCGAACGTGCTGAAATCGATCTGACGATCGAGGACGGGCTGGTCCGCGGTCCCGACAATCGCGTGCTCAGCTATGGCGAGTTGATCGGCGACGACACGATCCGCCTCGATCTCGCCGAGGACGTCGCCGTCAAAGCGGTGGACGACTATCAGATCGTCGGCCGCTCGGTGCCGCGCGTCGACCTGCCGGCGAAGGCGACCGGCGAGCTCACTTATGTCCACGACGTCCGCGTTCCCGGCATGCTGCACGGCCGCGTCGTTCGTCCGCCCTATGTCGGCGTCGACGCCGGCCCGTTCATCGGCACCAGCCTGATCGGTGTGGACAAGGAGTCGGTCCGCGACGTTCCAGGTCTGGTGGACGTCGTCGTGATCGGCGACTTCATCGGCGTCGTCGCGGAGCGCGAGGAAAATGCGATCCTCGCGGCCGAGCGGCTGAAGGTGAGCTGGAAGCCGGTGCCGACCTTGCGCGATCTCGACGACGTCGAGAACGCGCTGCGCGCCAATCCGTCGAGCCCGCGCCGACTGCTTGACAAAGGCGATGTCGATGCCGCCATCGCCGGCGCCGCCAAGCCGATGCCGCGCACCTATCTCTGGCCGTATCAGATGCACGGCTCGATCGGGCCGTCCTGCGCGGTCGCCGATGTTCGCGACGGCCAGATCCGGATCTATTCGGGCACGCAGAACCCGCATCTTCTGCGCACCGATCTCGCCAGGCTGATCGACTGCCCCGAGCCTCAGATCGAGCTGATCCGCCTGGAGGCGGCCGGCTGCTACGGCCGCAACTGCGCCGACGACGTCACCGCCGATGCCCTGCTGCTGTCGCGCGCCGTCGGCCGTCCCGTGCGCGTGCAGCTGTCGCGCGAGCAGGAGCATCTGTGGGAGCCCAAGGGCACCGCGCAGCTGATGGACGTCAATGGCGGCCTCAATGCCGACGGCTCGGTGGCGGCCTATGAGTACGCCACGCGCTATCCCTCGAACGGCGCGCCGACCCTGGCGCTGCTGCTCACCGGCCGCATCGCGCCGGAGCCGGCCATCTTCGAGATGGGCGACCGCACCGCGATCCCGCCTTACGACTACGACAATATGCGCGTGACAGCGCATGACATGCCGCCGATCGTCCGCGCCTCCTGGATCCGCGGCGTCTCCGCGCTGCCGAGCACGTTTGCTCACGAGTCCTATATCGACGAACTCGCCGCCGAGGCGAAAGTCGATCCGATCGAATACCGGCTGCGCTATCTCAAGGACGAGCGCGCCCGCGATCTCGTCAATGCGGTGGCCGAGCGCGCCGGCTGGACGCCGCGCCCGGTGCGGCAGGAGAAGACGCCCGAGAACGGTGTCGTCCACGGCCGCGGCTTTGCCTACGCGCTCTATGTCCACAGCAAGTTCCCCGGCTATGGCGCGGCCTGGTCGGCCTGGATCGCCGATGTCGCGGTGAATACGACCACCGGCGACGTCAGCGTCACCCGCGTCATCGCCGGCCAGGATTCCGGGCTGATGATCAATCCGGACGGCGTGCGCCACCAGATCGAGGGCAACGTCATCCAGTCGACCAGCCGGGCGCTGATGGAGGAAATTCCGTTCGCGCGCGGCAAGGTCGCGGCGCGCGAATGGGGCGCCTATCCGATCATCACCTTCCCCGAGGTGCCCAAGATCGACGTGCTGATGCTGCCGCGGCCGGATCAGCCGCCGCTCGGCGTCGGTGAATCAGCATCGGTGCCAAGCGCCGCGGCAATCGCCAACGCGATCTATGACGCCACCGGCGTTCGCTTGCGCGAGCCGCCATTCACGCCGGAACGCATTCTGCAGGGCCTGCGCGGCGAACAGGTCGAGCCAGTCAAGCCACAGCCCCTTCCCGCGCCGGATAAGCCAACGACGACCTGGCTCAAGCCGTTCGCCAAGCGCGGCGGTCTCGTCGCCAGTGCGGTCGCGGCCTGCGCCGCCGCCATCGGCGTCGCAACCGCCGTGCTGCCGTGGCGCGCCATCGCCCCGATCGCGCGTCCCGATCCTTCGGTCTACTCGGCGGCGACGATTGCGCGCGGTGAGGCGCTCGCCGCTCTCGGTAATTGCGCAGTCTGCCACACCGCCGACGGCGGCCTGATCAACGCCGGCGGCCGCGCGCTGGAGACGCCGTTCGGCGCGCTGTTCAGCGCCAACATCACGCCGGATGTCGAGACCGGCATCGGCGCGTGGTCCTATCCCGCCTTCGAGCGCGCGATGCGCGAGGGCGTGCACCGCGACGGAAGGCAACTCTATCCGGCATTTCCCTACACGCATTTTGCGCGCACCGATGATGCCGACCTGCAGGCGCTGTACGCCTATCTGATGGCGCAGCCGCCGGTCCGGCAGCAGGCGCCGGACAATCAGCTGCGCTTCCCGTTCAACCTGCGGCCGCTGGTCGCCGGATGGAATGCGCTGTTTCACAGCTCTCAATCCTTCAAGCCCGATCCGACCAGATCGGAGCAGTGGAATCGCGGCTTCTATCTGGTCGAGAGCCTCGGCCATTGCAGCGCCTGTCACTCGCCGCGCAACGCGCTCGGCGCCGAGCCACGCAACGCCTATTTGGCGGGGGGCTTTGCCGATGGCTGGGAAGCACCCGCGCTGAGCTCGCTCTCGTCGGCGCCGATCCCGTGGACGGAAGACGAGCTCTACACCTATCTGCGCACCGGCCACTCGCGCTTCCACGGCGTGGCCGCGGGACCGATGGCGCCGATCGTCAAGGATCTCGCGACGCTGCCCGATGCTGACATCCGCGCGATGGCCACCTATCTCGGCTCCTTTCAGGCGCCATCGCCCGAGCCGGCGAAACTGGAGGCGATGGCCTCGGAGCTGGAAGCGCGCACCAAGGTGACCTCGGCCTCGTCCCCGGCGGCCCGGCTCTATCTCGGCGCCTGTGCCGTCTGTCACGAGGTCGGCGGCCTGCCGCTGTTTGGCAGCCGGCCCTCGCTGGCGCTCAACAGCAATCTGCACGGCGCCACGCCCGACAATCTGATCCAGGTGATCCTGCACGGCATCATGAAGCCGGCCTCGTCCGAGCTCGGCTACATGCCGGCGTTCAAGGACCATCTGAGCGACGCGCAGCTCGCCGAGCTCGTCGGCTATCTGCGCAGCCAGTTCGCCCCGGACAAGCCGGCCTGGACGAACATCGATGCCGCCGTCACCCGCATCCGCTCGTCCCGGCTGCACTGAGACTACGAAACATGGACCACAAGGTATCAACATGAGTGCCCTGACCAACGCCATCGACATCCTGCGCTGCTTCTCAACCTCCCGGACCGACCTCTCCTTTGCCGACGTGCAGGTCATGACCGGCAAGCCGAAGAGCTCGACGTCGCGCCTGCTGCGCTCGCTGCGCGATTGCGGCCTGCTCGAGCAGGACCCGCGCAGCCGCCGCTACCGCCCGGGCCTGCTCGTGTTCGAGCTCGGGCGGCTGCATCGCGCCGATGACGACCTGATCGCCACCCCCGAGCGCGATCTGCGCGACGTCGACGCGCGCGCCGTCCACACCGGCTAACTCATGCCAGCTCCGCGATCTTGATCACGCCGGCCTCCGCGCCTTGTGCCTTCGCCGCGGCCATCGAACCGCCGAGATCGATGCCGCGGCAGGCATTGTCGATGACAACGGCCGCGAAGCCGAGCCGCCGCGCATCCACGGCCGAATAGTGGACGCAGAAATCGGTCGCGAGCCCGGCCAAAAACACCCGCCTGAAACCGCGCTCGCGCAGATAGCCGGAGAGACCGGTCGGCGTCGTCTTGTCGTTCTCGAAGAACGCCGAGTAGGAATCGATTCCCGGGCGAAAACCCTTGCGGATGATCAGCTGCGCCTTGTCGGTCGCGAGGTCGCGGTGAAATGCCGCCCCCGGCGTGCCCTGGATGCAGTGATCCGGCCACAGCGTCTGCGGGCCGTAGGCCAGATCGATGCTCTCGAACGGCGCCTTGCCCGGATGGCTTGAGGCAAATGAGCCATGGCTCGCGGGGTGCCAGTCCTGCGTCAGGACGACCTGCTCGAATCGCGCGCTCAGCCGGTTGATGACCGGCACGACCGCATCGCCGTCCGCCACGGCGAGCGCGCCGCCGGGACAGAAATCGTTCTGCACATCGATGATGAGCAGCACATCCTCATTCGCCTTGATCTGCATGGTCGTCGCATCCGCTTGCCAAAACCCCGGACAGCATGGCCGCGGCCGGCGGCGTTCTCAAGCCGCTCGTGTCCGGCCCAAAAAGCCAGCCCCTCCATTCCGGAATCCCTGCCCTGCGCGCCGGGACTGGAAATGCCCGGCGGCTGGTGGATTCTCTCAGCCGGAGAGATTCGCACGATGTCCGCCACCGTCACACGCCGCAACCCGATACGCAGCCTCGAAGGCTGGGCCGTGGCCACCCTGCGCGAGGCCGGCGCCATCGTCGACTGCGACGCGCACGGCTGGATGCGCGAGCGCGGCGATCCGCACGCCGTGGCACGGGCGCTTCGCATCGCCCGCGATGATCCGCCGCGCGGCGTCTCGCCCGGAGACGCGATCGCCGCGATCGAGCAGATCCTCGGCGCGATCGGCGACAGCTGCCCTGAGTGTTCAGGGCGCGGAGAACCGGAAGAAGCGCCGGGATTCAAATAAGTGATTCCGCTACCACCCCGAGATGTCCTAGCCTGAGGCCTCGACCGGGAGAGGTAATCATGAAGCGTCCCACCGCGTGGCTGCTGCGCAAGCCCTGCCCGACCTGCGGCCGGCCGCTTGCGGTGCGCCACGGCAAGGGCGAGCGCCGTGAGCAGATCTGCCCCGCCTGCGACGGCCCCGACCCGCTGCACTCGCCGAAGGCGCTGGGCTGGACCAAGGGCTCGCTGCGGCCGCCGCAGCGGCCGCAGAAGCATTAGTGTGCGAGCTTGCGCTCGACGGTCTTGCGGCTGTTGCCAACCTTCTTGACCGCCTTCTTCACGGCCGAGGCCGAGCGGCCGCTCTTCTCGGCTTCGTAGCGCACTTCGTAGTCCTGTCCGCCCGCGACGCGGGCGCGGTCCTGCTTGCGTCCGCGCGCGGACTTCGTGGTGGTCTTCGTCTTCGCTGCCATGGTGCATCTCCCTGTCAGCGCGCAACGCACGAGTAGGCGAAGCAGTTCCGCCGACGGGAGACATCTCCGTGATCACCCGATGTCGAACTTGACGCCCTGCGCCAGCGGCAGGCTGCGGCCGTAGTTCACGGTGTTGGTGGCGCGGCGCATATAGGCCTTCCATGAATCCGAGCCGGACTCGCGGCCGCCGCCGGTCTCCTTCTCGCCGCCGAATGCGCCGCCGATCTCGGCACCGGAGGGACCGATATTGACGTTCGCGATGCCGCAATCGGAGCCGCGCGACGACACGAGCAGCTCGGCCTCGCGCAGATCGTTGGTGAAGATCGACGACGACAGCCCCTGCGGCACCGCGTTGTGCAGCTCGATGACAGCATCGAGATCGCGATACGGCATCACGTAGAGGATCGGCGCGAACGTCTCGCGCTCGACCGGACCGCTCTGGGCGGCGATCTCCACCAGCGCGGGACGGACATAATAGGCCTCGTCGCAGCCGCCGACCGCGACACGTTCACCGCCGAACACGCGGCCGCCGTGATCCCGCGCGGCGCTCAAGGCGGCCTGCATGACATCATAGGCGCCGCGATCGATCAGCGGGCCGATCAAGGTGCCCGGCTCCAGGGGATTGCCGATCGCCACCGAGGCATAGGCCTGCTTCAGGCGCGGCACCAGCTGCTCATAGATTTCGGCATGCACGAACAGGCGGCGCAGGCTGGTGCAGCGCTGGCCGGCGGTGCCCATCGCCGCGAAGGCCACGGCGCGCAGCGTGAGATCGAGATCGGCCGAGGGGGCGACGATCGCGGCATTGTTGCCGCCGAGCTCGAGAATGGCGCGGGCGAAGCGGCCGGCGAGGCAGGCGCCGACGACGCGGCCCATCGCCGTCGAGCCGGTCGCCGACACCAGCGGCACCCTGTTATCGTCGACCAGCATCTCGCCGACGTCACGGCCGCCGAGCAGGAGGCCGGCGAGTCCGTCCGGCGCCTCGCCGCCGTCGCGGCGGAAGCGGTCGATCGCGCGCGCCAAGAGCGCGTCGGTCGCCAGCGCCGTCAGCGGAGTCTTTTCCGACGGCTTCCAGACGATGCTGTTGCCGCACACCAGCGCGATCGCCGCATTCCAGGCCCACACCGCGACTGGAAAGTTGAACGCCGAGATGACGCCGGTGACGCCCAGGGGATGCCACGTCTCCATCATGCGGTGCTCCGCGCGCTCGGTGGCGATGCTCAGGCCATAGAGCTGGCGCGACAGGCCGACGGCGAAGTCGCAGATGTCGATCATCTCCTGAACCTCGCCGAGCCCCTCGGACACGATCTTGCCGGCCTCGATCGAGACCAGGCGACCGAGTGCGGCCTTGTTGGCGCGCAGCTCCTCGCCGAGCAGCCGCACCAGCTCGCCGCGCTTCGGCGCCGGCAGCGACCGCCACTGCAAGAACGCGGCATGGGCGCGGCCGATCACCGCGGTGGCCTCGGCCCGGCTGTGGTCGTGCACCTGCGCGAGCACCTCACCTGTGATCGGCGAGCGCGCGCTGCGCGGGCCGCCCCGGAGACGCTCCGGCGCGACGCCGAGCGAGGTCAGGAGTTCGGTCGTTTCCGCAGCGAGGGCGAGCGAATGTGCGGGGTGAGAGGGCATATGCAACTCCGGATATGTCCTGCACGCCGGTGCGCGCGAGACGTCAAGAAAGGTCCACCATGAACGCCCCCTGTAGATCATATCACGCCGGACGGCGCGAGCGCCCGGACGCTGGGCGATCCGCCACTGCGCGCATGGGTCTGCTCTCTTGGAAAAGTTCGTCCGGCAAGGCGTCGGGGACGTCATCTCGGCCGCGGGACAGCTCGTTCCGAGCCTGGCGCAATGGTCGGCGGATGCCGGCGCGCATCGGTTCGATCCCGCGACGCCAGTGCGCCCGAGGCTTGAAGGTCGATCGGCCCTCCGAGATCACGAGGGCGCAGGGAATGCCGGGCGCTGGCCGCAACCCATGGCCCGCCTGCAACAAAAAAAGCAGGCGGCAGTCACCACAGGTTCAGCCGAACTCCGGCATTCCCTGCGCGATGGTCTTAACGCTTATATCGTGTTCTCCCCGGTGTACGGCTCGTTAGCCACCGTCGCCAGCAGGGATCATCATCCCCCGCCGACTTGACGCCAGCACCGCGGCGTCAGGACCACACGACTTCACGTCCGCCAACTGCCGTTCGTCCGCACGTCCAAGACGCACTGCGGCAAGCCAGCGGCCATCGCCTCCCCGCTTCACGTGTCGTGACGATCGCGATACGCCCCTCGTGGCGAAGCAGGATGGACGGGAGTAGAGCACAGTTTCTGTAAAAGCGAAAGAAAAAAATTCGGTAAGAGCGAAAAAGACCAGCCACGGATGGGCGAACCATCGAGTCGCTCGGCCGAAAATCAGCGCACTTTCAACTCGATATCCATCAAGATATGGGTCAAATATGCCACATGTCAGTCACGGAGACGTCTCATGGCCACAACGCGGAGCCTCCGCTGTCCGCTGAGGCGTCTGGCTGCGCCGTCCGTCCCTTGGACTCGCGATCACGATCGCAATCCGTCCGGGCAGCGCAGTCAGGCGTGTGCAGATCATAGATCATATCTTGGGAATCGCGAGATAGCAGTTCAACGTCAAACTGGCAGAGAAGGTGATTGATATGTTGATCATCGATCGCGCGGCTAACGCGGCTAGGCCACAACAATGATGTCTGCCCCCGAACCCCTGTCTGTCGTCTGTCTTCCAAAGCTGCGGCCAGCATACTTTGTTGATGCAGTTATCATCGAGAGTGATTTAATTAGTATGGCCGGAACAGTATTTCGAGATAGCGGTGCTGGAGACTGGCTCGGCTTCTATGACTGGCTGCTCACGAAGGACGATACTGTCATCGGCGTACGTCAATACGTTGATCCGGATGATCCCAGAGTTGATCGAATTCTGCTAGAGCTTGCAAGAGATGACGTGATCGTTTCGAAGGAAGCGCGCTCAGTGAAGATCTTTTTTTCCGATCGCCGGGACTACGACGTGCGAAAGTCTTCTACTCAAGGTTTTGGCGATAATCGACTGTTTCTGAGTGATGACGGCTCAGTATTGCTAACTTTCCTCCCGCGCATGCACTAACGCCAATTGCTCGGCGGGCGTCGCTGCGCGCCCCAGCGGGGTGCGCCTTTTATTCGAAATCCCGAAATTGCTTTCGCGCGGCGGTGACTTCTAGAGTCTGGCGACGTGTGAAACGGGGCAATCAGTGTCCTCGATAGAGGACCCGTGGATCTACGCCGTAAAAAGAAATATGCGCATTACTGCATCGAAGATTGCTCAACGCTGCTGTCACTCGCTAAGACCTTCGAGGAAGGAAAGCCGGTTGCCGTGACGCCGATATCGAGCACGGAATTCCATGCGGATAGCGGCGACCGTACGCGGATCGCCTTTGTCAGGGACACCGCAGGCAAGGTGTCCGGCGCAATTCTGAACCCGGGGCCATTGGAAACCGCGGAGCGCGGCTCGACTAGGGCAATGACACCATGCCCCCCATTGACCTACCACGACATCTTGGAGGTCGATCGTCGACCATGGCAGCCCCGCCAGCTCGCCGGCGAGTACGGCTGCTCGGAGCATGGGGAAGAGGGCTGTGAAGTTGAAGACCTGCCGGTCGAGGGGGTCCTTGATACAGCCTCGGATGCAGTCCGGTCCGGCGAAGCGCCAGACGACCCGGTGAATGCCGACCGTCCTGCTGCGGATGCTGCCTTCAAACCGAAATGTCTGCGCATCTCGTCCTCCATCAACGCAAGCCCGACTCACGCCGAGCGTTGTCCCCGGATTCAATCCGAGCACGTACCTGCGGCTCAAGCACGAGGCATTGCGCGTTTACCCACAAGGTAGAGATGAAGCTCGCGCGGAACATGGCGGACCAGAGACATAATCTCGTCCACGAGTTTGGCCGGCACACGAACAGGAACAGTCCGGTTGCAGCGCACCAAGCATCCGTGTCATGTTGAAGGCAATGAATTACTTATTTATTGCAGTGTCGCAGAAACTCCCAACTCGACACGCATTTTGCAATTGTTCGCATACTCTCGCTAGCTGGACTGCACAGCTTCGAGATACCATTTAGCTTTCTGCCAAAGAGGATCGTAATCGATACGGAAATCGAACTCCCTTGGGTGTTCCCGTGTATTCAGAATCCGTTGCAAAGCGGCGTTGGCAGCGTCGGGATTTGCGAGCCGCCAGATCAGCTCCCTGCGGCCGTCGTGCGTCACTCGCGCCAAGAACCTCACACCATCGGCCTGCAATAGCTCGTTATGAACTTCGTCCTCAAAGCGAAACAGCAAAGCCTGTTCGTCGTCAGAGGGAAGGCGGTACTGGCCCAAGCCTTCGCACAGCAAGAGCATGGACAGGTGCCAATTCAGCTCGTCTTTCGCCTGAACGCCTTTCAAGTACGAGTTGACGTTGGCAAATCCAGGAAGATCCCGCTGCCTGAACTCCACGAGGACATATTGGTCATCCGACGGCAAACCACCCATATGACCAGCAACCTTTCCTCGCGCCATACTTGCACCAGCCAAGATACGGCGCGCGCTGGCGCCTCGAATAAAGGATAGTGCATCCGCTCTCGCTTCTTACTTCAGGGGGGCAGTCCAGCACTGTCACCTCATTCCGATGGATGTGGCGGCAATTTCATTTTTCTCGTCTGAACTGCCACTGCTCGATCGGGAATGGTTTGGAAGCCGCCGTACCGTCAATTGTCAGAACGAGCGCTCGCGCTCCGCACTCACCGTCAGGCGCGGAAAGTGTGAACCGCACACGTGGTTGCGTATACCTCTGCGCCATCAAGGCCTCCCACATTTCGGGGCCGGAGACGAGCATAAATCGGATTCGATCAAGGCTGACATCTTTACCCACCGCTCGAATTCTAGACTCATTAAAGTCTGCCCCGAATTGAGCCACCCAGATCGCACCACGATCAAAACTAAGCTGTTTGATTGGTTGATATGCAACCGATCCAACCTCGATTCGCTTTTTTGGTGGAAGTGGATCTTCCTCAACCATCCAATAGCTGTCTGATTTTATGAGGTTCGCGTAAAGTTGAGGCGCACCACATTTCTGCTCGTCCGCGTGGGTGGCCTCACTATAGAGACCGACAAAAACTAGCAGGATAACAAGCCTCAGATAGCCCGTGGCGCGTAAGCTCATTTCAGCTCCCGGAACCAGATTGAAGTGAAGTCCAGCAACACACCCCTAGTGGACATCGCAGCAATTGCATTATTTTCGGTTGAACTGCCACCGCTCGATCGCGAGGGGTTCGGAAGCCGCCGTACCGTCAATTGTCGGAACGAGCGCTAGCGCTCCGCACTTGCCATCTGGCGCGGAAAGCGTGAACCGCACACGTGGCTGTGTGTAGCTCTTCACCGCAAAGGCTTCCCACATTTCGGGAACGGGTGCATACTGAAACTGGATTCGATCGAGGCTGACGTCTTACCTACCACTCGAATCCTGGCTTTCTTGAAGTCTGATCTGAATGGAGCCGCATAGATCGCGCCATCTTGAATAGCCAGCCGTCGAACTGGCTGAAAAGCAACGGACCTCACCTCCATTCTTGCTTGCGGTGGCAGTGGATTTTCCTCCACCTCCCAATCGCTGTCGAACTTCATCAGGTTTGCGTACAATCGACGCGCACTACATTTCTGCTCGTCCGCCTGGGCGGCCTCGCCATAGACACCACCCAGAACAAGCAGGATAGCAAGCTTCATAAGGTCCTTGGCGCGTAAGCTCATTTCAGCTCCCATAACCAGATTCCGTTCGCCAAGTTCATATCCAGAGACCAACTTTGTACCTCTTGAGTTGACAATGCAAAAACCTCCCGTGTCATGCTGAGCCACTGTCATCGAATGACTGCATTGCGCCCAGGTCACTCGCTCTTCGGTGACTGAAACACCGTCCAGCGATCGTACTTGAACAAATAGAGTGCGGATGACACGCGCAACTTACCGCTGGTTGCGTGCAGACGGGCGATGTTATCCCGCAGCCACTGCACCTTGGCTTCCTCGTTTGCCGGCGTGAACAAGAGTGTGCCGCGCTTGGGCACGGCGACCACGAGGCCTTCGGGATGCTCCCGCAGCAGATGCCGCCAGAACGCCCGATCGAGCACATAGCTGCTGTCGAGGTCGGGAGACCTCCCCTCGACCTGCATCAATTCCATCTCCCAGGGCTTGGCGACCGGATCGCCGTAGACCCGCTTGATGTTGGCCACCGCCAGCGCGAGCGCTTCTGCCGGGGCGAGCCCCAGACGTGCGAGGTCCTGCGGCTTGGCGTTCGGCATGAACTGCGGCCCATCGAAGACGAACCTGATCTGCATGTCGCCGAGCAACAGGAACGCGGCCAGCTCGAACTCGACCTCCTTGCCGTCGGGCAGCTTTGTCCGCAACTTCCCGATCGGCTCCAGCGTCTCGGTGTCCTTGTTGGTCCCGATCGCCTCCCTGACGACCACCATCAGGTTCTGCGCGCTCGTATCGACGTCCGCGCGCGCGCTTCCCGCCATCAGCAGCGCGATCATCCGGACGACGCCATGCAACCGCACGTGGCGAAGCCAATTCGACGAGGTGGATGGCTGCGAGCCGGCCTGCAAGGTCTTCCTCTCCCGGATGTCACGCCTGGCCGACGATACCACGACCGCCGGCCGACAACACCGACAATGGATTGCACACCGAGGACTGACGAGGACCGCAGGCGCCAAGCGACAAGGCGTGACGCTGCGTGACGGGCAGCAGCCTGCAGAATGTCGCGCCGCCCAAATGAAGCCCGCGCCTTGCTGCGCGTGATCACCACGGCAGCCCGCAGAGGTCGAGGATTCAGGCGCGCGGTGCCATTCGGAGATCGAACGCGCCGCCGGCCCGACGTTTAGCTCCTTCCCAGCGCAAGCCGGATCGCCGCTTCGACCGGCGAGTACGCGCCGTCCGCGCGGTCGAGGCTGATCGGCTCCCTCGGATGTAGCGGTGGCTGGGCGAGGAAGCGCGGCTCGCGGCCGCGGTGGATCTGCGCGGCATGGGACAGGAAGGGATGGCAGAGATAGACGTCGCCGGCCCGGCCGGTCGCGAGCGCCTGCGGGCGATCGAGGTTGGCGGAGAATTGGCTCAGCTCGTCGGCGGAACGCCCCGCCTCGCCCGCCGGCTGCAGATATCTCGCGACGTCGAGATGCGAGCCGATCTTGATGCGCGTCGGCGCGTCGTGCTCACTGACGTCGGAGAACAGGAACAGCATCAGCAGCGCGCGGCCCTGCGACAGCCAGTTGACGCGCCATTGCGAGAAGCCAGGCTGCGCCGGCTCGCCGCACTCAGGACCGGGAAAGCTGAGATCGACATGCCAGCCGGCGTCGCCGGGATCGTCGGGATGGGGAAAGCGCACCGGGAAGGTGCCGAGCCCCGGACGCGGACGCCAGCGTCCTGGTCCGACCAATTGATCGAAGGCGGCGTGAAGACGCGGCGTGTTGACGGCCCGCACGAACGGCTCGTCATTGTATTGGCCGAGCCGGACGACCGGGCGCGTCCATGATGTCGGATCGTCCGCGCGGCATGGCAGGTCGCGCCAGAGAATGGCGCGCGCCGCGTCCGCGAGCTCGCGGGAGAAAGCTTCCTCGACTCTGACGAAGCCATCATTGATGAATTGGTCGATCTGCGCGGGCGCAAGCGCGCGCGTCTGTCCTGCAGACATGAAATTGTCGGGCATGATTTATCTTTCATCGCTTGGCCAAGCGAACATCGCCGCTGATAGCGCGGTCATTGGCCGGTTCTGATCCTGGAAGACGCAAGGTCTGCGTCTCGTCGAGCGCTCGCCTGGGGCGAGCCGCATCAACGGTTCAGGAAGAACACCGAAGCGATGGAAGCGATCATCATCATGGGCAGGACGCTATCACTTGCCGTGACGCCGGGCAAGAAACCGGCTGGCGACGGGCGCGGCCCGTTCTATAATGAGAACAGCATCTGCAATCAGGCAAGCAATGGCATGGCCGAGGCACACCGATCCAGCACCGCGCTCTGGGCGTCGATCCGGCACGAGGCGGAGCTCGCCGTCGCACGCGATCCGTTGTTCGGCCGGGCGCTGTCAGCTGCGGTCCTCGATCATCCGGATCTCGGCAGCGCGGTCGCGCATCAGATCGGCGCCCGCCTGGGCGGCAGCGAAGCCGCGCGAGCGCGGTTTGCTGCCATCGTCCTCGACGTTTACGCAGCGACGCCCGACCTGGTCGGTGCCGCGAGCCGCGACCTCAGCGCCATCGCCGTGCACGATCCGGCGACGACCGCGCTGCTGCCGCCGCTGTTGAACTACAAGGGCTACATCGCGCTGCAGGCGCATCGCGTCGCGCATTGGCTCTGGAGCAACGCGCAGCCGGATCTCGCTCTGCTGCTCCAGGCGGACGCCTCCACTGCGCTGCAGGTGAGCATCCATCCCTCGGTAGAGATCGGGACGTCGGCGTTTCTCGATCATGCCACCGGCATCGTCATCGGCGCGCACAGCAGGATCGGCGACGACGTGACCATTCTGCAGAACGTTACGATCGGACGGCACGACGCCCTGCCCGGCCGCGGCCCGCGGATCGGAAACGGCGTCCTGCTATCGTCGGGCGCGACCCTCCTGGGCGATATCCATGTCGGTGACTTCGCCAAGGTCGGCGCAGGCGCGGTCGTGACGGCCGATGTGCCCGCCGGCTGCACCGCGGTGGGATCGCCGGCGCGGCTGACGAATTGCCCGGAGCGGCTGCGCGAGACAGCAGCAGAAGCGTAGCTCCGGCCAGCGTGAGGCAACTCACGTCGCGCGCATTCGCTCGTTGTTAGTCGTCGTTCGTCGCATCGGCGCGACGGAGGACGAAGAGGACCCCGACATCATGGCCAACGGCTGTCACAGGCTGCGCGCACTCGACAATTGTTGTCGGACTTCGCGGCGTCGAGTGCGGCAGCCAGCTCGTCGATCCGGTAGGGTTTTGACAGGATCCGGACGCCCGCCTCGCGTGCGGTGTGCACGGCCGCTCCTGAATAGCCTGACGTCAGCAGGATCGGCATGTCGCCGCGGCGCTTCTGGATCTCGCGGGCGAGCTCGACGCCGTTCATGCCGCCGGGCATCATGACATCCGAAAACACCAGGTCGACCGTGCGTCCGTCGGCGAGCGCGCCGAGCGCCGCAGCCGCGCTGGAGGCGCGGGTCACCTCATAACCCAATTGGCGCAGCATCTCGCCGACCAGGGCCGCGACCTCGTCGTCGTCCTCGACCAGAAGGATCCGGCCCTCGTCACGATGACGCGGTCGCGGCCGATCGAAGTCGACGAGATGATGCTGATGCGCGGACGCGGACTGCTGCGACCGCGGCAGAAACAGCGCGATCGTGGTGCCGCGGCCGGGCTCCGACTCGATGCTGACGCTGCCGCGCGACTGCTTGACGAAGCCATAGACCTGGGCCAGCCCGAGCCCGGAGCCCTTGCCAATATCCTTGGTGGTGAAGAACGGCTCGAACACGCGCGCCCGGATCTCCTCGGTCATGCCGACCCCGGTGTCGACGACGGACAGGCGGACATAGTCGCCGGCGACCTCGTCGTCCTGCCAGTTCGGCAGGTTCTCGCCGCGCACCAGGATGGTGCCGCCGGTCGGCATCGCGTCGCGGGCATTGACCGCGAGGTTGAGCACCACCAGCTCGAGCTCGCCCGGATCGACCTTGACCGGCCAGAGCGTCTCGGGAAACTCGAACTGCACGTGCACGTCGCCGCGCAGGCTGCGATCGAGCAGCTCGCGCATGCCGCCGATCTGGCGGGCGATGTCGACCGGCTCGGGCCGCAGCTCCTGGCGGCGCGAGAACGCGAGCAGTTGCCGGGTCAGGCTGGCGCCGCGCTGCGCCGCCTGGATCATGCCCTCCATCAGGCGGCGGCGACGTGCCGGATCGGCCTGGCGGTCCAGCATGTCCAGGCCGCCGGAGATCACCATCAGCAGATTGTTGAAGTCGTGCGCGACGCCGCCGGTCAGCCGGCCGATCGCCTCGATCTTCTGCGCCTGGCGCAGCGTCTCCTCGACGCGGGCGCGCTCGGCCATCTCGACGCGAAGATGCTCGTTGGATTCCGCCAGCGCCCGCGTGCGCTCGACCACAAGCCGCTCCAGCTGCTGCGCGGCCTGCTCGCGCGCCTCGATCAGCGCGCGGATCTCGTATTGGCGGCGCCGCGCGCGCATCGCCGACTGCACGGCGCTGAGCAAGGTGATCGGCTGGATCGGCCGCTCGAGCAGCGAGACGTTGCGCAGCGCGCGCACGAGATTGCGCCGCCACGCGGATACCGCAGGTTGCTCCCTGTGACTCGTCAGCACGATGAACGGCAGGTCGGACCAGGCGGGCTGCCGCTCGACCCATTGCGTGAGCGGCAGCGTGTCCGCCGCGAACAGTCCCTCCTCGGCCACGACGACCGCGCCGACGCCGAAGTTCAACGCACACATCAGCTCCGCCAGCGAGGTGCAGACTCCGGTGTCGATCCGGGCATTGCGAAGCAGCTCGGCCGAGGCCGGACCGTCGCGTCCGATCGGCGCGAGCACGAGGGCGCGCTGGTCCCGCTCATTGCTCATCCTACGTGCCCATTCCTACGTTCCCAGATCGGGGATCGCCTCGCCGGAAAAGCGCGGATTGCCAAGGAAGATGCCGCTGAACTCCGTGAGCGGCGGCCCGAGGGTGAGGCCGGCGCTGCTCAGGCGAAACTCGCGGATGGTGTGCTCGTGCTTGCCGCTGCGCTTCTTGACCACCGACAGCGCCCGGCGCACCGTTCCCGCCACCCGAAATAGCGCAGCATCAGCACGGAGTCGCTGAGATAGCTGATGTCCACCGGCGTATCCAGCGGCCCCATCAGGCCGTGCTGCGCCAGCACGAGGATCGTCAGCACGCCCTGCTGGCCGAGATAGCTCAAGAGCTCGTGCATCTGCAGGATGAGGAAGCGCTCATCCGGCATCGCGTTGAGATAGCCGTTGAGACTGTCGATGATGACCACGCGGGCCCCGTCGCGCTCGACGCTGCTGCGGACATTGGCGCCGAACTCACCAGGCGACAGCTCGGCCGGATCGATCTGCTGGAATCGGATCAGCCCGGACTCCAGATGTTTCTGCAGCGGCAGGCCGAGCGTTCGCGCCCGTGCCTCCACGGTGCCGCGCCCCTCGTCGAAGGCAAAGAACACGGCGTGCTCGCCACGCGCGGCGGACGCGATTGCGTAGGAGAGCGCCACCGATGATTTGCCGACACCGGCCGCGCCGATCAGCAGCGCATTGGTGCCACGTTCGAGGCCTCCGCCCAGCAACTGGTCGAGCCCGGCATTGCCGCTCGGTGTGAACTCTCCCTCGAACGAGCGGTGATGCTCCGAAGCGACGAGGCGCGGGAAGATCCGCAATCCGCCTTCGGCGATCGTGAAATCGTGGAAGCCGCCGCGGAACGAGATGCCGCGCATCTTGATCACGCGCAGGCGCCGACGCTCCGAGCCATAGGCGATCGCAAGCTGCTCCAGCATGACGACGCCGTGCGCCACCGAATGCAGCTGCAGATCGTCCTGCGACGACGACAGATCGTCGAGCAGGATCACCGTGCATCTTCGCTTGGCGAAGAAATGCTTCAGCGCCAGCACCTGGCGGCGATAGCGCAAGGGACTCTGCGCCAGCAGCCTGAGCTCGGACAGGCTGTCGATCACGACCCGCGCCGGATCGAGGCGCTCGACCTCCCTGAACATCAGTCCGGTCGTTTCGCTGAGCTCGACCTCGGCCGGATGGAATACGGTCAGCTCGCGCTCCGGATCGAGCGTCGTCTCCGGCGGCACCAGCTCGAAGACGTCGACGCCGTCGAGCGACCAGCCATGCCGCTCCGCAACCACCTGCAGCTCGCGGGTCGTCTCGGACAGGGTGATGTAGAGCACCCGCTCGCCGAGGCTCTTGCCCTTGAGCAGGAATTGCAGCGCGATGGTGGTTTTCCCGGTCCCGGGCCGCCCTTCGTAGAGGTACAGCCGGTTGGCATCGAGACCACCGCCGAGGATGTCGTCGAGACCATCGCTCCCGGTGGAGATCCGCGGGAGGTCCTTGGCCTCGCCCCTAGGGCTGCCAAAAAGCTCCTCCGTCATTGAAAGGCTCCCTGTTGAAATCGAGTAGAATGGAAATCGATGATCGCCGCAGACGAGCGCAGAGCGCACCCATGCGTCGCGGCCCTGAGAAGGAACACGCTCGAGGGGGATCGGGTTCCGCTGGAACTATTCCGAAGGCGGGTTCCCGGTTCCGCTTGCCCGGCCAAATGTCAGGCGGTCAGCTCGACGGCGCCACAGTGTCGGCCATGGCGGCACCGCGTGCGCCGAGCGGCTTTTCGGGACCCGTCGTGGTATCGCGCGCGGTCTGGTGCTCCATCTCGGCGTCGAGCTCGGCCCCGATCAGGATCACGATGGCCGAGATCCAGATCCAGGTCATGAAGCCGATCACGGCGCCGAGCGAGCCATAGGTCGCATTGAAGCTGCCGAAATTCGCGGCATACCAGGAGAACAGCGCCGAGCCGCCGAGCCACAGCGCCGCCGCGAGCGCACTGCCCCAGCTGATCCAGCGCCATTTCGGCTCCTCGCGATCCGGGCCATAGCGGTAGATCAAGGCGAGCCCCAGCGAGACGCAGACGAAGATCGCGGGCCAGCGCCCGATGCGCAGCAGCAGATCCGTCGCGCCGGACAGGCCGACAGAGTTCAGTACGACCGGCACCACGACGATCGCCGCAATCGCCACCAGCGCAAACAGGATCGCGCCGGCCGTGAACAGCAGCGAGATGGTGTTGAGCTTGATGAAGCCGCGCCGCTCCGGCTCGCGATAGACGACGTTCAGCGTATCGAACAGCGACTTCATCGCCGCATTGGCGCTCCACAGCGAGATCGCGAGGCTGACCAGGAACGTCACGCCCAGCGCCTGGCTGCCTTTCGCCGAGACCCGCGCGAGCTGGTCCCGTGCGATGTCGATCGCGCCGCCCGGCATCAGGCCCTGCAACTGCTCGAGGTGACCCGTGATCTTGGCGGGATCGGAGAACAGGCCGTAGATCGCGACCAGCGCCGCCAAGGCCGGGAAGATCGCCAGCAGCGTGTAGAACGTCATGCCGGCGGCGAGCGCGACGATCCGGTGCTCGCCGACATTCTCGTGGACGCGAACCAGCACATCCTTCCAGCCGCGGACCGGGATCTCCGATGGCGAATCGGCGAGCCGTCCTCGGCCGTCATCGACAGCGCGCCGCGCGCCGGGAGCCGTGTTGCCGTGCTCTGTGCGAGAGTCGAAATATTGAATCAGAAACGCCAGCCCGAGCAGCGCCAGCATGCCTCCGGTGCCGGGCCCGCGCGCGCGGCCGATACCGAGCAGCCCGATCTTTTCCTGCTGCGCGAGGTCCGACTTCCTGGATCGACCAAACATGGGAGCATCCGCTGTTGCCGGGTGGAGCAACCGAAGCGGTCGGCGAATGTTCCGGATGCTCCCGGGGGAAGACCCGCGATGCCTTCGCCGCCCGCGGCCGCGCGAACAAACAACTCCCGCCGTGAACGGGATGCTGCGGTGGGGACACAACAGTTGATGTTCGGCCAGGGAACGGGCTAACCACGCCTTCGTTTCAACGGTACGAGGCGCACGCGAGTCCCGTTCGCACAAATCGCATCACACACATCGCCATCACCCCGGCGCGTTGATGCTGCAACGCCATGTACTTTCCTCCTCCGGCGCCCTACGGCGCACGGAACATTGCCAGTCGCCATGGCTTATACGGCCACGTGTCTCGAACGGAGGAGGACATCATGGACGGACTGATTTATCTGATAGGCCTGATCGTTGTCGTCATGGCTATCCTGTCGTTCTTCGGCCTGCGCTGAGACGACGGCCATGAGCATGGAAAGCACGCCGGTCGCCACGTCCCCCATCGGTCGCGTGGCGACCGAGCGGTGGACGCTGCAATGGACGCCGGTTATTGCAGGAGCGCTCACCGCCGCCGCCGTGTCGTCGATCCTGATCAGCTTCGCGATCACCGTCGGACTGGGCGTCAGCTCCACTGCGCCGACTTGGCGCGACGCCTCGGTGGCGCTGTGGCTGCTCTCGGGCCTGTACCTCGTGCTGCAGGCCCTGGTCAGCTTCGGTTGCGGCGGCTACATCACGGGACGCGTGCGCGCGCCCTATGATCTGGCCGAGAACTTGGCCGAGAGCGACGAGACCGAGAAGCGCGACGGCCTGCACGGCGTCGCCGCCTGGGCGCTCGCGGTGGTGCTCGGCACGGTGCTGGCCGCCATGGTCGCCTCCGCGGCCAGCAGGCCCAATCCCATGAGTACGCCGCCCACGGCGAATGAACCATCGGTGCTGAGCTACGAGATCGACCACCTGTTCCGCGCCGCAAAGCGGGCCCCGGGTCCTGATCTCGCGCCGGCGCGCAGCGAGGCCGGCCGGATCCTGCTGACGGCGTCGAGCCACAGCGGCGTCAGCACCGACGATCGCAACTATTTGGTTCAGCTCGTCGGTGCGACGACCGGGCTCGCCGGACCCGACGCCGAGCGCCGCGTCGACGCAACCATCGCCAATGCCAAGACCGCGTTGTCGCGATCGCGCGCGAGCACGACGATCCTCGCCTTCTCGCTGGCGACCGCGCTGCTGCTCGGTGCCATCGCGGCCTGGATGGGCGCCGAGAGTGGCGGACGGCACCGCGACGGCAAGCCGGTCTCCGGCGGGATGCTGCACGCCAACCGCTTCAGCCGGCGGCGCGACCTGTGGCGGCGTCCGGTGTCGATGCCGGAGTAAGCCGACGAACGATCAAGGAAACAACGGCCCGGTCGATGACCGGGCTGTTTTCATGTCCACCGGCTCACGCGAGATCGAAGCTCATCAAGCGCGCATCCTCGCCATAGCTCTGCAGCTTGCCATCGCTTCCCAGCGGAGCCGTGACGGCAAACCCCTGCTTTGCCCAGAACGGCGTGGAGCCGTTGACCGCGACCAGCGACAGCGACGGCAAGCCGATCGCACGCGCATGCCCGACCAGTTGCCGGACGATCTCCGACGCCGCGCCGCTGCCGCGCACATCCCGCAGCAGCGCCAGATCATGGATGTAGTAGGTGCCTGCGTCGGCAGGCAGGCTGCCGATCAGAACGTTGAGCGCCGGAGGGCGGCCCAGCTCCCATGGATGGCTGATGACATAGCCAGCGATCGCGCCGCCTGCACTCGACAGCACGCTGCAGCCCGCGGGATGCAGCCGCAGACGTTCGGCGAACACGGCATGATCCTCAGGAAAATGCGGATGCACGCGCGCCGCGACTGCATCGGCGCCGGCGAGATCGTCCGTCGTCATCGCACGCCATCGCCAACCGACCCCACCGGCTTGCCGCCCGCTCACTTGCCGCTCACTTGCCGTTCACTTGGCGAGCGCCAGCCAGCGCTCGCTGGCCGACACCGCGGCCGGCCACAAGGAGTCCACGGGCTGTCCCCGGTGCAGCGCCTTGCCGACCTCGCAGATCGACATGAAGGCCGACGAGCGCGCCTCCTCGGTCTCGAGCGGCTGCTCATCGCTCGGGCTGCGCACCAGCCCCATCAAGCCGTTCAACATCTGCAATGCCGCGTCAGGCGGCGCCGCCTGCGCCGATCTCAATGCCGCCACCACCTGTTCGGCCTTTTCCGTTTCGGTCACCCGCGCCTCTCGCTCCGCTCCAGACGGCGGAAATTAGCAAGCCGAAAGCAGCTCCGCAACGCAGGCCGCAACCTGGGTGCGCTGCCGTTCCGCCATGACTGCGCGCATGGCCTGATCCAGAGGGCGCCGGCGCCATGTCGCCCGCCTGAGGCCCATCGTGTCGATCGGCCGCGAGGGGAAGCACGCACAGTTCCTATCGAGGAACGCGCAGCTGACGGCCGCAGCCGGAACTTTAGGAACGTTCGCCCCTGCCGGGCTTGAACAGATAAGCGTCGGGGCATCATCGCACCACCGACCCGACAGGAGAGGATGAGTCTGGAATGCAGGCAGGTTTTGCGTTCACGAAGTTGGCTGACCGGCTGACGAGCCTGCTGGAATTATCAAGCGAAGATCTTGATCTGCTGGCGAGGATGCCGAGTTCCGTTCGGAATGTCCTTCCCCACGAGGACGTCCGGCGCAAGGGCGATGAACCTTCGACATGCTGCCTTCTGCTGCAGGGCTATCTGTGCTGGAAGGATATCGAAGCGGGCGCCGGCCAGATCACCGCGATCTACGTCCCCGGCGACGTGCCTGACCTCTATACGATCGTCTCGCCGCGCGTGACGGCGCATCTCAGCGCCCTCAGCCCCGTTGTGGCTGCCTTCGTGCCGCACAGCTTCTTCCGCGATGCGCGCGCGCGATCGGCCCGGCTGGCGCATGCGCTGTCGCTGCTAATGCTGGCCGACATGGCGTCGCTGCGAACCTGGCTCACCAATCTCGGCAGCCGCGATTCACTCAGCCGGGTGGCGCATCTGATCTGCGAGATCACCGTGCGGCTGCGCGCCGTCGGTCTCGGGCGCGACCTGCGCTTCCCTTCGCCCTTCACGCAATCGGACCTGGCTGCGATCTGCGGCATCTCGCCGGTGCATGCCAACAGAACCATCCAGGATCTGCGCCGCAAGGAGCTGCTGCACTGGCAATCGCGCACGATCACGGTGACGAACTGGGACGGGCTGACGCGACTGGCCGGCTTTCGTCCAGACTACCTGATGCTGCGTCAGACGCCGATGCTCGAGCCGCAAGCCGCCACGCAGCAGAGCTCCGATCCGCTCGGATCTCCGGCGCCGAACTGACGTATCGATCCGCTGCTGCAACGCGCGGGCGATCTCGGCGATGCCCCCAGTCCCACGCGGCAAGATGCAGACCGCCTATCCACGGCGCACGGATAGTTCTCCGGCGCGTGCAGGGCCTGAGCAGGCGTCAGGTTCTGCCCGGCTTCCCCGAGGCGAGCGACTTCGCCATCTCGAGATGCTTCTGCAGCACCGGCACGGTCTGTTGCGCAAAGTCCGAGAGCGGAGATTTGGCCGCAGCTTGCTTTTTGTAGACGGCGATGTCCTTCTCGTGGTCGGTGACCATGGCTTTTGCAAAAGCCTTGTCGAAACGTTCGCCCTGCAGGCCGTCCAGCCGATTGTAGATCGCCAGCTGCTTCTTGCTCGGCTCGGACGGCACCTTCATGCCGTTCTGGCTCGCCAGTTGCTCCGCCTTCTGCAGATGGTCGCCATGGTCCTGCTGCAGGGCCTGGCCGAACTGCTTCACCTGGTCGCTCTGCCCTTTCTGCTGCGCCAGCTTGCCCATGCTGACCTCCGACAGATCGCCCTCGATCGCTTCGGTCATGAAAAGCTGGTCCTTGGCGGTGGATTGCCCTTTCGGCGCAGCCACGGCGCTGCCGGCCATGATCAACGTCACGGCGCACGCAGCCGTCAAAGCCTGAATCGTTCTCGCTCGATGCGCACCGGTCATCTTGCTCATCGTTCGTCTCCGGGTTGAAGCCTGACTGTCGCCAGAGCAAGAGTCCCGGTCGGCGATTGTTCCTATGACAGCCGTTGCGGCACTAAAGCTTCTTCATGAGGCCTTCAGCTCGGAGTTCCCGCAGTCACTCAAGCCGCGACGGCACCCTGCCCCAGCGCCTGCGCAAGCGCGTCGCCCAGCATCCCTGCTTGGCCGGTGCTGCCGCGCCAAGCCACGATCTGATCAGGCCGGATGAGCGCGAGATCGGCTTCATAAAGATCGCGCAATTCGCGCGGCGCGGTGACGATCTTCACATCGGCACGCGACCGCTGGATGGCATCGCGCAGCTGATGCTCGTCGCCCTCACAGCCCTCGAACCGCAGTAGCGTCCATCCGAAGCCGAAGCGGTCATAAAGCGAGACGTCCGGCTCCAGCCAAGCATGCGGCGCGCGGCCGCCGGGACAGGCGCTCGGCACGTACACATTCGCTGCATCCGGCGGCGGCGCGGTGCCGTCGGAGACGATGATCGGCGAGCCATCGTAACGGCCGCCGAAGGTGATGCCGGGAATGTTGAACTCGGCGCGCGCATGGCGGTCGAGATAGGCGCCGGCGATGCGGCGTGCCTCTGCGCCAGTGTCGGTCGCGTCCTCGATCTCCGGCACGGCGGCGAACAGGCCGAGCGAATCCGCGAAGCGGCGGGCGTAATCGGTGTTGCGCAGCGCCACCGGACGGCGCTCGGCCTGGTAGCTGTCGAGCAGCGAGATCGGACTGAGGCCTTTCACGACGCTACTGAGCTTCCAGCCGAGATTGACGGCGTCCTCGATCGCGGTGTTGTAGCCGAGCCCGCCGGTCGGCGTGAACAGATGCGCGGCATCCCCGCCGAGGAACACCCGGCCGCGCTGCATGCTCTCGGCGACCAGCGCATGACCTGCGGTCCAGGTGAGATGCGACAGCACCTCGCAAGGGATGGCGGCGCCGCAGGCACGCTGGAACGCCGCCATCGCATCGTCGGCGGTGATCGCGCTTTCGTCCTCGCCGGGCTGAAGCTGGGTGTGGAAGGCGAACTCGTCGCGCCCGTTCACCGACGCCATGAAGGCGCGGCGGTCGCGGTTGAAGCAGACATACATCCAGGCCTTGGCATGCGGGATGCTCGCATAGAACTCCGGCGAGCGGAGATAGACCGCCAGCATGCGGCCGCCCATGAAATCGCGCTGCACGCCGGTCGAGCCGCCGTAGGAGATGCCGAGCGACTGGCGGACTAGGGAACGCGGACCGTCGGCACCTACCAGGAACGCGGCGCAGATCTTCATCCGCGCACCGTCAGACAGCCGCTCCACCTCGGCTGCGATTCCGTCGTCGTTGGCGACGTAACCGAGGAGCCGATGCCCGTAGTGCAGCTGAATGCCCGCAAGCTCGCCGGCGTGGCGGCGCAGGATCGCCTCGACGAATTTCTGCGATACGCGATGCGGCAGCTCGGCCGCGCTCCACGAGCCCGACAATCCCTTCACAATTTCGGTCGCGCGCGCCGCCGACGGCAGCTGGAAGCGCGCCAGCTCGTGCGCCGTGTAGCGGGTGAAATAGGCGACGTCGGTCGGATAGTCCGCGGGCAGGCCGGCGCGGCGGATCTCATCGGCGAAGCCGAGGCGGCGATAGTGCTCCATCGTCCGCGCCTGGGTCGCGTTGGCCTGCGGGTTGAAGGCCGTGCCCGGCTTCTCGTCGATCAGGATCGCGGACACGCCGCGGCGTCCCAGCTCGTTGGCAAGCATCAGCCCGCACGGCCCGCCGCCCACGATCAGGACGGAAGCGGTCAGAATGTCGGCCATGGCGCTTCTCCCTCGCAATTGCAGGGGATGCTAGGGCGCGACACGAAATAGTCAAGCAACCTGACTATCATTCCTCCAGCGTATCGAAACGTGCGCCGTAGGCCCCTAGCCCTTGCACGATCGCGTCCATCGCAGCCTTGCCGAGTTCCTTGCGCATCTCGGCCTCGGCGACATCGACCGCGTCGCCAAAGGCCTGCAGCCATTCCAGCCCGGCCGGCGTGAAGCGGACGATGCGCGCGCGCCCATCGCGCGGATCAGCCTCGCGCGCGACCAGTCCCAACTCGGCGCATTGATCGACCAGCTCGCCCATCGCCTGCTTGCTCATCGACGCCCGCCGCGCCAGCTCGGTCAGTCGCGTGCCCTCGACGTCTAGATTGCGGGTGAGGCTGACATGGGCAATCCGCGTCTCGCCATGGCCGCCTTTGGCCATGAGCTCGAGCACGCGCGCCTCGAACCGGCGCACCGCATTGTTGAGCAACCTGCCGATATTGGCATGGCGCCACGCCGTCTGCCCCAGGGTCGGTGTTTTAGGTTGATATCGCGGTGTCATTTTGGAATTCCCCTCGCCTCATCGAGCTACTCAGGCGCAAGGTCACAAGCTCAAGAAACGTACACGCAGGCCCCTACCTCACCTGCAGGAAAGCATCGATATCAATACCGGCCTGCTTGAGAATTGCACGCAACGTGCCCTCGGGCATGTCGCCAGGGTGGTTGGGAATGGTCGTGTAGCGGTTCGAAGCCGGGTTGAACCAGATCTCGTGCGAGCCTGCGGCCTGACGATGAAATTCCAGACCCAACGTCTTCAGTCGCCTGACGATCTCCCGATAACGGAAGCCCGCCAGGGAGCCCATCAGAGGGCAATGATCAAGGGATAGTCGAACGCCTCGCCGGCGGGCTGAAGCGTCGCCCCCGTGTTCGATTGAGCTTCGATCAGCTTCTTGGCGACGTCGCGCGCAATCTCGATGGTTTCCTGGATCGTCCGTCCCTGGACGACGAGACCTTGGACCTCGGCAGACGTCGCGAGATACAGGCCTTCCGGCAACTTCTCGATATGCAGCTGAACGACGCGTTCCAAGACGATAGCTCCCTCGCGCTCGCCGACGAGCGGTCTTGAGTGTCGACGATACTTGCCAAGGCGGCAAGCACGAGGTGAAATCGGGAAACGCGTGAGCTGTCACGCGAAAAATGGTCGGAGCGGCAGGATTCGAACCTGCGACCCCTGCGTCCCGAACGCAGTGCTCTACCGGGCTGAGCCACGCTCCGACTTGGGAAGCCGGCTTATAGCGTCGGGTTTCCGTCTCCGCAAGGCGCAGCAGGCATGAAATCGTATTGAATTCGCTGGTCGCCTGGGGATGGGTTAACTGGTTGAGGCCACGGGCTTTTGGCCGGCGGCCATGGCGCCAGCGCAGGCCGGCGGTCGATTTGCGCGCTTCATCCGAAGCCCCGCGGCCGCTATAGGCGTGCGCGGAAGCAACCGCCGTCCCGTACCCCTGATGTCCGCAACCGACACCATCGCAGTGACCACCACGATCCTGCCCGCCGACGCGCCTGGGCTTGCGGCGGCTGCGGCGGTGTTCGCGCGTGGCGGGCTGGTCGCGTTCCCGACCGAGACCGTCTACGGCCTCGGCGCCGATGCGGCGGATGCTGCGGCGATCGCCCGCCTCTACCAAGCCAAGGGCCGGCCGGCGTTCAATCCGCTGATCGCCCATGTCGCAGACCTCGCGGCCGCGCGGCGAATCGGCCGCTTCGACGCCACGGCCGAGCGCTTCGCCGCTGCGTTCTGGCCGGGACCTCTGACGCTGGTGCTGCCGCAGGCCGATGGTTGCCCGGTCGCCGACCTCGCCACCGCGGGCCTCGACACCGTGGCCATCCGCGTGCCCGCGCATCCGGTCGCGCGGGCGCTGCTGGCGGCGTTCGGCGGCGCCGTGGTGGCGCCGTCGGCCAACATCTCCGGCCACGTGTCGCCGACCACGGCCGCGCATGTGGCCGCCGATCTCGCCGGACGCATCGACCTGATCCTGGATGGCGGCCCGGTCGAGGTCGGCGTCGAATCGACCATCGTCGGCTGTTTCGGCGAGCCGACGCTGCTGCGCCCCGGTGGCGTCCCCAGCGAGGCGATCGAGGCGGTGCTCGGCCGTCCTCTCGCTAGGCCCGCCGCTGCCGAGGCGCACGCGTCCGAGCAGCCGCTCGCGCCAGGCATGCTGGCCTCGCATTACGCGCCGCGCGCCACGGTCCGCCTCGATGCGAGCGCGGTCGCGCCGGGCGAAGCCGTGCTCGCGTTCGGTCCCGTGACTTTGCCCGGCGCCAGCGACGCCGCCGCGATCCTCAACCTCTCGCCATCCGGCGATCCGGCAGAGGCGGCGACGCATCTTTTCGGCTATCTTCGCAGCCTCGATGCCAGCGGCGCCCGCAGCATCGCTGTCATGCCGATCCCTCATGACGGGCTGGGCGAGGCCATCAACGACCGGCTGCGCCGCGCGGCGGCGCCGAGATAACATTGGAAGCAAGCCACGATGAACATCAGCCAGCCTGCCCTGCCGCCGCTGTCGCCCGAGTTGATCGCGCAATTCACCGCCATCGTCGGCGAGCGCCAGGCGCTGACCGCGGAGGCCGACGTTGCGCCTTACGTCACCGAAGAGCGCAACCTGTTCCACGGCCGTTCGCCGCTGGTGCTTCGTCCGGGCTCGACGGCCGAAGTCGCCGCGATCTGCAAGCTCGCCAGCGCGCATCGCATCGCGCTGGTGCCGCAGGGCGGCAACACCGGCCTCGTCGGCGGCCAGACGCCGCACAATGGCGAGGTCGTGGTGTCGCTGAAGCGCATGGACAAGATCCGCGACGTCGACACCGCCTCCAACACGATGATCGCCGAGGCCGGCGTCGTGCTGCAGGTGGCGCAGCAGAAGGCCGCCGAGGTCGACCGGCTGTTTCCCCTGTCGCTCGGCGCCGAGGGCAGTTGCACCATCGGCGGCAATCTCTCGACCAATGCCGGCGGCACCGCCGCCCTTGCCTATGGCGTCGCGCGCGAGATGGCGCTGGGCGTGGAAGTCGTGCTGGCTGACGGGCGGGTGCTCAATGCGCTGTCGAAATTGAAGAAGGACAACACCGGCTACGACCTGCGCAACCTCTTCATCGGCGCCGAGGGCACGCTCGGCATCATCACGGCGGCGAGCCTGAAGCTGTTCCCGAAGCCGCGCGCGATCGAGACGGCGTTCGTCGGGCTGAAGTCTCCCGAGGATGCGCTGAAGCTGCTCGCGATCGCGCAAGCCGAGGCGGCGGGCAACCTCACCAGCTTCGAGCTGATCGCACACATCGCGCTCGACTTCTCGATCCGCAACGCCGCCGGCAACCGTGCGCCGCTTGCCGGCCAGCATCCCTGGTTCGTGCTGATGGAGTTGTCGTCGTCGCGTGACGACGCCCGCGCCACGCTCGAGACCATTCTCGAGCAAGGCCTCGAGGACGGCATCGTCGACGATGCCGCGATTGCCGACAGCCTGGCCCAGCGCATGGCATTCTGGAAGCTGCGCGAGGACATCTCCGCGGCGCAGAAGCCGGAGGGCGGCTCGATCAAGCACGACATCTCGGTGCCGGTCGCGGCGGTGCCGGCGTTCATCGCGGAGGCCAACGCCGCCGTGGTGAAGCTGATGCCCGGCGCACGGCCGGTGCCGTTCGGCCATCTCGGCGACGGCAACATCCACTACAATGTCAGCCAGCCGATCGGCGCCAATACAGCGGACTTCCTGGCGCGCTGGCACGAGGTCAACGCGGTCGTGTTCGAGATCGTGCTGCGCATGGGCGGCTCGATCTCGGCCGAGCACGGCATCGGCGTGCTCAAGCGCGACGAGTTGCCGGACGTCAAGGACCCGACTGCGATTGCGCTGATGCGCGCGATCAAGGCACAGTTCGACCCGCTGGGGATCATGAATCCCGGCAAGGTGCTCTGATCGCCCATGGATACCGCAGCCTCTCTCGCGATCTCCGACATCACCGATGCCGACGTGCCCACTGTCATCGCGCTGTGGCACCGTTGCGGCCTGACGCGGCCGTGGAACGATCCCGCCGCCGACATCGCGCTCGCCCGCCGCGGCGACAGTTCGAACGTGCTCGTCGGCCGCGCCGGCGGTGCGATCGCGGCGTCCGCCATGGTCGGCCATGACGGCCATCGCGGCTGGGTCTACTACGTCAGCGTCGACCCCGATCACCGCGGCCACAGTCATGGCCGCGCCATCATGGCCGCCGCGGAAGACTGGCTGCGTGCGCGCGGCATCGTCAAGCTGATGTTGATGGTGCGCGGCGACAACACCAAGGTGCAGGCGTTCTACCAGGCGCTCGACTATGCCGTGCAGGACAGCGTGGTGTTCTCGAAATGGCTCGATGGCCGTCCACCCACGCCGGGCATGAAGTAGAGGTTCAGCATGAGCATCTCCGATCGCATCCGCGTGCATGAGAGGCGCGTGCTGTCCGATCACTACGGCACGCTGAGCTCGACCAGATTCGAGTGGCGGCGCGACGACGGCACCTGGCAGATGCAGAGCCGCGACGTGTTCGACCGCGGCAATGCGGCGGCGATCCTGCCGTACAACCTCGCGCAGCGCAGCGTCATCCTGGTCAAGCAGTTCCGCTACCCCGCTTTCGTCAACGGTTACGACGAGCTGCTGATCGAGGCCGCCGCCGGACTGCTCGACGATGCCTCGCCCGAGGAGCGCATCCGCCTCGAGGCCGAGGAGGAGACCGGCTTCCGCCTGCACGACGTCAAGTTCGTGTTCGAGGCGTTCATGAGCCCGGGCGTCGTGACCGAGAAGATCCACTTCTTCGTCGCTGCGTACGAGCCGCACATGCGCGTCAGCGCCGGCGGCGGGCTCGCGCATGAGGGCGAGGAGATCGAGGTGATGGAGGTCTCGATCGACGAAGCGCTGGCGATGATCGGCGACGGCCGCATCCAGGACGCCAAGACGATCATGCTGCTGCAGCATGCGGCGCTGAGGATTTTCAAGTAAAGCCACGTCCCCGTCTGGTCCTGATGGTTTCCGCTGTCGTCCTCCGCGGAAGCGGGGGACCCAGTATTCCACGGCTGCTCGATTCAACACGAGAAGCCACGGCGTACTGGATCCCCGTCTTCGCGGGGATGACGACCTTCTCTGTCGATACAGCCCGCCTCAGAACAAGCTCCCCTGCCCGTCATCCGCCGGTGCCGTTGCAGCCTTGCGCGATGCAGCTTTCTTGGCCGGCTTGCGCTGCGCGTCTTCCGCCGCGCGCATCTCCGCGGTCATCGGCAGCAGCAGTTGCTCATCGTCGTTGGCCACCGCGTTGACGCGGGTCGAGACCTCGTACCAGGCGAACTCGCCCTCGCGCGGCGCGACCAGCAGTCGCATCACGTCGCTGGCGTCATCGGCGCTGCAGTCGAGCCACAGCGAAAAATCATCCGGCCTGATCGTCACGGGAACACGGTGATGCAGCGTCGCGAGATCGGCGCTCGCGGCCGCCGTGATGATCGCGACGGTGTCGACCTCCTCGCCGTTCGGCCCCATCCAGGTCTCGGCCAAGGCGGCGAAGCCGAGCGGCGCGCGGTCGGCGCGGTGGATGAAGAACGGCCGCTTGCGGCCGTCGATCACCTGCCATTCGTAATATCCATCAGCGGGCACAAGCACCCGGCGCCGCCGGATCGCATTCTTGAACGCAGGCTTGTCGCGTACGGTCTCCGAACGCGCGTTGATCACGAGCGTAAAATTACGGGGATCCTTGACCCACGACGGCATGAAGCCCCAGCGCATCAGGCGGAAGTGCCTGACCTCCCGATCCAGGAAAACTACGGGAATCGGCTGCGTCGGGGCGATGTTGTGCCGTGGCGGAAAGTTGGGCTGTTCCTCGTAGCCGAACATCCGCCTGAGCGCAGCGGGTGGTGAAGTGATCACGAAGCGTCCACACATAATCTCACTCAAATGACGGTGTGTTCAGCACCTTTTAACCGGGGTTGGGAACACTGCGCCGGATGACCGCAGTGGCCCCACACCCCGTGCAGACTGATCGCACGACCCAGCGCACGACGGGCGCCATCGATCCGGCACGAGCCGCGATCCTGCGCGCGGCGAACATCAATCCGCGCACCGGGCTCGCCACCGACTACCTGAATCATTTCAACGAAGCCGTGATGCTGCTCGAAATGATTCCCGACATTCCGGAATGCGCCGAGGATTTCCTCGCCTGGTCGCCGCTGACCTATCCAGAACATTTCACCCACACCAATTTCAAGGCCCGCGATCTCGTTATCGAGGCCTATGAGCAGGCCGAGCCGGCGATCCGCGACCGCTTCGACCATCTGACCAAGACCATGACCGACATCCTGCTCGCGGTGGGCAGCGCGATGCGCGAGGCCACCAAGGACGGCACCAAGGCCAAGCTCGCCGAGCAGGCGGCGGGCTGGGTCAAGCCGCTGGTGTCGCAGGCCGGCGGCATCATCAACGGCGACATCGAGTTCGATCCGGAACCGGTGTCGGAAGTCGACGAGGTCGACGCCGTCGACGCCATCATGGCGAGCTTCTAACATCGCAGGGCGCTGCGCGCGGTCTTCACGTTACAGTGCAGACCCCTCCTGGAGCCGCCCCGAGCCATGACCGCCCAAACTCCGCCCCGCCATCCCCAGCTCGCCGTCAGCGCCGCCATCTTCCGCGATGGCCAGATCCTGCTGGTGCGCCGCGCCCGCTCGCCCGCCAAGGGCGTCTACACCCTGCCCGGCGGACGGGTCGAGTTCGGCGAGAGCCTGCACACAGCGCTCACGCGCGAGGTGATGGAGGAGACCGGGCTTTCGATCGCCATCATCGGCCTGGCCGGCTGGCGCGAGGTGCTGCCGGCGGACGGCGGCGGCGGCCATTACCTGATTCTGCCATTTGCCGCGCGCTGGCAGGCCGGCCTCCCCAGGCTCAACGAGGAGCTCGACGACGCCCAGTGGCGCGCGCCCGATGCGCTCGACGGCCTCCAGCTGACCGACGGCCTGCCCGGGATCATCGCCGCCGCCCGGGCACTGCTGTAGCCGCCTTCCAGGCGCCTCCAGCCGCCTTGCGTCCGCCGTCCGGCGCGGGCATATGACGGGCGTGTTTCCGATCGTAGCAAAGCGCCTCCTGGCCACCCTCATACTCGTCACGGCGTGCGCCGCCCCCGTGCGGGCGCAGGACGCGGCCGCGCCGTTCGACGGCGATCTGCAGCGGCTGTCGGAGATCCTCGGCACCCTGCACTACCTCCGCGGCATCTGCGGCAGCAACGAGGGCGCCAAATGGCGCAACCAGATGCAGGCGCTGATCGATGCCGAGACCCCGTCGGGCGAGCGCCGTGCCCGCATGATCGCCGGCTTCAACCGCGGCTATAACGGCTTCCAGCAGACCTACCGGACCTGCACCCCGGCGGCGATGGTCGCGATCCGCCGCTACATCGACGAGGGCTCGAAGATCTCGCGCGACCTCACGGCGCGCTACGCCAATTGACCGGACGCACTTATCCCCGTTTGTGTTAACCTTGTTAACCTATCCTAAAGAACTGGCCTAGGCGTCCGCGCCTCGCGTGGTAATGCTTACGGGTCCGGCGCACCCGCGTTCGGATTTCCTTGCCCCTCGCGGCTCCGCCAGACTGAATTCAATGAGCTTTCCCGTCACATTCAGCGCCTATCCCGACGTGCTGCCCGATCACGAGCAGAAGCAGGCTGCGCTCAGCTACCTCAACGAAGCCTGGGCGGAAGCGCGCCACGACGGCGTCGACGGCGACTGCCTGGCGCAGGCCAGCCTGTTCGCGGCGCTCGCCGAACTCGTGACGACCTATGGCGAGGACGCCGTGGCGACCTTCGTCGAAGGCTTCCCCGAGCGCATCCGCAACGGCGAATTCTCGCTCGCCCGGGCCACGCAGTAGCGCTGACGATTTCAACGCTTCGCGCTTAGCCTCGTAGGGCGGGCAAAGGCGCGCCGCGCTGCCGCTATCCCGAGCTGACGCGCGCGCCGTGCCCACCACCGCACCCCGCCTATGCCTCACGACGGTGGGCACGCGACCGCCCTTGCGGGCGGCTGCTTTGCCCACCCTACCGCGCGTCGCCGGCATCGGCGATCATCTGCACAAATGTCAAATAGCGTGGGACATGTTTCGTCGTCCTCGCGGCGCGATGCGTCCGAGCGATGACCGACGTTCGTCCCTCGATTAGTCGAGGGCGCAGGGAAGGCTGGGCGTCGGCTGACGCCCATGGCCCCCGTGCAGGCAAAAAGCACGGGGCAGGAACCACAGGTGCAGCCGGATGAGCCCAGCCTCCCCTGCGCGATGGGTTTAACGCTTATCTCGCGCTCTCCCTGGGGACCGGCTTGATTGCCCCCATCGCCTGCGCCGACGCTCTCGCATCATGCGCTGGCTTGACCTCGGCATCGGGAGGCCAGGACCACACGACTTCACGTCCGCATCGAGATCGTTCGTCCGCGCGGACAAAGCCACGCTGCAACCCGACACGTCCACCGCCTCCCCGCCTCGCGTCTCGTGACGACCGCGCGTACGCCCCTCTCGTTGAGGCGGGATGGAGGGAAGATAGACACGATTTCTTAAAACGCGAAAGCGCTTTTTTCGACTGAAAGATGCGGAAGACGCGATCGCATTGAGACAACGGAGAATATTTTCCGCTTCGGTAAATGGCTTTGTGTAGTTGCCGCGGCGGATAGCGTCGTTGTCACAACTAAAGTCGCGCACTGATTTGCCCGACGGGCGGCCCGGCGCGGCAAGCGTCGAGCCAAAATGTCCTAGAAAAAACGCGTTGCTTACTCCAGACGGACGCGCCTGGCTGGTGCACATTCACCTTGATCTTCTTATCAGTGATGAGCTGCTTGATCGTGTCGGGCCCGAAAACTTTCGATTTCGCTCATGTGATCGACCACCCAAGTCGCCAGCTGCATCAACGGTCCAGCAAGCGATTTCCCTAGATCAGTCAGACTGTACTCGACTTGAGGCGGGACGCTCGGATGAACTTTCCGCGTCACCATCCCGTCGCGCTCCAGCGCCTTGAGCGTACGGGTGAGCATCTGCTGCGAAATCCCACCTATCAAACGCTTCAACTCATTAAAGCGGCGGGGCTGCTCGACCAGCATGGTGATCGCGAGAATGGTCCACTTGTCGCCCATGCGGCCAAGGACCTCTTTGACTGGTCCGCAGCTGGGATACGTTCCGGGCTGGAGTGGAATGGGGGCGGTCATACGCATGTGACTAGGCCTCAAAATTTTACGTTCTTGTCTATGGGGCAGTCTACCCCAATCATCTAGTCAACGAAACACACCAACGACGAATGCATGTATGGCCGACAGAAATGACACTTTCCAACCTTGGCACCAGCACCGCGATCGGTGTGGCTCCGCCTCGCAACGTTGAAACCGCGAGAAAGAGCAATGAAGATTTCGCTATTCGGCGCAACCGGTCCGACCGGACGGCACCTCATCGAGGAGGCACGCAGGCAAGGCTACAGCCTGTCGGTCTATACGCGCGATGCCGGCAAGCTGAAGGACTACCAGGGGAAAATTGAAATCGTTGTCGGCGACCTTACGAACGTAGAGGCGATGGCCGAGTGCATCCGTGGTTCTACGGCAGTCATCAGTGCACTTGGACCCAACAGTCTCAAGATCAAGGGCAACCGGCCGATCATGCACGGTGTCAGCAACATCGTCTCGGTCATGAAAGAGTTGGGTGTTCATCGCCTCATTCAAATTTCCACGGCGAGTTATCGCGATCCAAAAGATCGCTTCGATCTCAAGGCCCACTCGTTTTTGATGCTGTTCAAGCTGATTGCGCGCAAGGGCGTAGACGACATCAGAGCAACGGCCGAATTGGTTCGGGATTCAGGACTGGACTGGACCCTGGTGAGGATTCCAAATCTCAAGGACGGCCCGGCCAGCGGGACCATCGACGTCGGCTGGTACGGAAAGTCCAAGCTCGGCACGAAACTGTCGAGAGGCAATCTCGCAAAGTTCCTCGTCGAGCAGGTTCCGAACAGGGAGCTCGTTCGCGCGGCTCCTGCAATTGCCAATCACTAAAGACCAGGGAGTAAGCATGACCAACATCCTCCTCATCACATCGAGCCCACGCAGTGCCGAAGGCCTGTCCAGCCGCTTCGCGGCTGAGATCGCCGAAAGGCTCAAGGCTCATTCGGGCGCCACGCTGACGACGCGCGATGTTTCGGCGGAGCCGCCGCCGCATATCACTCCGGCCTATATCAATGGCCGCTTGGCGTCGCTGGAAGAACGTACGCCGGAACAGGCGCAGGCGGTCGGGCTCGCCGAAGCGCTGGTCAATGAGATCAAGGCCGCCGACACAATCGTCATCGGTTCGGGCATGATCAATTTCGGTCCGTCCTCGCAACTCAAGGCATGGATCGATCACATCACATGGCCGGGCGTCACGTTCAAATACGACCAGAACGGCCCAAAGGGTCTACTGTCCGGCAAGAAGGTCTATCTCGTCGTGGCGAGTGGTGGCGTTTTCTCGGAAGGAGAATACGCGTCGTTCGACTTCCAGACCAACTACCTTCTCCATCTGCTGCGCTTCATCGGGTTGACCGATATCGAGCTGATCCGTGTCGAAGGGACCTCTTACGGGCCCGAAGCCGTAAAGGCGGCTATGGCCTCGGCTGAAGCTCAAATCCGCACTGCGCTCCAAGGCGCCGCCTGATATGGTTGCCGAAAGGGCAACGTTTGGGTCCGGCGAGCCATCTGGCTTTGGCTCGTATCGAACTCATAGGCCGCCTTGTTCGTGCATCGCGGCGCGTGCGGTTCAGCGTTGGGTGTTGTATTCACGACCCATGGTCGGATGCCTATGCGAAGCCCTGGCCTGTCTGGCGGCGTGCGAAGCCGTTCAGGCGCTGTAACGGGTGACTTGAGAGGCCACCGATGAAAGACTTTCCCCCCGCCCTGCACCACGACCCCATCGCGCAAATCGGACCCGATCTGTTTTGCGCGCGCGGCACGATCCCGATCAACGCGCTCGTGACCATTTCGCGCAACATGACGATCATTCGCCGCGGCGATGCGCTGACGCTGGTCAATTCCGTTCGCCTCGCTCCCGACGAACTGGCCAGGCTGGAGGCGCTCGGGCGGGTCGCTCATGTCTTGCGTCTTGGGGGCGCCCACGGACGCGACGACGCCTTTTACGTCGACCGTTATGGAGCGCGATTCTGGGCTCAACCGGGCGGGACTCGCTTCACCACCCCGCCGATCGACGCGCCCTTGACCGATCTCGGCGAACTGCCGTTCGACGGCGCCCAACTGCTGGTCTTCGCTGGCGCGCGCATCCCCGAGGCGGCACTGCTGCTTCGCTCTGGTGCGGGCGTGCTCGTGACCTGCGATGCGCTTCAGCACTACGGCGACTTTTCGAATAACAACTTGCCGGCACGGATCGCAATGCCGTTTCTCGGCTTCAAGCGCACGACGCTCATCGGCCCGATCTGGCTCAAGGCGGCGACGCCTCATGGTGGCAGCCTCAGGACCGATTTCGACCGATTGCTCGATCATGATTTCGATGCGCTGTTTGCGGCCCACGGCACCTTCCTTCCCACCGGTGCGAAAGCCGCCGTCCGCGCCGCGATCGCGACGACCTTCGGATGATGGGCCGGGGATGAAAGCCCCCTGCACTACTTAGAATCCCGAAACCAACGTCCCCGGCATCGGCTGGACAGAACGGAGATGGACCACTCTTCCGATCCTCGACGCGGGCAGCTTGGAGCCAACGTGGTTCAGCATTGCCTGACTTCGATCCGATCCTCATCGTTCTGCAGGGGCTCGAAGCGGCTCTTGAGCGTCTCGAATGTGTGCCGGACGATGAGCGAGCTGCCGTCGAGATGCGTGTTGCGCTTGTCGATGCGGCGCCAAGCTTCGTCGTCCGGGCACGCGAGACGATAGAGTCGCACGGCCGCTCCCGACGCCGCGGCGGTCGCCCTCGTCTCGTCGCGCTCGCGTCGCGTCCAGAAGCCGCAATCGAGCACGACATCCACGCCGAGTTCGACACACCTCGTCCATTGCGCGTCGAGCAGCTTCGATACCCTCCGATGAAACTCGGCGAACTGATCCACCGGCGGATCATCGCCGTACAAACTCGTCATCCATTCGTCGTGGCTGAAGCGGATGGCCGGTAGCTCCTGCTCCAGGCGGCGCGCAAAGGTCGTCTTTCCGGCACCGAGATAGCCGTGGATCAGGTGTGCGGTGGCCATTCTGCTGTCCCCTGTCGCGTTCGAAGGGACGGGCCGGCCGCAAGGTTCGTGAGCCGATTGCAGACGGACCGGGGCGACCTTGTCATTCGTACTGCTGAAACCCGAAACGTCGACGGCCGCCCCGCCTCGCGCGACGACCGTACACGCGCCCCCCTCGTTGAGGCGGGATGCTTGGAGCGGGGAACGGCTCCGCGTCGTCCGTCAGCCGCCGGGGCCGTCCTTCATGATGTAGCCCATCAGATCGTCGACGTTGTGCTCCAGGTCCATGATGATGTTCTTGACGACGTCGCCGATCGAGATCACGCCCACGACCTTGCCATCATCCAGCACCGGCAGATGGCGAAAGCCGCGCTGCGACATCAGGGCCATGCAGCTGTCGAGGCGATGGTCCGGCTTTACCGTCACCGGATTGGCCGTCATCACCTGGCTCACCGGCGTCTGCTTCGCATCCAGCCCGGGCAGCAGCACCTTGATGGCGCAGTCGCCCTGCGTGACGATGCCGACCAGCACGCCGTCGTCGATGACCAGCACCGAGCGGACCCGGTTGTCGCGCATCTGGCGCAAGGCGTCGACGACCATGTCGCCGGACCGAACATGGATCACGGCGCCGCTCTTCTGGGCCAGCCCGCTTCTTACTGTGGTCATCGATGTCCCCCCGTGGGCCCCCGTCCTGCCCGCCTTGATGGTCTGCGGGGCAGGATAGTCGAAATTACCGGCCTCGTCAGCACCGCTGCCGATGCAGTCAGCCGGCCCATGAACCGAACATGGGTCGGGGGTCCGACGCGGCCGATCGATGCTTTTGCAGCCTGCCGTCGCGTCCGGGAGCGGAACCCTCGGGCCGGGCGACCAATCTCGCGTTCGAAACCCTTCACCATGTCCAGGCTTCTGACGGGAATGAACATGCGCCTTTAACGAAATCGGGGAACAATCGGTGGCTGAGCTTCACCTCGCTGACGACGGGAGCTCTCGATACCGCGTCGCGAGCTGGTCACCGTCGAACCGAAATCCGAAACGCCCTCACAGAGGGGCAGACCGGGCCTGCAACTGTCGCACGAAGTTTCACTCAAGGAAACGTTAAGGAAAGATCGGGGATTTCTGATGATTGCGCCAGAAGAAGAGAGGATGCTGAAGACGCTCTTGGTCGAGATGTTCGGCAACATCAGCAGCATGCGGCGGGAGCTCGCCGCTCTTCAGGGCGACAAGGGCAGCTTCGCGTCGATGACCGACACCCTCGACGCGATCGTGGAAAATACGGAAGTAGCCGGCAACACGATCCTCGAAAGCATGGAGTCGATCAGCGCCAGCGTCGGGAAGCTGCAGGGCGTCAAGGACCCGACGACCGTGGCGGTCTGCGACGAGATCGTCGACAGCACCAACAAGGTGTTCGAGGCGTGCGCCTTTCAGGACCTCACTGGGCAGCGCATCACGCGCGTGGTCAAGTCGCTCAAGTTCATGGAGGAGCACATCAACCGGCTCGTCCGCATCTGGGGCAAGGATGAGCTGGCGCGGATGGCCGCCGAGCTTGCCGCTCCCTCCACCGCGCCAAGCCTGCTGAACGGGCCGCAGCGTACGGGCGTGGCGATTTCCCAGGACGACATCGACAAGCTGTTCGGGTGAGCTATGGCGGGGCGCGATGGCCGCCCCGCGTCATTGCGAGCAAACAATTCAGAGCGCGGCCGTAGGGTGGGCAAAGCAGCCGCCCGCAGGGTGGTTGCGTGCCCACCATCCATCAGCGCGCGCGGCACCAATGGTGGGCACGGCGCGCGAGGGCGTCGAATTTGGCGCAAGCGTCGCGCGTGCGCCTTTGCCCACCCTACCGCTGTGCTCGTGACTGCGCCGCGCGACCTTACGGCCGCAGCGTCTCCATGAACCTCACCGGCTCGCCCGTCGCCGGCGTCAGCAGCTCGCCCTGCCACATCACGCGCTGGCCGCGGACGAAGGTGCCGACCGGCCAGCCCCTCACGCGGACGCCGTCATAGGGCGTCCAGCCGGCTTTCGAGGCCACCCATTTGTTGGTGATGGTCTCGCTGCGCTTGAGGTCGACGATCGTGAGATCGGCGTCGTAGCCGGCGGCGATGCGGCCCTTGCGGGCGATGTTGTAGATGCGGGCGGGGCCGGCGCTGGTGAGGTCGACGAAGCGAGCGAGTGACAGCCGGCCCGCGTTGACGTGGTCGAGCATGATCGGCACCAGCGTCTGCACGCCGGTCATGCCGGACGGCGAGGCCGGATAGGTCTTGGACTTCTCCTCCGCCGTATGCGGCGCGTGGTCGGAGCCGAGGATGTCGACGATGCCCTGGTGCACGCCCCACCAGATGACATCGCGATGATCGACTGATCGCACCGGCGGATTCATCTGCGCGTAGGTGCCGAGACGCTCGTAGCACTCGGGCGCAGCGAGCGTGAGATGATGCGGCGTCGCCTCGACGGTGGCGACGTCCTTGTGATCGCGCAGGTACACGATCTCTTCCTTGGTCGAGATGTGCAGCACGTGGATGCGCTTGCCGGTCTCGTGCGCGAGATTGACGAGGCGTTGCGTGGCGCGCAGCGCCGCCTCCTCGTCGCGCCACACCGGGTGCGAGCGCGGGTCGTTCTCGACGCGCAGGTTCTTGCGCTCGTTGAGGCGATATTCGTCCTCGGCGTGGAAGGCGGCGCGGCGGCGGATCACCTGGAAGATGCGGCGCAGTGAGTCGTCGTCCTCGACCAGCAGCGAGCCGGTGGAGGAGCCGACGAACACTTTCACACCGGCGCAGCCCTCGGCGCGCTCGAGCACCGGCAGCTGATCGACGTTCTCGCGGGTGCCGCCGATGAAGAACGCGAAGTCGCAATGCATGCGATGCCGGCCGGCTGCGACCTTGGCGGTGAACGCCTCCTCGGTCACCGTCAGCGGATTGGTGTTGGGCATCTCGAACACGGCGGTGACGCCGCCCATCACGGCGCTGCGCGAGCCGGTTTCGAGATCCTCCTTGTGGGTCAGGCCGGGCTCGCGGAAATGCACCTGGGTGTCGATCACGCCGGGCAGCACGTGCAGGCCTTTGCAGTCGATGAGCTCGGCGGCCGACGCGGCGCTGAGATCGCCGATCTCGACAATGCGTCCATTCGAAATGCCGACGTCGCGGACGCCCTCGCCGTCTTGATTGACCACGGTGCCGGATTTCAGAATGACGTCGAACCGCGCGCTCATGAAGCCCTCATAGGATTTCATTCTCCCGATCACCCCAAGGCAGTTGGATCATGCTGCGCGCCTGCCCATTTGCTGGCCGTTTGGAAGGTGCGCGTCTCGATCTTTAGAATGAAGCCACCGCAGTGCGGCGTTTCAGCCTTGTGGTTTATGCCAGCGCGGCTTACGTTTCGGTGCGGCCTGTCGCAAGAGGTTTTTCGAATGAAGGCGACGTTTCTCGACGACCGGGGCGTGGTCCAGGTCAGCGGCGACGATGCACGCAAGTTCCTCAACGGTCTCTTCACCACGGATGTCGGCAAGCTCCATCCGGGCGAGGCCCGGTTTGGCGCATTGCTGACGCCGCAGGGCAAGATCGTCATTGATTTCCTGGTGACCCAGGTGCCCGCAAGCGAAGGCGGTGAGCGCTTCCTGCTCGACTGTCCGCGCGCGCTGGCGCAGGCGCTGACCGACAAGCTCAACGTCTACAAGCTCCGCGCCAAGGTCGGGATCACCAACCTGTCGGACCAGCTCGGCGTGATCGCGATCTGGGGCGGTGCGGTCGCAGCGGCCTCCGAATTGTCGTTCGTCGATCCGCGCCACGGCGACCTCGGCCTGCGCGTCATCGCGCCGCAGGCCGAGCTCGGCGGCATCGCCGCGCAGGCCGGCGCCGAGGTGGTCGGCGCGGACGCCTATGAGGCGCATCGCATCGGCTGCAGCGTGCCGCGCGGCGGGCTCGACTTCATGTATGGCGACGCCTTCCCGCACGAGACCAACATGGACCTGCTGCACGGCGTCGATATCGGCAAGGGCTGCTATGTCGGCCAGGAGGTCGTCAGCCGCATGCACCACCGCGGCACGACGCGCACGCGCGCGGCACAGGTGCTGCTCGACGGCCTAAGCCCGGAGCCGGGCACGCCGATCACCGCCGGCGACAAGAGCGTGGGCACGATGGGCTCGGCCGCGCAGCAGAAGGGCATCGCACTGCTGCGCATCGACCGCACCACGGAGGCGATCGAGGCCGGCACGCCGCTCACGGCGGGCGGCCTGACCTTGCGCGTCGCCGATCTCGACGCCCTGCAGGGCGCGCCGAAGCAGACGGTCGCCTGAGCTGTCAGCATGGGTCGCGCCGCTGTCGTCCATCCCGATGGCCTGACGCGCTGCCCCTGGCCGGGCAGCGATCCGCTGTACGTCGCCTATCACGACACCGAGTGGGGCGTTCCCGAATATGACGACCGCGCGCTGTATGAGAAGCTGATCCTCGACGGCTTTCAGGCCGGGCTGTCGTGGATCACGATCCTGCGCAAGCGCGACAATTTCCGCCGTGCGTTCGACGATTTCCAGCCGGAGAAGATCGCGCGCTATTCCGACAAGAAGATCCACGCGCTGATGAACGATGCCGGCATCGTGCGCAACCGCGCCAAGATCGAAGGCACCATTCTCAGTGCGAAATCCTGGCTCGACATCCAGGACAAGGGCCCCGGCTTCTCGAAGCTGCTGTGGGACTTCATGGACGGCGCGCCCAAGGTGAATGCGTTCAAGACCACCGCGAGCGTGCCGGCCTCGACGCCATTGTCGATCAAGGTCTCCAAGGAGCTGTCGTCGCGCGGCTTCAAGTTCGTGGGGCCCACGATCGTCTACGCCTTCATGCAGGCGACGGGGATGGTCAACGACCATCTCGTCACCTGCTTCTGCCACCAGACCTGCAGCGGCAAGCGCCGCGCCCCGCGCCTCAAGCCACCCAAATGACGAGCGACAAGCCCGCGAGCGGGCAGGACCGTGTCTGGCAGCGCATGCTGTCGGGACGGCGGCTGAACCTCATCGATCCCTCGCCGCTCGATGTCGAGATCGCCGACATCGCGCACGGCCTGTCGCGCGTGGCGCGCTGGAACGGCCAGACGTCGGGCGCGCACATCTTCTCGGTGGCCCAGCACACGCTGCTGGTGGAAACGGTGATGCGCGCGAAGAAACCCAACATCGATGCGCGGCTGCGGCTCGCGGCGCTGCTGCACGATGCGCCGGAATATGTCATCGGCGACATGATCTCGCCGTTCAAGGCGGTGCTCGGCGGCAGCTACAAATCCGTCGAGAAGCGGCTGCTCGGCGCGATCCACATCCGCTTCGGCCTGCCGGCCGAGCTCGCGCCTGAGATCGAGCGCCAGATCAAGGCGGCGGATCGCGGCTCGGCCTATCTGGAAGCCACCCGGCTCGCCGGGTTCTCGGAGAGCGAGGCCAAGCGGCTGTTCGGCCGCGACCCCGGCCTGCCCGAGGCCACCGTCACCGACTATCTGACGCCCTGGAGTGCCGCCAAGGCGGAGAAACGGTTCCTGACGCGGTTCAACTTGGTGCTGGGATCGTGCTGAGATGCCGCTGACGCCGGACGAGCGCCGCAATGAACGGCTGAGGCTGCTGGCCAACTGGGTCAACACGCTGGCGACCGCGATCGTCACCGCCGGAACATTCGTGCCGCTCGCCCAGTTCGTCTACGGGGTGCTGCCGCCGGGGACCCCCGCCACGCTGATTTACGGCTCCGGCGTGGTTTGCATTGTCACCGGAGTGCTCATACATTTGCTGGGTCAGTGGATCCTGGGAGGTCTTCGATGACCACGCACCAGCTCGTTGCCCTGAGCTTTCCGCTCCTGACCGCCCTGGCCGTCGCCATGGTGGCCCTGCTCGTGCGCCGTCCCTGGGCCGAGAAGCCCGTCGAGGTGTCGTCGGCGAGCCGTGAGCGTGTGCTCGATCACCTCGAGCGGCTGAACGCCGAGATCGAAGGCAAGGCGCATCTGGTGCGGCAGGAGCTGCGGCAGCTCAAGAACACGCGCTGAGGGCGCACGACCCTCGCATGCGGCGGCGCGCACATATGCGCCTGCCCCACGGCGCCCCTCCAAAACGCGCCTTTGCCCTCGTGCCGCCGTTCGTATAATGGGGCGTCCAAAGGCACCTCATGATCCACGTCTGCTCACTCGCCGCCCTGCCCGAGACCGTGCGCCTGACCGGCGCCAGCCATGTGCTGACCATCATGGCCAATGTCGAACAGGTGCAGCGGCCGGAAACCATCCGGCCCGAGAACCATCTGCGGGTGTCGGTCGACGACATCACCGAGCAGCTCCCGGGCTTCATGGCGCCGGGCGAGGGTCATGTCACCCAGGTGCTGGATTTCGTGCGCGGCTGGGACCGCGCGGCGCCGCTGGTCATCCATTGCTATGCCGGCATCAGCCGCTCCACCGCCAGCGCCTTCGCGGCTGCCTGCGCGCTCAATCCGCACCGCGACGAGCTGGACATCGCCTGGGCGATCCGCGAGGCGTCGCCGATCGCCTCGCCCAACCGCCTGATCGTCAGCCTCGCCGACCGCGCGCTGGGCCGCCAGGGGCGCATGGTGCGCGCACTGGACGCGATCGGCCCGGGCGCGATGATGGTCGACAGCCAGCCGTTCCGGATCGATCTGGACTGAGCTCCACACGGTCGTTCCAGGCCGCAATCTGCAATCCGGAGCACCGGCAAGTAGCGCCATACCTGCGCGGCTTGAACTTCCCTTCTCCCGTTTGACACTCAAGGAACTGCAGCCATCGTGACGGCACATCCGTGCCGGCCGCCGATTCGCTGCGCACGTCACAGGGGCCGCAAGGCCCCTGTTCCCTCCCCGATGACGCCGGCGGCGCCATCGAAGTCAGGACTGTTTCCTTTGATGTTCGACTGGCCCCTGGACTGGATCGCCCTCCTGGCCGCGCTCGCGGCGCTCGTCATGGCCCGCCGGACCTCCGTGCGGCTGACCGACATGGAGGCCAGGCTCGCCAGGCTGGAAATCGCCCGCCCTGTCGCAGCGCCCCAGGTGGCGGCCGCACCGCCGCTGAGCCCGTTCCAGGAGCCCGCCACGGCCGCACCGATGCCGCCACCCTTGCCCGACCTCGCCGAGCCTGCCCTGCAGCAAGCGGATCTCACGGCCGACGCGCCGGCCGCTGATCACCCGCCGTTCGTGCCGCCGCTGCCGCAGCCGGCGGCCGGCTTCGAGGAGACCATCGGCACCCGCTGGGTGGTGTGGATCGGCGGGCTGACGCTCGCGCTCGGCGGCTTCTTCATGGTGCGCTACTCGATCGAGGCCGGCCTGGTCGGCCCCGAGGTCCGCGTCGCGCTCGGCGCGCTGTTCGCCGCCGCGCTGCTGGCGGCGGGCGAATGGAGCCGGCGCAAGGAGAGCATCTCGCAGATTGCGGCGCTGCCGATCGCCAACATCCCGGCGATCCTCACCGCGGCCGGAACGGCAGTCGCCTTCGCCACCATCTACGCGGCCTACGCGCTGTATGAATTCCTGCCGCCCGCGATCGCCTTCGTGCTGCTCGGCGTCGTCGCGCTGGGCACGCTGGCGGCGGCGCTGCTGCATGGCCCGGCGCTGGCCGGGCTCGGTCTCGTCGCGGCGTTCACGACGCCGGTGCTGGTCTCGACCGGGCAGCCGAACTACTGGGCGCTGTACATCTATCTCGCCATCGTCACGGCGGCCGCGTTCGCGCTGGCGCGCGTGCGGCTGTGGCGCTGGCTGGCGATGACCACGATCGGGCTGTCGTTCCTGTGGACCCTGCCCGGCCTCGACGCGGGCGTCGAGACGGTCGCGCCGCACGTCTTCCACGTCGTCACGGGCTTCGCGCTGGCGGCGCTGATCGTGGCCTGCGGCTTCATGTTCGGGCCTGCAGCCGATAACGACGAGGTCGAGCCGATCTCGTCGGTGGGGCTTGCCGTCTATCTGCTCGGCGCGATGCTCGTCGTGCTCGCGAGCTTCCATGACGGCCTGGCGCTGATCGGCTTTACGGTGCTGGTCGCCGCGACGCTCGCGGTCGCCTGGCGCGCGCCGAGCGCGGCCGGAGCGGTCGCGGCTGCGGCGGGGACCGTGTTCGTCGTGTTCGTCGAATGGGCGCTGCGCGACAATCCGGACCTGCTGGTGCTGCCCGGCGGCGCGCTGCCCGGCATGGGCCCGAACCCGCTCGGCGCATCGGTCACGTCGCATCTGGTGACGGCGGCGATCTTCGCGCTCGGCTTCGGCGGCGCCGGCTTCCTGGCGCAGGGACGTTCGGAGAACGCGGTCGTGCCGGTGGTGTGGTCGGCGGCCGGCGTGTTCACGCCAACAGCGCTGCTGGTCGCGCTGTACGCGCGCATCGCCCATCTCGATCGCTCGATCCCGTTCGCGATCGTCGCCGTCGTGCTTGCCGCCGCATTCGCCGCCGCCACCGAAGCGCTGACGCGGCGCGAGGAGCGTCCCGGCCTCGGCGCCGCGATCGCGCTGTTCGCGACCGGCACGCTGGGCGCGCTGGCGCTGGCGCTGACATTCGCATTGGAGAAGGGCTGGCTGACGATCGCGCTGGCGCTGATGTCGCTCGGCACCGCCTGGATCTTCCAGAGCCGGCCGATCCCGTTCCTGCGCACGCTCGCTGCTGTCTTCGCCGGGCTGGTGGTGTTCAGGATCGGCTACGATCCGCGCATCGTCGGCGCCGATGTCGGCACCACGCCGATCGTCAACTGGCTGCTGTGGGGCTACGGCGTGCCGGCGGCCTCGTTCTGGGGCGCGAGCTATCTGATGCGCCGCCATGGCGACGATGCGCCGCTGCGCGCGGTCGAGGCCGCCGCGATCCTGTTTACGACGCTGCTGGCGTTCCTGGAGATCCGCCACGCCGTCAATGACGGCGACATGCTGGCGGCGCCCTCGCTCGCCGAAGTGGGACTCGACGTCTGCGTCGCGCTGGCGCTGGCGATCGGCCTGGAGCGGCTGCGCGAGCGCAGCGGCAGCATCGTGCACGACATCGGCGCCGCGATCCTCGCCGGCATCGCTGGCGGCGCGACCGTGCTCGGGCTCCTGCTGTTCGAGAATCCGATGATCTCGGACGTCGCGATCAGGGGCGGCATCCTCAACATCCTGATCCTCGCCTACGCCTTCCCCGCGGTGCTGATGCTGCTGTTGTCCTACGCTGTCGCAGGCCGCCGCCCGCCCGCCTACGGCAACACGCTTGCCGCCGGCGCACTGGTGCTGGCGCTGTCGTATGTGAGCCTGGAGATCCGCCGCATCTATCACGGCCCCAACCTGATGAGCGGCGTGACCAGCGCGGCCGAGCAATACACCTATTCGCTCGCCTGGCTGGCCTTCGGCGTGGTGCTGCTCGGCATCGGCGTCATCGTGTCGTCGCAGCGCGCCCGTCTGGCGTCGGCGATCGTGATCGCGCTGACGATCCTGAAGGCCTTCCTGGTCGACATGTCGGCGCTCACCGGGGTGTGGCGCGCGCTGTCCTTCATCGGCCTCGGCCTGGTGCTGGTCGCGATCGGGTGGCTGTACCAGAAGGTGCTGTTCCGGCGGCAGCAACAGGCGCCGCCGGCTCAGCCTGTGGCGTGAGCGTCAGGCCACCCGGACCGACTGCAGGAACGTGGCGACCTCGCGCTTCAGCCGGTCGCTGTCTGTGGCCAGCGATTGGGCTGCCTGAAGAACATGCGCCGACGCCTGACCCGTCTCCGACGCGCCGCGCTGCACGTCGACGACGTTCGACGAGACCTCCTGCGTGCCCTGCGAGGCCTGCTGGACGTTGCGCGAGATCTCCTGCGTCGCCGCGCCCTGCTCCTCCACCGCCGCAGCGATGGCCGACGAGATTTCCGACAGCTTCTCGATCGTCGACGAGATCGCCTTGATGGCGCCGACCGATTCCTGCGTCGCGGCCTGGATGCCGGAGACCTGCTGACCGATCTCGTCGGTCGCCTTGGCGGTCTGCTCGGCCAGCGCCTTCACTTCCGATGCGACGACCGCGAAGCCGCGGCCGGCCTCGCCGGCGCGCGCCGCCTCGATGGTGGCGTTCAGGGCGAGCAGGTTGGTCTGGCCGGCGATGGTGTTGATCAGCTCGACGACGTCGCCGATGCGCGCGGCCGCCTTGGTCAGCTCGCCGACGCGATCATTGGTCATGCGCGCCTGCTCGACCGCCTCGTTGGCCATGCGGGCCGATTCCTGCACCTGACGGCTGATCTCGGTGATCGAGGAGGACAGCTCCTCCGTCGCAGAGGCGACGGACTGCACGTTGGTCGAGGCTTCCTCGGACGCGGCCGCGACATGGGTGGAGATCTCCTGCGAGCGCGTCGCGGTGGACGACAGCGCCCCGGCGGAATGCTCGAGCTCGGTCGAAGCCGACGACACCGTCTGCACGATCTCGCCGATCGTCGCCTCGAACTGGCGCGTGATGTCATCGACGCGCCGTCCGCGCTCGATCTTGGCCTGGGCATCCCGGGCGGCGAGCTCGTCGGCCTCCTTCTTGGCGATCAGCGCTTCCTTGAACACCTGCAGCGTGTCGGCCATCGCGCCGATCTCGGTCGGCTCGCCGCGATGCGTCACCTCGGCGCTCAGGTCACCCTTGGCGAGCTCCTGCATCGGCCTGATGATCGAGGCGATGCCATGCGAGACGTTCTGCACCAGATAAAAGCCGACCACGATGCCGGCGACGATCACGGCAGCAATGATCGAGACGACCAGCCACAACGCACGCGAAAAACTGTCGGCAGCCTGCTTCGTCGCGATCTCGGCGCCCTTGTTGTTGAGCTCGATGCTCTGGATGAAGTACTTGTCGGCGTCGCGTGCGATCGCGGCGGCCGACTTCTCCAGCAGTTCGGTCGCCTCCTTCGGAGCGCGTCCGACGCTCTTGTTCGATTCGTCCATCACCTGCTTGATGGCGACGACGTATTTCTCCCAGGCCTGCACCCAGTTGTTGTAGATCGCGCGTTCCTCGGCCGACGTGATCATCGACTCGTAGGCCTTGCGGTCCTTGTCGATCGCCGCGAGAACTCCGTTGACCCGCGTGCCGCCGGCCTGCTTGGCTTCGGCCGTGTCGGCCATCACATGCGCGCGCAACGCGATGCGCAGCAGGTTGATGTCGGCCCGCAACTCACCGACGGTGCGCACGCTGGGCAGCCAGTTGGTCGCGATATCGACCGTGCTTGCGTTGATGGAATGCATGCTGGTCACGGCGAGGACGCCGAGCCCGGACATGGTCACCAACATGAAGGCGATGACCGCAATGATCTTCGTGCGAATGGACATTTTTGACACCGGTCGACCCCAGATGGCTGTGCGGCTATTGCCGCTCACTGCCGACACTCGGGACGATCCGTCCAGGCGTGGGCAGCTGATCGGGGCCTTAAGCGGACGTTCCCCGACGGGAACCATTTGCAGATAAAGCAACCAAATATAGGTTAAGCCCATCAGCCGTAGGAATACGGAGACGGAGCGCTACTGGGGCGCTTCGTCTTGGCGGTGGCCCTGCAGGAGACCGCATCGGTGCTCCCCGCCGATCGCCCGGCGCAGCTTCGGGCGAACTCGTTCCCTACTAGGGGTTGCGGCGGTCGCGACGCTCCCCGCCAACAAGAACCCCTGATCGCGCTTCGATCTCGAGCGAATGCCCGAGCAACCCTGCGGCCGAACGAAACCCGTCCAGGCCGCACTCTCGATCCGCCCGCTCAGCTGACGGCTTCCGACACCAGGCGGATCCGGAACACCGGCTGCTTGGCTTCGTCGAGCAGTTCCATCTGCCACTCTGTCCCCTGTTGAAGAGTGCGCGAGATGCCCCCGATGAGATCGGAACAGACGGCAGTCAGCTCATCCCAGGCAGATTCCTTGTTGGCGAACTCATACGGCTGATCAGCCGCGCCGGAATAACGGCCCTGGCTGATGCGGAAGAAGTACAGCGACATTATCGACCCTTTCTAGTGGGCCACCCCCCTGGGTCGCAAACTGCATCGTGAGTCGCTACCGAGGCATGAATTTGAGATGCCGTACGATTACGGCGCAATGACCACTAGCGTGCGCTGGGCACGGAAAATACTGATCTATGTTAATCTGGAACTTGTTTTGATGATCGGTGAACTAACAACTAATCGGTCGAGCGACGCAATTCCGGCGCGGCATCCGTCTTCGCGCTTTCGGACTTGCTGCTGTCGCTCTTCGCGGATTCCGTGCGAACCGGCTCCACCTTGCTGCGTTCCACCCGCGGCGTCTCCACCCGGGCCGCCACCTCCGTCTGCGCCGGATCGACGGCCATCACTGCAGCGCGTGCGGTGCGCGGCCGGGCCACCGTGCGGGCCATCAGCATCGTGGCGCCGCCTTGGTGCTGGAAGTCGCAATAGGCAAACGAGCCGAGGCCCGAGACCGAGCCACGGAAGCTGCGGTCGTCCTTCTTGTCGAGATTGAAGCAGGGCTCGAACGGCATGCCCTTGATCGAGGCGCAAACATTCTGGCCGCGAATCTGCAGCGTATTGCCGGGCAGACGAATATGACGAACCGGCCCGGAACCGTTGAATTGCACCGCGCCGGTCGCGCCCATGTCATCGAGAAGCCGGCCCGCGCCGCGGGTGCCGTCAACACAGGTGAACGCGAACACCTTGCCAGCGACGAATTTGCGCGCCTCGTCGGCCGTCATCGATCCGGCAATCGCGGGAGCGACGACCGCGCCCGCCGTCAGAGTCCCCAACAAAAAACGCCCGAGCATGTATCAAACTCCACTTAACCCCACGCAGCGGGTAAGGCGGTATCTTTACCCCATGCTTACCATACCAACCATGGCAACAATGGAGCATCATGGTTTGAAAAGTCTGAAGATCCTCAGGATATTCTTACCACCGTGCGGCCGCGGACCTGGCCGGCGAGGATCTGCGGACCCAGTGACGCTACCTGGTCCAAAGCGATTTCGTGAGTGATTTCAGACAGTTTTGCGCGATCCAAATCGGTCGCCAGACGCGCCCAGGCGGCCTTGCGGGCGGGCAGCGGGCACATCACGGAATCAATGCCGAGCAGGCTCACGCCGCGCAAAATGAACGGTGCGACCGATGACGGCAAATCCATGCCGGCAGCAAGGCCGCAGGCCGCGATCGCGCCACCATATTTCGCCATGGCCAGCAGGTTGGCGAGCGTGTTGGAGCCGACGCTGTCGATGCCGCCCGCCCAGCGCTCCTTGGCCAGCGGCTTGGCCGGCGCGGACAGCTCGTTGCGGTCGATGACCTCGGCGGCCCCGAGCGACTTGAGATAATCTGCCTCGGCGAGGCGTCCGGTCGAGGCGATCACGTGGTAGCCGAGCTTGGCGAGCACGGCGGTCGCCACCGAGCCGACGCCACCGGCCGCGCCGGTCACCACCACCGGGCCGCTGGCCGGCGTCACGCCGTGCTTCTCCAAGGCGAGCACCGCCAGCATGGCCGTGAAGCCGGCCGTGCCGATCGCCATCGCGTCACGGGCCGACAGCCCCTGGGGCAGGCCCACCAGCCAGTCGCCCTTGACCCGTGCCTTCTCGGCGTAGGCGCCGAGATGGGTCTCGCCCATGCCCCAGCCGGTGCAGATCACGGCGTCGCCGGGCTTCCAGTGCGGGTGGCTCGACTGCTCGACCGTGCCGGCGAAATCGATGCCCGCGATCATCGGAAAGCGCCGGACCACCGGCGCCTTGCCAGTGAGCGCCAGCCCGTCCTTGTAGTTCAGGTCGGACCACTCGACCTTCACCGTGACGTCGCCGTCCATCAGCTCGGCCTCGTCGAACTGCGTCAGGGCAGCAACGGTTCCCTTGTCGGCCTTGTCGATCCGGATCGCCTTGAACGTTCCCACAGCGGCACTCCCTGCGCTCTCTTCGATTGAGCCCATGTTTAGCCGATCGGGTCGGCCACGCAACTCAGGTGGCGGGCACGGCGCGTGCCACCGGCTTCTCGACGATCGGCAGATTGATCAGCGCCGACAATACGCCGAACAGGATCGAGAGCCACCAGATCGGCGTGTACGAGCCGTAGCGCTCGAACACGATGCCGCCGAGCCAGACGCCGAGGAAGCCGCCGACCTGATGGCTGACGAAGGCGAAGCCATAGAGCGTGGCGAGCCAGCGGGTGCCGAACATGATCGCGACCAGCGACGAGGTCGGCGGCACGGTCGAGAGCCAGGCCAGCCCCGATACCGCGCCGAACGCGATCGCGGTCGCCGACGTCACCGGGAAGGAGATGAAGGCCAGCGTCGCCAGCGCGCGGGTGAAGTAGATGAACGACAGGATGTAGCGCTTCGGCAGCCGGCTCTGCAGCCAGCCGACGCTGAGCGAGCCGATGATGTTGAACAGGCCGATCACCGCGATCACCCAGCCGCCGGTCTGCGCCGACAGGCCGCGGTCGACCAGGAACGCCGGCAGATGCACGGTGATGAAGGCGAGCTGGAAGCCGCAGGTGAAGAAGCCCAGCACCAGCAGCACGTAGGAGCGGTGGCCGAACGCCTCCATCAGCGCCGTCGTGAACGACTGCTGTTCGGCCTCGGTCGGCTTGGCCTCACTCGCCGGCGGCGTTGCGACCGCGAGTGACAGCGGCACGATGAACAGCATCAGCGTCGCAAACACCATCAACGCGCTCTGCCAGCCGAACTGATCGATCAGCGCGACGCCGAACGGCGCAAACAGGAACTGGCCGAGCGAGCCGGCCGCCGTGCCGGCGCCGAGCGCCAGGCCGCGCCGCTCCGGCGGCAGCAGCTTGCTGAAGGCCGACAGGATGAGATTGAACGAACAGCCGGACAGGCCGAAGCCGACCAGCACGCCGGCACCGATGTCGAGCTGCAGCGGTGTCGCCGCGTAGCGCATCATCAACAGCCCGCCGGCATAGAGCAGCGCGCCGACGCAGATCACGCGCATGACACCGAAGCGGTCGGCGATGGCGCCGGCAAGCGGCTGGCCGAGACCCCAGAGCAGGTTCTGCACCGCGACCGCCAGCGCGAACACGTCGCGGCCCCAGGCGAATTCGCGGCTCATGGGCTGAACGAAGAAGCCGAGGCTGGAGCGCGGCCCGAAACTGAGCAGCGCAATGGCGCAGCCGCAGACGATGATGACGAGCGGCGTGCGCCAGTTCGCAGCGCGGGAGGCTGCGCCGAGATCACCCGACTGTATCGACATCCATGCTCCTCCCTGCGCGCCGCCCGGCTCGGCAGCGCGACAGGATTAATGCATTTGCATTGAACGCCCAAGCTTCAAATGCGGAACTCAGCCATGAAAATATCGATGCCGCTGCGCTCGCCGCTTGGAACCTGCCGACGGAGGTCCAATCGAAGGAACTTACGAATGTGGCCCATTGCGCCGGTCGACTCATCCTGTCGCGCGAGTGAAGAGTTACGTTTCACCTCTTGCGCGAATGACATTCAGAACGGCCGCGATTTGTCGCCAAACAACGCTAAACAGCGAAGGATGTCTCTGAAGAAGAACTAACTGGTTACGAGGTACCACTTCCACTCGGACGTTGGAATTGGGCAGCACATGGACCACGAGCAGATCGAGACTTCAGGCGATGTCGTCATTATCGGCGCCGGAATCGCAGGCCTGTTCTGCGCGCTCAAGCTCGCACCTCGACCGGTCACGCTGATCTCCGCGACAGCTCTCGGCGAGACATCGTTCGGGACGACGATGCAGGCGGATATCGCGTCCGCGGTCGCGGCCGGTGACAGCCCGGATGCGCACGCGGCCGACATGATCGCCGCGGGTGCGGGCCTGGTGGATTCCAAGGCTGCAGTCGATCTCGCCCGTGACGCCGCAGCGCGGATCGAGGATCTGCTGCATCTCGGCGTGGCGTTCGATCGCGATCACAAGGGCGACCTGGCGACGTCTCGCGCTGCGGCTCATTCCGCCCGGCGTATCCTCAGCGTGAAAGGCGATTTCACCGGACAGGCGATCATCGCGGCGCTGGCCGCCGCGGTCCGCGCGGCGCCCTCCATTCGCGTGATCGAGAACCATGTCGCCGATGCTCTGCTCACCGAGCACCGTGTGGTGCGCGGGCTGAAGCTGCGCCGCATCGACAGCAGCGCTGCGCCGCCTGTACTGATTCCAGCAAACAGCGTGGTCCTGGCGACCGGCGGCCTCGGCCACCTGTTCGCCGTGACGACCAATCCATCCCACGCCAACGGCGTTGGCCTCGCGATCGCCGCGCGCGCCGGCGCCATCATCGCCGACCCCGAGTTCGTGCAGTTTCACCCGACCGCGATGATGGCCGGGTCCGATCCTGCGCCCGTGGTCAGCGAAAGTCTGCGCGGCGCCGGCGCTGTTCTCGTCAATCGGCGCGGCCAGCGCTTCATGCTGCCGCGGCATCCGCTGGTGGATCTCGCCCCGCGCGACACGGTCGCCCGCGGCATCATCGCCGAGATAACAGCCGGCCGCGGCGCCTTCCTCGACGCGCGCGAGGTGCTCGACGATGATGTCGCGGAGCGCTATCCGATGCTGCACCGGGCCTGCGTCGCCGCGGGCCTGGATCCGACACGGCAACCGATTCCAGTGGCGCCGGCGGCGCATTTCCACATGGGCGGCATCGCGGTCGATCACCATGGCCGCAGTTCCATCGACGGACTCTGGGCTGCCGGCGAGGTCGCCGCCACCGGGACCGATGGCGCCAACCACATCGCCGGAAATGCGATGCTCGCTGCCTTGGTGTTCGCCCAGCGCATCGCCGATGACATCTCCGGCCGGACCGCGACGGCTTCGCCCGGTTTGCGCGACGTCGCCTTCGCTGAGCCATGCGGCACGGACTCGACAGTGACGGAGGCAGGTCTGCGTGAGATCATGACCAGCCATGTCGGCGTGATCCGCGACGAGGAACGGCTGGCCGAAGCCGTCGCGATCATCGCAAGGCTCGAACGGGACGCCGCCGATCCGACCCTGCGCAACATGGCGAGCGCAGCGCTTCTGGTCGCCACCGCGGCCTGGAGCCGGCGCGAGAGCCGCGGCGCGCATTGCCGCGCCGATTGCCCGGCGGAAAATCCGAGCTTTGCGCAGCGGACCATGACCACGCTGGCCGCGGCGCGTGAGACTGCCGACGAGATCGCCGCGCGTCCGTCGGCCCACCCCGCGCGGTCACTCAGCGCATAGCGGCGGCTCGCCTTCGGCGGGTCATGCAGAATCGAATGGTCGCTCGCAATCCTTGCAGAGACAGCGCCATTCGTTGTTGTCGCCTTGGCCGGCAAATTTGGACAGGTGCGAGCTGATTAGTACGCGCCCTCCTTATCGCAAAGCTCGTCCTTTGCGTGCGGTCGTCGAACAATTTAACTATGCCGACCCGTGAGCGCGCCGAGCTCATTGCTCCTGCACGCGATTAGTTCGCAATTGGCCGCCTCGACTACGCCACGATTACCTCCATCGTGGCTTGCAAGCGTGTTCGACAGGCACCGCCGCACCATCCCGCGTCGTGGACCCGCCGGCGGCATTTACCAGCATCAGCTAAATGGCTGGACAGGTGCATAAGGGATTCGGCACAAGCGACAGAACCGAACAAACAAGAATAAAACACAGCGAAAATTGCGGTGTCCAGGTAGTGCATATCTGTCCGTGTCGACCCGGGGGATCGCAGGAGTAGTCGAGATGAGTTCTGTATTGCGCAGTGGCGGATCGCGGATCGCTGCGGATGTTACGCAAGGCGGACGTTGGCCCTCGGCAAAACCTGCCTCCATGTCCGACATCCTCGCGAACGCATCGCTGGATCCGGATGCGGACACCGATCTTCCCGATCTCCCCGAGGCATGGCGGCGCAACGCCTCGGCGGTCAAACCTGCAGCAACGCCATTGCTGCCGGTGCAGGTGGACCGATCTCGGCAATTGGCGTCGCTCGATCCAGTCGTGATGCCCTCGCCACCGCCCGAACGGCTCGAGCTCAGCGCCGTCTTCCGGCTCGGCGCCGCGGTGGCCGTGCTGTCGTGCATCGCCTTCATTGCCATCCGCGTCATGCAGGCTCCACAAACAGACACGGCTGCGAGGTCGGGAACCGCCGCTGCATCGTCCTATCGAAATATCGGCTTGACGGACAAATTGAAGCTCGATGACGGCCCGGCCGCGGCGAACGCGAACGCACCGGCGGGGTCGATCGTGGCGTCGATCCCGGCCGTCAAGCCGGCTGCGAGCGGACGCGAGACCCCGCAGTCCAGTCCGCCCAAGGCGTCTCGGATGATCGCGACGGCAAGCCCGGCCCCCGTGGCCGCGGCCGCGCTGAGCAAGGACGAGATCAGCGAAATGCTGGCGCGCGGACGCGATCTGATCGGCGCAGGCGACGTTGCAAGTGCACGTCTGATTTTGGCGCTCGTCGCGGAAGGCGACGCCGAAGCATCGCTGATGCTGGCCGGGACCTACGATCCCGCGGTGCTGTCGAAAGTCAAAGCGGTCGGCGTCGCCCCCGATCTGACGACGGCCCGCGCCTGGTACACGAGAGCTGCCGAACTCGGATCAGCCGAGGCCCGGCGGCACCTCGAGTGACCACGTTCCGAGATCAAGTGATCATGTCGCGCGGGCGACGCATGTCCCCGCAAGTGTTGTGTTGCGTGATGAGGTTCATGATGGGAATGTTCGATCATCTGTTTCGGCGGGCCCGATCGTCGGTGCTGCCAAGTCTGCGGATGCCCGGCGCGCCGCACTTTCCGATCCTTGCGTTGGCTCTCGTAGTTGCCGCCGTGCCGGGCCTGGCGCGTGCCGCCGAGGGCGAGATCCGGATCGGCAATACGACACCCTATAGCGGGCCGCTGGCAGCCTACGGCAGCGTCGGCAAGGTGATATCAGCCTATTTCCAGAAGGTGAATGCGGAAGGAGGCATCAGGGGCCGCAAGATCACCTACATCTCCTATGACGATGGCTTCAATCCGCAGAAGACGGTCGAGCTGACGCGGCGGCTGGTGGAGGATGACAAGGTCGACGTCGTCTTCGCGAGCGTGGGAACGGCGACCAGCCTGGCGGTGCGGCCCTATCTCAACGCAAACAAGATCCCGCAACTGTTCGTCGGTTCCGGCGCATCGATCTGGGATCAGCCTCGCGAGTATCCCTGGACCATGGGAGCGCAACCCAGCTACCAGATCGAAGCCCACATCCACGCGCAATATCTGCTCGAGCAGCATCCAGACGGCGCGCGCATCGGCGTGCTCTATCAGGACGATGAGTTCGGCAAGGACTATCTGAAGGGCCTGAAGGACGGGCTGGGCGGCAAGCTGTCCATCGTCGCCGAAGCGGGCTACGCGGTCACCGATACCAACGTCAATCAGCAGATTGCCAAGCTCAAGGCCGCCGGCGCCGACATCCTCATCGACGTCAGCACCCCGAAATTCACGGTGCTCGCGATCCGCCGCCTCGCCGAGATCGGCTGGAAGCCCGAGCACATCATCCCCACGGTCTCGGATTCGGTTGCCGCCGTGCTGCAGCCTGCAGGGGTGCAGAATGCGGAAGGAATTCTCTCCGCCACCATCCTTTACGAGGGCGGCGAGCAGAGCGGCGGTCCCGGCTTTGCCGAGTGGTCCGCGTTCATGGACCGCTACGCGCCTGAGGTCAGCAAGAACAACAGCCTCGGCATCGTGGGCTATGCGCTCGCCAACCTGATGGTTGCAGTGCTGCGCAATTGCGGCGACGACTTCTCCCGCGACAACATCATGAAGCAGGCCCGCTCGCTGAAGGGGATCCAGCTTCCGATGCTGATTCCCGGCATCGTCGCCAGCACCAGCGCCAGCGACCATGCGCCGATCGAGCAGATGCAGATGAAGCGCTTCGCCGGCGGCCGCTGGGAGCGGTTCGGGCCGGTGCGCAGCGGCATCGACCCGGGCACGGTCAGCGATTCCTTCAAGGCGATCTTCCGCTATGCCTCGGCCAAGCGCGATCTCGCCACCCAGCTCAACGCCAATACGGTGAGCCTGATGACCGGCTCCTATGGCAGCACCTATTCGCAGATGGGCGCCGACGTCGCCTCGGTCCTCAATGACGGCCTCAACCTGCGGATCATGCCGGTGCTCGGCAGCGGCTCGGTTCAGGCGGTGTCCGACATCCTGATGCTCAAGGGCGTCGACGTGGGGATCGTGCGCAAGGACACGTTGTCGTATCTCGAGCGCAAGGACTTCGCGAGCAACATCCGCAATCAGCTCGTCTACGTCACCAAGATGTTCAACGAGGAAATGCACGTGCTGGCGCCGCGGTCGATCCGCACCATGCGGGACCTCGACGGCAAGACCGTTGCCGTCGACCTGCCGGATGGCAGCACCTTCGTGACCGCGATCAACGTGTTCGAGCGGCTCGAGATCAAGCCGCATCTGCTCTATATCGAGCCGCGCATCGCGCTCGAGATGCTGCGCAAGGGCGAGATCGACGCGATCATCACGGTGGACGGCAAGCCGGTGCCCTGGCTCAGCCAGATCACGGATGCCGACCTGCATCTCGTTCCCGTCGGCTACGAAAAGCCGTTGCGCGACGACTACCTGCCGTCGCGGCTCACCGCGGACGACTACCCCAATCTGATCTCCAAGTCCGAGCCGGTGGACACCATCGCCGCGGAGGCCGTGCTGGCGTCGTATAATTGGCAGCCGGGAAGCGACCGCTATCGCCGGCTGTCGCTGCTGGTCGAATCGCTGTTCTCGCGCATGGCGCAGCTGCAGCGGCCGCCCTTCCATCCGAAGTGGCGCGAGATGGCGCCGCGTGCGCCGGTCGCCGGCTGGACCCGCTTCCGCACCGCGCAGGAATGGCTCGATCGGGCAACCCGGACGTCGGAGGCCGCTCCGGCCGCCGCTGGCGTCGCGAAGCCGGCCGCGCCCGCCGCCGTCGGTGCGGCCAAGCCGGTTGCGGCGACAGCCGCCCTGCCCTCTGCGCGCGTTCCCGCCGCCGCGAAGCGGCCGGGCGCGACGCCGCCCGCACCGGCTCAGCAGACCGAGCTGTACCGCCGCTTCATGGAGTGGAATGCGCGCCCCTGATCTACGCCCTCCCCGGCATCGACGTCCTCATCGCCCTCCTCAGGCACGTGGACGTCGGTCGACCGGCCGGGAAGCCTGGACCTGGATCTCAGCGCCGGGTCCAGTTCGGATTGATCTCGGCCTCGCTCTTGGCGGCCTCGGCCAGTTCGGCCGAGATGGCCGCCGTCTGCTGCGGCGTGCCCCAGCTCGGCGCGTCGCTGCCGTCGCCCCACCGCTTCGGCCGGTAGAACGTATGGACGCCGAACTTGTACATGCGCTTCATTTCGGCGACCCAGGACGGACGTACCCAATAGGCATGATAGTGCGTCGACTTGCCGACCTCGGGCAGCCAGATCTCGCCGTCGAGCATCGCCTTGGCGATCTTTTTGGCGCGATCCCACATCTCGGGCTCGCGGATGACATCAGCATTGTTGTCGCAGGCGAAGGTGAACTGGCAGGCGAAGTGGCGGTACTTGTTCTGGTAGACGACGCCGCACACCGTGGTCGGATAGTAGCCGGAGAACGCGCGGTTCAGCACCACCTGGGCGACCGCGATCTGGCCGCGCACCGCCTCGCCGCGTGATTCGAAATACACCGCCTCCGCGAGGCACTTCTCGGACTTGAAGCGGACCTTGTCGTCGGCGAGACCGAGGCGCTCGGCCGGCGTTCTCGCCCGCTGATTGTCGGTGTTCACCTCGCCCTTCGGCGCGATGCTCTCGCCGCCGTCGCCGGCCTTGCCGATGTCGTCGGCCGGCGATGACAGCACGGCCATCGGCTTGAGGTCCGGATCCGGCATCACGATCAGCGGCGCCTCGCCCGGTTGCCAATTTTCCATCGTTCCGGCGGCACCGCCGAGCGACGCCGTGCCGAAATAGAGATTGGCGGTCTTGACGTTGAGGCCGTCATAGCTGACGGGCGCATCGGTCGCCGTCGGATCGGCGCCCGGCTTGAGCTCGCCCGAGGGCTGGATCTCGGGCTTCGTCGCGTCGTACTGCGCGAGCGGCGGGGCGCTCAGCGCTTCCTGCAATTCGGGGTCGAGGGCGGCACGTGGCGGCGGCGCTTCGGCCGGCGCCTCCGTGGTCTTGGTTCCGAACACCGACGAATTCGAATTGGGTTGTGTCGGAGCGGCCGGGGCCGGCTCGACCGGCGCCGGAGCGGGCTCGGCCGATTCGGTCGGGGCCGTCGAAGGCGTAGGCGAGGCCGGCGGACGCACGACGAGGCGATCGCCTTTCAGCGTGCGGTCGACGGTGGGAAAATCGGATGCCTGGTAGCGTGGCGCGACCTGCAGCGCCGGATTGCGCGGCGTCGATCCGGTGATGTCGACATCGCCGTCGTCGAGGCTTGCACGGCGAAGGCTCACGGCCCGCGGCGCCGACGTTCCGATCGGACGGCCGAAGCTGTAGGTGGCGAGCTGGATGGAGGCGCCGGCGGAGAACACGCGCTTCTGCCAGCGCTCGGCGACGCCCGGCTGGCGGGCGAGCAGAGAGGCGATGTCTTGATATCCGGTCTCTGTCGGCATCAGAGCGAAGACGCAGAGACCGAGTCCGAAGGACGCAAGACGCGCGCCCTTCGGACCGGGACGCAGAACTAACATCGATACGCTCAACGCAACGCTACGCTACTCACACGACCGAACGACAGTGCTTCCGTGCAATTCGATCTGTCACGTTCGTAACGGGTTTAGGTTGCTGAGGAGTTAACCCGCGTTGCACGATCGAAACACGCAAGCAGCGAGGTTGCAGAGCGCAGCGTGATCGAGATGCGTGGTAAACAGCGCACCGACGAGAGTGGTGAACATTCGGTCAACGAACGCGGTGAAATGATTTTTTCGAAGCGTGGAGAGATCGAAGCGCCGGTGCGAGATGTTCGTAAGTGGAACATTCGTAAGTTAGCATTGGGCAGCAGAATCGACCGACGAGATGCTGAGGAGAGTTGAATGCTTGCGGCGCTGACGGCGCAGCGCGCTCGGTGCACCTCTCCCCGCTCTTATGCGGGGAGAGGTCGGATTGCGCAGCAATCCGGGTGAGGGGCATGGCACGCGCGGAGTCCAGAACTCAAATCCATCGGACGGGCACGGCAACTCTACGTCGATGTGAACGACCTCTCAAAATAGCACTTCCCGTGCGTCTGCCCCTCACCCCAACCCCTCTCCCCGTGAAGAACGGGGAGAGGGAGCGCACCGTGCGTGCGGCACGCGTCCGCGTCATCTAGCTAAATTCACGCACGCACATCGCGACGAACGATGATGACCAACAACGAAAAAGGCCGGCAACATGTGCCGGCCTTCATTCAATTCACGTCGATCAGCATAGCAATCACGCCTGGCTGGCGATCTCCTTGCCGAGCGCGGATTGCGCGGCGGCGAGGCGGGCGATCGGCACGCGGTAGGGCGAGCACGAGACGTAGTTCATGCCGACCTTGTGGCAGAACGCGACCGAGGCCGGGTCGCCGCCATGCTCGCCGCAGATGCCGACCTTGAGGTTCGGCCGCGTGGCGCGGCCGCGCTCGACGCCGATCTTGACCAGCTCGCCGACGCCCTCGCGATCGAGCGAGATGAACGGATCGATCTCGAGGATGCCCTTCGAGACGTAGGCGCCGAGGAAGCTGCCGGCGTCGTCGCGGCTGATGCCGTAGGTCGTCTGCGTCAGGTCGTTGGTGCCGAACGAGAAGAACTCGGCGGCCTCGGCGATCTGCCCGGCCATCAGCACGGCGCGCGGCAGCTCGATCATGGTGCCGACCTGGTACTCCAGCTTGGCGCCGGTCTCGCGGATCACCGCCTGCGCCATCGCGTCGATGCGCGCCTTGACCAGGTCGAACTCGGCCTTGGTCGCGATCAGCGGCACCATGACCTCGAGGCCGACGGCCTCGCCGGTGCGCTTCTCGGCCTCGACCGCCGCCTCGAAGATCGCGCGCGCCTGCATCTCGGCGATCTCCGGATATGCGATCGCCAGACGGCAGCCGCGGAAGCCGAGCATCGGGTTGAACTCCGACAGCTCGCGGGCGCGGTCGGCCAGCCGGCGCGGATCGGTGTTCATTGCGCGCGCGACTTCCTCGACCTCGGCCTGGGTGTGCGGCAGGAACTCGTGCAGCGGCGGGTCGAGCAGACGGATCGTGACCGGCAGGCCCTTCATGATCTCGAACAGCTCGACGAAGTCGGCACGCTGCATCGGCAGCAGTTTCGACAGCGCGGCGCGGCGCTCCTGCTCTTCTTCCGAGAGGATCATCTCACGCACCGTGCGGATGCGAGTCTCCTCGAAGAACATGTGCTCGGTGCGGCACAGGCCGATGCCCTCGGCGCCGAACTTGATCGCGGTGCGCGCATCCTCCGGGGTGTCGGCATTGACGCGCACGCCGGTCTCGCGCACGGCGTCCGCCCAGCCCATCAGGGTGCCGAACTCGCCGGACAGCTCCGGCTCGATCATCGGCATGCGGCCCGCCAGCACCTGGCCGACCGAGCCGTCGATGGTGATGACGTCGCCGGTCTTGAAGGTGCGGCCGCCGATGCTCATCGTGCCCCGGCCGTAGTCGACGCGGATGGTGCCGCAGCCGGAGACGCAGGGCTTGCCCATGCCGCGCGCGACCACCGCCGCATGCGAGGTCATGCCGCCGCGGGTGGTGAGAATGCCTTCCGCGGCGTGCATGCCGTGGATGTCCTCCGGCGAGGTCTCGATGCGGACCAGGATGACCTTGCGGCCGTCAGCCTGCAGCTTGGTGGCCTCATCCGACGAGAACACGATCTCTCCGGACGCTGCGCCCGGCGAGGCCGGCAGGCCGGTGGCGACCACGTCGCGCTTGGCGGAGGGATCGATGGTCGGATGCAAGAGCTGATCGAGCGAGGCCGGATCGACGCGGAGCACGGCGTCGTTCTGCGAGATCAGGCCCTCATGGGCGAGCTCGACGGCGATGCGCAGCGCCGCCTTGGCGGTGCGCTTGCCGCTGCGGGTCTGCAGCATCCACAGCTTGCCGCGCTCGACCGTGAACTCCATGTCCTGCATGTCGCGGTAGTGCTTCTCGAGCAGCGTGTAGATGCGGGTCAGCTCGTGGAACGCCTCGGGCATCGCGCTTTCCATCGACGCCTTGTCGGAGCCGGACTCGATCCGGGCGTCCTCGGTGATATCCTGCGGCGTGCGGATGCCGGCGACGACGTCCTCGCCCTGGGCGTTGATCAGGAACTCGCCGTACAGCTTGCTCTCGCCGGTCGAGGGATTGCGGGTGAAGGCGACGCCGGTGGCCGAAGTGTCGCCCATGTTGCCGAACACCATGGCCTGGACGTTGACGGCGGTGCCCCAGGACTCCGGAATGTCGTGCAGCTTGCGATAGGTCACCGCGCGCGCATTCATCCAGGATGAGAACACGGCGCCGATTGCGCCCCACAGCTGGTCATGCGGATCCTGCGGGAAATCCTTGCCGGTCTCGTGGGCTACCGCTTCCTTGTACTTGCCGACCAGCATCTCCCAATCCTCGGACGAGAGATCGGTGTCGAGCTGATAGCCCTGCGTATCCTTGAAGCTGTCGAGGATGTCCTCGAAATGATGGTGCTCGAAGCCGAGCACGACATCCGAATACATCGTGATGAAGCGGCGATAGCTGTCGAAGGCGAAGCGGCGGTCGCCGGACAGCGAGGCCAGCGCCTCGACGGTCTGGTCGTTGAGGCCGAGGTTGAGCACGGTGTCCATCATGCCCGGCATCGAGGCGCGGCCGCCGGAACGCACCGACACCAGCAGCGGGTTTTCCGGATCGCCGAATGTCTTGCCGGTCAGCTTGCCGATATACTCGAGCGCCTTGTCGACCTGCGAGCGCAGCTCCTTGGGATAGGTCTTGTCGTTGGCGTAGAAGTAGGTGCAGACCGAGGTCGGGATGGTGAAGCCCGGAGGCACCGGCAGGCCCAGATTGGCCATCTCGGCGAGGTTGGCGCCCTTGCCGCCGAGCAGGTCGCGCAGGCCGGCCTTGCCCTCGGCCTTGCCGTCACCAAACGTATAGACCCACTTGTTCGGCTTGATGGCGGTGACCGAACCTTTGGCCGCACTCTTGGCGACAGGCTTTGCCGCCTTCGCGGCCGGCTTTGCAACGCTTTTGGCGGCCGTTTTGGCCGGCTTCTTCGGAGCGGTTTTCACTGGCGCCTTCGGCGCCGCCTTTGCAGCCGACTTCGGCGCCGTCTTCAGCGCCTTGCGCGGCGGAGCGAGCGGAGCGGCCTTGGCCTTGCCCGACTTGGAAGGCTTTGATTTCGCTGCAACTTTCTTAGACTTCGCTACCGCTTTGGCCATGAGATGGTTCGATCCGCAAATGGGAGGAGAAATCGCGCGCCTTACACCACTTTGGGCGCTGCAGCGCAAGCACAGAGGTTCCCGACCTTGGGACTAGCCGCCCCCCGGAAGGCTAGAAATGAAGCCACTTCAGCAGGCCCATACCAATCAGGCCGTTCAGGATCAGGAAGATCGCGACGATGTAAATCAGCAGGCGAGGCATGATCAGGATGAGCACGCCGGCGATCACGGACATGATCGGCGAAATGTGGGCAACGGTCAGGTGCATCGGCGGACTCTGAATGGATTGAAAGACGAGAGAGGGGCGATTCGAGTGGGCCGGACTTTATCCCGGCTCATCGTGGCGGAATAGGAGACGCACGGCACGGGTTCCGGTTCCCCAGGCGCAGCGCTGCCGCGAAAATGCCTCGGGTTCCCCGGGGAACGATGGCTTCGAGCCGGCATTGCGAGCCAGGTGCCGGCGCATGCCGGTCGTCTCTTGAGATCAACAGCAGGGAGCTCCGCTCATGCGCAACCAACTCACCCTTGCAGCTCTCGCTGCCGCCCTCATCATTCCCGCGGCTGCGCAAGCGCAGTCCACCACCATCGGCACTGGCCGCAGCGTCGTGGTCGAGGAGGATGCTCCGGTTATCACCGTGGAGCGCCGTCCGGAATTCCGCGAGTACGTCGTTCAGGTGCGTGTTCCCAACTATGTGATCCGCGATCGCGTAGTTGTGGGGACCGTGCTGCCCGAACAGGGTGTTACCTATTACGACGTTCCCGAGCGCTTCGGTGCGACACCTTATCGCTACACGGTGGTGAACGGCGAAACTGTTCTGGTCGAACCGCGATCGCGGCGGGATCATTCAGGTGGTTGAGTAGTTATCGAGCTGCATTTGGTCGCCAACGCCCCCGCAAGCGGCCAGATGTAAAGGCCCTGCCCGGTTCCCCCCGCCGGGTGGGGCTTACTTTTTTGCTGAGCGCGACGACTGCGTAGGGTGGGCAAAGCGGCCGCCGTCAGGCGGCAGCGTGCCCACCATCGGGCGGCGGCTTCGCGGTGAGACGGTGGGCACGGCGCCACCACGAGCGCACATGGGGAGAGACCACGGCAGCGCCTTTGCCCACCCTACTAGGGCGTGGTGTCAAGCGGCCTTCTTCACCACCATGCGGTGAATGATCTTGCCTGAGGACTCACTGACGACCTGCTCGTCGAGCAGCGTCGTATCTCCCGAAAAGACCGCGCGGATGGCTGCGAGATCGACCACGGCATACAACCGGCCGTGTGCGTCGCGCTGATCGGCGTGCTCCGTGACCCGCCAGCTCAGATACAGGATGCCGCCGGGCTTCGTGATCGCGCGCATCCGCCGCACCGACGGCACGACGTCGCTGCGGTCGAGATGCATCAGCACGGTCTCGCACAGCACATTGTCGAAGCTGGCGTCCGCGATCCCCGGGAGGTCCGGCAACGCGGCCGGTGTGAAGCGGGCGTCCGGATAGCGCCCCCGCGCCTCGTCCAGCAGCGCTTCCGACGCATCGAACCCCTCGGCCGGATAGAAGCTGGCATTGAGCCAGCCGACCTCGCGGCCGCTGCCGCAGCCAATGTCGGCGGTGCGGCCGCCCGCAATGAAGAAGCGCTTGATGATGGCGTGCAGATCGGCCGGCGCCGGCTGCGCATGCCAGTCGGCCGCGAACGCCGCCGCCTCACGGTCGTAAGCGGCGAGCGTCGGCCGATCCACGATCAGCCCTCGATCTTGGAGAAGTCGGCGACAGCCCGAGTTGCGCTGCGGATCTCGTTCAACAGCTTGAGCCGGTTCTCGCGGATCGCCGCGTCGTCGTCGTTGACCTTCACCTTGTCGAAGAACGCGTCGACCGCCGGACGCAGCTTGGCCATCGCGCGCATCGCCGCGGCAAAGTCCTCCTTGGCGACGGCAGCGCCCGCTTCCGCGGCCACTTCGCCGATCGCCTTGGCCAGCGCCTTCTCCTCGTCGAGCTTGTACAGCGCAACGTCGGGCGCACCGTCGAACTTGCGCTTGTCCTTCTTCTCCTCGATGGCGAGGATGTTGGAGGCGCGTTTGGTGCCGGCGAGCAGGTTCTTGCCGTCGTCGCTGTCGAGGAATTTGCCGAGCGCCTCGACGCGGCGGACGACCATCAGGAGATCATCCTGACCGCCGAGCGCGAACACGGCATCGACGAGGTCGTGCCGGGCGCCCTGCTCACGCAGTTGCACCTTCAGACGGTCGGCGAAGAAGGAGAGCAGATCGGCTGTGAGCTTGTCCGGCTCATGCGCGCTCTTTACCTGCAAGCCGACCAAGGCAGAGGCGGCGACCTTCAACAGTGACAGGCGCAGCGCGTTCTCGGTGATCAGCCTGATCACACCAAGCGCCGCGCGGCGCAGCGCATACGGATCCTTCGACCCCGTCGGCTTCTCGTCGATCGCCCAGAAGCCGACCAGCGTATCGAGCTTGTCAGCCAGCGCCACGGCGACCGCGACCTTGTCGGTCGGCACGCGATCGCCGGGCCCCTGCGGCTTGTAGTGCTCCTCGCAAGCAGCGGCGACAGACGCGTCCTCGCCCTGGGCCAGCGCGTAGTACTTGCCCATCAGGCCCTGCACTTCCGGAAACTCCCCGACGACCTCGGTCAACAGGTCGGCCTTGGCGAGCTTCGCCGCGCGCGCGGTCTTCGCGGCGTCGGCGCCGACCAGCGGCGCGATCTCGGCAGCAAGCTTCTCGATCCGCGCGATGCGCGCGGCTTGCGTCCCCAGCTTCTCGTGGAACACGATCTGCTCGAACTTCGGCAGCCGGTCCTCGAGCCTCGTCTTGAGGTCCGTCTCATAGAAGAACTTCGCATCCGACAGCCGCGCGCGGATGACCCGCTCGTTGCCGGCGATGATGGTCTTGCCGCCGTCGGTGGCCTCGATGTTCGCGGTCAGGATGAATTTCGGTGCCAGCCCGCCCGTCTTGGGGTCGCGCACCACGAAGCATTTCTGGTTGTTGCGGATGGTGGCGCGGATCACCTCGCCGGGGACCTTCAGGTAGTCAGGATCGAACGAGCCCATCAGCACGACCGGCCATTCGACGAGGCCTGCGACCTCGTCCAGCAGCACCTGATCCTCGACCAGCTCATAGCCTTGCGCGAAGGCGAGCTGCTTGGCGTCGGTGACGATGGTGTCCTTGCGGCGCTGCGGGTCGAGCACGACCTTGGCGTCGAGCAGTTTTGCCTCGTAGTCCTCGAAGCGGCGCACCGAGATCGGAGCTGGCGCCAGGAAGCGATGGCCATAGGTGGTCTGCCCGGCCTCGATGCCGTCGACGGCGAAACTGACGACATCGGGTTCCTCGGTTTCGAGACCGAACGTCGCGGTGATCGCGTGCAGCGGCCGCACCCAGTTCAGCGCGCCGGGCTTTTCCGAGCGCTTACCCCAGCGCATCGACTTGGGCCAGGGGAAGGTCCTGACGATGACCGGCAACATCTCGGCGAGCACATCGATGGTGGCGCGACCGGGCTTCTCGATCAGCGCGACGTAGAAATCGCCCTTCTTGGGGTCGCGCTGGATCGTCGCCTCGTCGAGCGAGGACAGGCCGGTGGCCTTCAGAAAGCCCTGGATCGCCGCGTCCGGACCGCCGACGCGCGGGCCCTTGCGCTCGTCCTTCAGATCGGCCTGCCGCGCCGGGATGCCGTGCACGGTCAGCGCCAGCCGGCGCGGCGTCGCGAACGCCTTGGCGCCCTCATAGACGAGGCCTTCGGCGACGAGCTTGTCGGTGACCATGCGGCGCAGATCCTCGGCCGCCTTGGCCTGCATGCGCGCAGGGATTTCTTCGGAGAACAGTTCGAGAAGGAGATCGGGCATTGCAACCGCTCTTGGCGCGACGTTGAGGCGCAAACAGGATGGAGCGACGGCGAGACGGCTCGCCGTCGCTCATGAGAACCGTGAGGGTGAGCTGCGCAGGGATCTCCGGATGAGATCCCGCGGCGGCGTCACGCCGGCAGCTTCGAATGCGCTCCGTCGCACAGCGGCGCATTGGCGGTGCGCTTGCAGGTGCAGAAGAACGCCTTCTTGGTTTCGGGCGCGGTGTACTGCATCGGCGCGAAGCTCGAGCCCGCATGGCTGCCGTCGCAGAACGGCTGCTTGGCGGACTTGCCGCAGGTGCACCACCAATAGTCCTTGCCCGCCTCGACCTCGACAGGAAGCGGTGTCCGGCCGCCGATTGCTGGTTCGCTCATGATGCCCCTCCGGCTTCGGTGTGCAGCCAGGCCTCGCCGCAGGCCTTGGCCAGCTCACGCACGCGCAAAATGTAACTCTGGCGCTCGGTGACGGAGATGACGCCGCGGGCATCGAGCAGGTTGAAGACGTGGCTCGCCTTGATGCACTGGTCGTAGGCCGGCAGCGCCATCAGGTGCTCCTTCCTGTTGCCCTCGCGCCAGCCGGCGTCGAGATACTTCCGACACGCACCTTCAGCCATCTTGAACTGCTCGAACAGCATGTCGGTGTCGGCATGCTCGAAATTGTGCCGCGAGTATTCCTGCTCGGCTTGCAGGAAGACGTCACCATAGGTGACCTTGGCGTCGCCGTCGCGGCCGTTGAAGTTGAGGTCGTAGACGCGGTCGACGCCCTGGACGTACATCGCGAGGCGCTCGAGGCCGTAGGTGAGTTCGCCGGCGACCGGCGCGCATTCGAAGCCCGCGACCTGCTGGAAATAGGTGAACTGCGACACCTCCATGCCGTCGCACCAGCACTCCCAGCCGAGGCCCCAGGCGCCGAGCGTCGGGCTCTCCCAATCGTCCTCGACGAAGCGGATGTCGTGCACGGCGGCGTCGATGCCGATCGCGGCCAGCGACTTCAGGTACAGCTCCTGAAGGTTCGGCGGCGACGGCTTCATGATCACCTGAAACTGGTAGTAGTGCTGCATCCGGTTCGGATTCTCGCCGTAGCGGCCGTCCTTCGGCCGCCGCGACGGCTGCACATAGGCCGCGTTCCACGGCTTCGGCCCGAGCGCGCGCAGGGTCGTCGCCGGATGGAAGGTGCCGGCGCCCATCTCCATGTCGTAGGGCTGCAGGATCACGCAGCCCTGCTCGGCCCAGAACCGTTGCAGGGCCAGGATGAAGCCCTGGAACGAGCGTTCGGGGCGCATGTGCTGAGGCAGCGAGTCCATCGTCGGGTTCGGTCTTTCACGCGGGTCTGAAAAGCGCGCGGACCGTATCGGCGAGGGCACCAGGAATCAAGGCAATAGGGACCAAGTCCAACGGCGGCGATGACCGCCGTTGGACGGCGGGACGCGGTCAGCCCGGCCGGTAGGCGCCCGTGACGGGATCACGGCGCAGGGTCTTGATCTCGGCAGTCTGGGCAGCCTCGGCGACGCGCGACAGCCGCGCCTCCTCGAGCTCCTGGTTGATCCTCTGCGCGGTCTTGTAGACCCAGCGAACCGCGGCAAGCCCGCCCAGCATACCCGCGAAAGCGACGAACGGCGGCATTGGTCGATCCTTGTTCATGAGGAGCCACCCCGATTCGTATTCTCGCCCATCCCGGTTCCCCCCGCAATCCGGATTACGGGGGGCAAATTGGCGCGGGAAGCGGCCCTAGAAGCCGAATCGGGCCCAGATCGCCCGGGTTTCGGCCGCCGAGATCAACTCCTCGGCCAGCCCCGACCAGCCGAACCCCAGCCCTCCCGTAGCGAGGCTCCCGGCCCCGGCCTTGCGTCCGAGCAGGCCCGACAGCAGGCCGGCGGCGGGCGCCACCACGGGCGTCGCGACCTTGTCGCCGAACCGGGCACGCAGCACCGCGCGCAGGTCGCCGATGGCGTCGGCAAGGCCGAGCGCCACGGCGGTGTCGCCGGCCCAGTACTCGCCGGTGAACAGCACGTCGTCCGCGCCCTTCAGCCGGCCGCTGCGGCTCTCCTTCACCAGCGAGATGAACAGCGCGTGGATTTCGCGCTGGATCTTCTTCAGCCGCGCCACGTCGTCGGGGTTTTCGGGCAGGAAGGGATCGAGCATCGCCTTGTGTGAACCCGCCGTGTAGAGCCTTCGCTCGACACCGATCTTCTTGATCAGGTCCTGCAGTCCGAACGAGCCGCCGACGACGCCGATCGAGCCAACGATCGAGGATGGATCGCAGAAGATCTCGTCCCCCGCGCAGGCGATCATATAGCCGCCGGACGCCGCGACGTCCTCGACGAACACCAGCACCGGCAGCTTCTTCTCCGCCGCGAGTTGGCGGATGCGCAGATAGATCTGGCGCGACTGCACCGGCGAGCCGCCGGGCGAATTGATCACCAGCGCCACCGCCTTGGCGTTGCGCATCGAGAACGCCCGCTCGAGCATCTTGGCGACGCCGGCGAGCGTCAAGCCGGGACGCAGCGGCGTCACCGCTCCGATCACGCCGGAGAGGCGGACGACAGGCACCACCGGCGCGCCGCGCAGCCGCGCCGGAAGCAGCGCCTTCAGGCGATCGAAGGGCCCGGCCACATCGCTGGGTTGTGTCAAAGTGTCCACCATTCAGTTACCTCGGATTTACCATTTTTTATCCCGCCACTGCCATTCAAAGGGCTGGAACGAGCCTTGCAATGGCTTGGGCAATTGCACGGCGAGCGAAGTTGCAGAGTGCCGCGGAGGAATGCATGAAGGTCTACCTGTTGATGCTGCTGATCGGTACTCTCTTGACGGCGATCCGTTTCATGCCGGTAACTGACCGCCGCTCCGAGACGCAGACACAGTAACGCCCGACCTCGATTGACCGTTCAGGGGGTGCCCAAAGCAAGCGCCCCCTGCCCTGCCAGCACACGCGCAACGTCTTCATTGGGCACACCTGCCGCGTCGTTGAGCACCACGCCTGCGAGAATCTGGGTCGGCGCCCGCCCTCCCTTAACGGCCCGGACCAGGATACGGATCGCCGGCTTGCCCGACTGGCCGTGAACCGGCTGCAGCGCCAGACTGCCGAAGCCGCGCCCCAGCGCCGTCAGCACCTCCCCTAACCCATCCGCCCGCCAGATCAGCGTCAGCACACCACCGGATTTCAGCATCCGCCGCGCGGCATGCGTCCAGGTCTCCAGCGTGGTCGCCGTCGCCAGATGCGCGCTGGCCCGCGCGGCGTCCGGCGAGGCGCGATGGCGTGCGGCGTCGTGGAACGGCGGATTCATCAGCACCGCGTCGACGCTGTCGGGGCCGAGCCCCACTGCTGCGAACGCGGCCGCATCCGCGGCGACGTCGAGCACCACGACGGCGGCGGGCAATCCATTGGCGTCCGCATTGTCGCGCGCGAGCTGCGCCAGATCGGGCGCGCGCTCGACCAGGGTCAGGCCGAGACCACTGACGCGCCGGGCCAGCGCCAGCCCGGCCGTTCCGACGCCGGCCCCGAGATCGACGACGCGATCGCCCGGCCGTGCGGCCGTTGCCGCCGCCAGCAGGATCGCGTCATGGCCGGCACGATGCCCCGAGGTCGGTTGTCGCAGCCGCAACTGGCCGCCGAGCACGGCGTCTTCGGAGATCGCAGCGTCACTCATCGGGACGCAGTTCGTGCGCCAGACCGGCATCGGTGAGCAGCCGGCGCGCCTGCAGATTGTCGTCCTCATGCACCAGGATCCGGCGCGGCAGGATGCCGAGCGAGCCCTCGATGATGCTCATGTTCTGGTCGAGCACGAGGTGGTGGATGTCAGCGCCGTCGAGCAGCGCTCCCACTGCCGAAACCAGCACGATATCGTTGGTCCGAACCAATTCCTTCAATCGTTATGTCTCCGTGCGCGCGCGTTCGAGCAAGGCTCTGGAAAAGGCCCCTGATTGGAAAAGGCCCCTGGGTCAAGGTTCCGTGTCCGCCCTTGCCGCCCGCGGCCGCAGTTTCTATTGTCGATCCCAGGATAGCAAAATTGGAGACCAGCGTGGCGGTTATCGTACCTTTCGAAAGCCCATCGGGTGCGTCGATCGATGGGCTGGTCGGCCTGGTTACCGCCGACATGGAACGGGTCAACGCCACGATCCTGTCGCGGACCGGCTCGGACGTGACGATGATTCCGGAGGTCGCCAATCATCTGATCTCCTCCGGCGGCAAGCGGCTGCGGCCGATGCTGACGCTGGCGATGGCGCATCTCACCGACTATGCCGGCGACGGCCACGTCAAGCTCGCCGCCGCGGTCGAGTTCATGCACACCGCGACCTTGCTGCACGACGACGTGGTCGACGAGAGCGAAATGCGCCGCGGCAAATTGTCGGCGCGCATGCTGTGGGGTAACGAGGCCAGCGTGCTGGTCGGCGACTTCCTGCTCGGACAGGCGTTCCGCATGATGGTCGAGGTCGGCTCGCTGCGCGCGCTCGACATTCTCTCGGCCGCTGCCGCCACCATCGCCGAAGGCGAGGTGATGCAGCTCGCCGCGGCCAAGAACACCGCGACCACCGAGGACGAATATCTCGCCGTGATCCGCGGCAAGACCGCCGAGCTGTTCGCCGCGGCCTGCGAGGTCGGCCCGGTGCTCGCCGAGCGCCCGAAGGCCGAGCAGACCGCCTCGCGCTCGTTCGGCATGAATCTCGGCATCGCCTTCCAGCTGGTCGACGACGTGCTCGACTATGGCGGCAAGGCCGCCAAGCTCGGCAAGAACGTCGGTGACGATTTTCGCGAGGGCAAGATCACCCTGCCGGTCGTTCTCGCCTTCCGCCGCGGCAGCGACAGCGAGCGCGCATTCTGGATCAAGTCGCTGGAGCGCGGCGAGATCAGCGACAGCGATCTCGACCACGCGATCGGCCTGATGAACAAGCACCGCGCATTGGAAGACACCATCAGCCGCGCCCATCATTACGGCGCGATGGCCGTCGATGCGCTGGCGCTGTTCCCGGCCTCGCCGATGAAGGCCGCATTGGAGCAGGTCGTCGCGTTCTGCTTGGCACGGTCGCATTAGTTGGTTGGTCTGTGCACTCCGCCGGGAGACTCATGTCCCGCGCAAGCGGTGCGCATTAATGCGCCCTCGCCCCCAAGGCGAAGCGAAGCTTCGCCAGGGTGGGAGAGGGCATGCAGGACAGATCAGCAAGCTCGCTTGGGTGAGGGGTATGCCTCCGCAAGCGCGGTGTCTGCGGAGAGATACCCCTCACCCAAGCGAGTACGCGGATAAGCCGGCGATGCCCTCTCCCACCCTGGCGAAGCTTCGCTTCGCCTTGGGGGAGAGGGCACTGTATCGGGCAACTGCTCGCATTTACTAATTGCTACTAACTCAACGTCCCCGCATGCACCCACCATTCCGGATGCGCGGTAGCGATCACGGCGCCGGCCGCTTTCGCATCCGCCTCGCTGCCGTAGATCGCAAAACACGTTGCGCCCGAGCCGGACATGCGCGCCAGCAGTACGCCGCCGCTCGCACGCAGCGCGTCGAGCACGGTGCCGATGATCGGCTGCACCTTCAGCGCCGGCGGCTCGAGGTCGTTGTTCACTCGGCCAAGTGCGGCGACCCAATCGCGGACGGAGGCGCCGGCGCCGGGCCAGGACGGCGACGTCAGCACGTCGCCGACGCCGACCAGCAGGTCGCCCGGCTTGAGACCGAGCGCCTGGAACACGTCCTTGGTCGCCACCGGCACGCGCGGATTGATCATCACGCAGGGCAGGACGGGAAGCGCGAGCGGCTGCAGATTTTCGCCGACGCCGGCCATGGTGCAGGCGCGCGAGGGCACGCAGACCGGCACGTCGGCGCCGGTCTTCAGGGCCACGGCCGCAAGCTTGGGATCGTCGAGCGCCAAACCGTTCAGCCGGGCCAGCAGCCGCAGCGCCGCAGCGGCATCGGCCGAACCGCCGCCGATGCCGGCTGCGACCGGCAGCACCTTCTCCAAGGTGAAGGCGCCGAGCTTGAGGCCAGGGACAGCGTCCGCCAGCAGCCGCGCCGCCTTCAGCACCAGATTGTCCGAGGTCTCGCCGCAGGCTTCCGCCAGCGGACCGGTCGTGGTCAGCGTCAGCCCCTCGCCCGGTACCAGCTTGAGTTGATCGGCGCAGTCGGCGAACGCGACCACGCTTTCGAGATCATGATAGCCGTCGACGCGGCGGCCGACGACCCGCAAAGTGAGATTGACCTTGGCGCGGCCCTGCTCCTGCAGCGCGCCGGTGACCGTGGACGCCATCATCGGCGCAATGCCCCCAACATCGTCATGTCAGGCGCGGCAGGTTCGGCGCCACGCCCTCTCAAAATCATCCGGGCTCCCCGGCAAACCGAGGAGCCCGTGACGGCTCTTACATCGTGATCCGGACGAAGTGATCCGGACGAACTAGCCGCCCTTGCCGTCGTCCTTCTTGGCGGCGGGTGCGTCCTTGGTGTCGGCACTGGCCGCCGCCGGCCCCGGCTCGTCGGTCAGACCGTTCTGGATCTTGGCCTCGATCTTCGGCAGCTCTTCGGGCTCGGGCTTGAGGTCCCGGGCGTGGGCCCACTGGAACTTGGCTTCCAGCTTGCGGCCGATCTTCCAATAGGCGTCGCCAAGATGGTCGTTGATGGTCGGATCCTCGGGCTTCAGATCGATCGCGCGCTCGAGGTTCTTCACCGCCTCCTCGTAATTGCCGATGCGGAAATAGGCCCAGCCGAGCGAGTCGACGATGTAGCCGTCGTCGGGGCGCTGCTCGACGGCGCGCTTGATCATCTTCATGCCTTCGTCGAGATTGGTGCCCTGGTCGATCCAGGAATAGCCGAGATAGTTCAGCACGTGCGGCTGGTCGGGCTGCAGCTCGAGCGCCTTGCGCATGTCGGCCTCGGCCTTCGGCCACTGCTTGGAACGCTCCAGGCAGATGCCGCGATAGTAGTAATAGACGCTGTTGCCCTTGTCGTTGTTGGCGGGCAGCGAATCGACGCCGAGCGAATAGGTCTTGGCGCAATCGGCGAACTTCTTGCGGCCGCGCTCGACGTTGCCGAGCGCCATGATGGCCTCGAGATCCTTCGGATCCTGGGCGATGACGTCCTTGAGGATCTTGATCGCCTCGTCGCTGCGGTCGGCCGAGTCGAGATCGGTCGCGAGCTGGATCTGCGCGTTGCGCTTCAGCGGCGAGCTCGCCGGCACCCGCTCATAGACCTTGATCGCCATCTGCGGCTTCTTCACCGTCTCGTAGAGATCGGCGAGCGACAGCAGCGCCAGCGGATGATTCGGCTGCAGATGCAGCGCGAGCTGCAGATAGACCAGCGCGAGGTCCTCGCCGCCGCGGCGGCTCAGGGTCGCGCCGATGCCGTACAGCGCCTCGGCGGCGCCGGCCTGCGGCGAATCGACCAGCGGCGGCATCTTCTTGCCGGCCTTGGTGTCGCGCAGGCCCTCTTGCACCAGCGGATGGCGCGCGAGCTTCTTGTCGAACGCCTCATAGATCGCGGTCGCCGAGGCCGCATCCTTGTTGCGCGACAGCCAGTGCGCATAGGCCTCGGTGATGCGCAGCATCGAATCGTCGAGCTTGTAGGCGCGCTCGAACCGCGTGCCGGCGTCCTTCTCCTTGCCGGCGAGCTCGAGGATCATGCCGGCATGCAGGTCCTTGAACAGCGGATACCATTCCGGGCCGGTCAGCTTGTCGATGTTGGCGACCGCGCCCTTGGCGTCGCCCGCGCCCGCGGTGGCCCAGGCCGACAGCAGGGTGGCGACGAGATCGGTGATCGGGCCGCGCACCGACTGGTTGATGTTGTTCTGAGCGGCCGCGTACTTCTTCTGCTTGATGTCCTGCACACCCATCACCAGACGGGCGATGCGGTTGGACTTGTCGACGGTCAGGATCCGTTCGGCGAGCTTCACCGCCTCGTCGATGTCGCCGTCGGCGACCGAGGAGATGAAGGCGCGGTCGAGCAGCTCGTTGTTTTTGGGATCACTGCGCAGCGCCGAGCGATAGAACGCGGCGGCCGAGGCGGCGTCGCGCTCGACGCTGGCATGGCGGGCCGCCAGATAGCTGCCGGACGTGGTCAGCGATTTCAAATCGACATTGGTCGGAAACTTCGCCGTGTCGGCCGGATGATCCGGCGTCTGAGCCAGGGCGACACCCGGGAGCAGCACGGCAGCAACGGCAAGGGCAGTCCAGCGATTGCAGCGAATTGAAAACATCACGGTGCGCTCTGATTGTTGGAAAGGACGGTCGTACGCGGATACGAACCCGGTCGGCTCTTCAAGGCGCCGACAATGCCGCGTTTGGCGGCCAACCGCAAGGATTTGCAGGATATTCGGGTCAGCCGGAAGCCCCTTTGGCAAGGTCACCTGCGTCAAACCGCGCCAGTATGGCCGTATCGTGGCCGGCCGCCCCCGGAGGCGCGGCCGACTCACGCAAACGTGCGTGAGGTGCGAAGTTACATGGCCTCGTAGTTGGGACCGCCGCCGCCTTCCGGAGGAACCCAGGTGATGTTGCCGTTGGGGTCCTTGACGTCGCAGGTCTTGCAGTGGACGCAGTTCTGCGCGTTGATCACGAAGCGCGGGCTCGAGCCGTCCTCGACCCACTCGTAGACGCCCGCCGGGCAATAGCGGTTCGACGGTCCGGCGTAGACATCGTGCTCGGAGCTCTTCTGCAGGGCCATGTCGGCGACCTTCAGATGCACCGGCTGGTCTTCCTCGTGATTGGTGTTGGAGAGGAATACCGACGACAGCCGGTCGAAGGTCAGCTTGCCGTCCGGCTTCATCGCCGGCCTTGGCTGGTGCGCCTTGGCGGCATCGAGCGTCGCGCGATCCGGCTTGGCGTGGGACTGGGTGCCGAAAAGCGAGAAGCCGAGCGTGTTGCACCACATGTCGAAGCCGCCAAGCATGACGCCAAGCACGGTGCCGAACTTCGACCACAGCGGCTTGACGTTGCGCACCTTGAACAGGTCCTCGCCCACCGGCGACGACCGCCAGGCGTTCTCGTACTCTACCAGTTCGTCATTGGCGCGGCCGGCGGCGAGCGCCGCATTGAGATGCTCGGCCACGAGCATCGCGCTGCCCATCGCATTGTGCACGCCCTTGATGCGCGGCACGTTGACGAAGCCCGCGGCGCAGCCGATCAGCGCGCCGCCGGCGAACGACAGCCGCGGCACCGACTGATAGCCGCCTTCGGTGATGGCGCGCGCGCCGTAGGCCAGGCGCTTGCCGCCTTCGAGCACGCCGCGGATCGACGGGTGCGTCTTGAAGCGCTGGAATTCCTCGAACGGCGACAGATACGGATCGTCGTAGTTCAGATGGACGACGAAGCCGACCGCGACGAGGTTGTCGTCGTAGTGATACAGGAACGATCCGCCGCCGGTCTTCATGTCGAGCGGCCAGCCGAACGAGTGCTGGATCAGGCCCTTCTGGTGCTTGGCGGGATCGATCTGCCAGACTTCCTTGAGGCCGATGCCGAATTTCGCCGGCTCGCTCTTGGCATCCAGCGCGAACTTCGAAATCAGCTGCTTGGACAGGCTGCCGCGCGCGCCCTCGGCGAACAGCGTGTACTTGCCGAGCAGCTCCATGCCGCGGGTGAACGAGGCCTTCGGCTTACCGTCCTTGCCGATGCCCATGTCGCCGGTAGCGATGCCGCGCACCGCGCCCTGCTCATCATAGAGCACCTCGGTCGCCGCGAAGCCCGGATAGATCTCGACGCCGAGCGCCTCCGCCTTGCGCGACAGCCAGCGGCAGACGTTGCCGAGCGAGCCGACGAAGCAATGATGGTTGTCCATGAAGGGCGGCATCGCGAAGCCCGGCAGCTTGATCGCGCCGCTCTCGGTCATCCAGAAGAACTTGTCGTCCTTGACCTGGGTCTTCAGCGGGCAGTCGTCGTCCGAGCGCCAGTCCGGCAGCAGCTTGTCGAGCGCAACGGGATCGATCACCGCACCGGACAGGATGTGCGCGCCGACCTCGGAGCCTTTCTCGACGACGACGATGTTGAGGTCGGCATTGAGCTGCTTCAGCCGGATCGCGGCGGTCAGGCCCGCGGGGCCGGCGCCGACGATGACGACGTCGAACTCCATGGATTCGCGCGGAGGTAATTCTTCGGTGCTCATCTCTCTCGATCTCAGGCCGGCCGATGCAGTGGATGTGGCCCTTGCAGCCCCCCGGCGCAAGCAAAGGCCAAACCCGCAAGCTGCAATGGCAACAATGACTTATCTAGGGTTCCTCGAGGCGTTCGCGTTTCGCTGGAGGCTGGTCCTGGAGGGGAGCGAAGGCGGCCGCCGGAACACTAGGGCGTTCCGTCCCATTTTTGGGCTATTCCCAGCTCTTGTTTCCGATTTTTCCGGGCAGGACAACCACGGAAATGCATTCCGCCATGCATCGGGGCGGCGTAGACTGCCTTAATCGATCGATCATGATGAATCCTGACCCCCTCCCCAACGTCCGGCAATTGCTCGCCTTCTATCTGGAGGCCGGGGTCGACTGCGCGCTCGGCGACGAGCCGATCAACCGGCTGGTCGAGCCCGAACCTGCGCCTGCTGCGCCCGCCGCGCGGCAGGCCGCGCCACCACAGCCGAGCCGGCCGGCGGCGCCTGCGATCATCGCGCCGCGCGGCGATGCGCCGCCTCCGCCGGAGGCCGCCATCGCCTCGGCGCGCGAGGCCGCCCGGACGGCGCCATCGCTGGAGGCGCTGCGCGCGTTGCTGGAGGCGTTCGACGGCTGCGCGCTGAAGCAGACGGCATCGCGGCTGGTGTTCGCCGACGGCAATCCCGAAGCCCGCATTATGCTCGTCGGCGAGGCGCCGGGCCGTGACGAGGACATCGAGGGACTGCCGTTCGTCGGCCGCTCCGGCAAGCTGCTCGACCGCATGATCGGCGCCATCGGGCTCGACCGCAGCAAGGTCTACATCGCCAACGTGATCCCGTGGCGGCCGCCGGGCAACCGCACGCCGACGCCGCAGGAGACGCAGATCTGCCTGCCGTTCATCCGCCGCCAGATCGAACTGGTCGATCCCGACGTGCTGGTGACGCTCGGCAACCCATCGACGCAGGCCCTGCTCGGCACCACCGAGGGCATCATGCGCACGCGGGGCAAATGGCGCGACTACGACACCGGCAAGCGCACCATCCGTGCCATCGCCACCTTCCACCCGGCCTATCTGCTGCGCTCGCCGTCCTACAAGCGCCTGTCCTGGCAGGACCTGCGCGCCATCGCGACGGTGCTGGCGGTTTGAGCCAAACTCTCTCGGCGCCATTGCGAGGAGCGGAGCGACGAAGCAATCCAGAGTCGCGGGCGGGACTCTGGATTGCTTCGCTGCGCTCGCAATGACGGTTGGGGCGGGCACCTCGCCCTCCACAAACTCCGTCATCGCGAGCGCAGCGACGCGATCCAGGGGCCACGGCGGGACTGGGGATTGCTTCGCGAATAGTCCTCGCAATGACGAAGTTCGTGGCGAGACTACTGCCCCTTCGGCCGGACGATCGCCCAGCCGATGCGCAGCACCGGCTGGCGGCCGTTGATCAGCCAGTCGAAGCTGCGCGGCACCTCGGGCACCAGGCCCGGAAAGCGCTGGGCGAGGTCCGGCGGCGGCGTGCCGACCGTATCGGAGGCGCGCCACACCACGACGCCGCCGGTCTCGGCGAATTTCGCGGCCGTGAGCCACGGCGTCCGCTGCGGCGTGGCGTCGAGGAACAGGTGCGCGCGGCGGCGGCCGAGCGAGACCAGGCTGGCGAGCTGTGGGTCGCCGGCCACCGCCTGAAGCCGCTGGCTGGTGCGGCGCTCAAAGCTCTCGACGAAGAAGCGGGAGATATCGCGGGCCGGCATCGACGTGGTGAGCTCACCATCACCGATCAGGGGTAGTACCACCGCGCTGCCAGCCACCAGAACGGCCGGAGCGGCCACCGCGGCAGCCCAGACCATCCGCAGCAAACGCTGGCGCCGCAGATAGATCAGATCCCCGGAGGCGACCACCATGGCGAGGCCGACCATGCTCAAGGTGACGGCGCCGCCGCCGAACACCGTGGGCAGGCCGAACAGCGCCGCGATCAGGCTTCCAGCCAGCGCTGGTGCGATCGCGAAGCAATAGACGAAGTCGCGGGCGAGCGGCGCGACGGGCCGGCGATAGATGATCGGCGCGTCGGTGTCGCTGCGCCCGGCCCAGCTCGCGTCGAGGATGACGAGCAGCAGCACGGCCGCGACCGCCAGCAACAGGCCACCCGCCAGAGCGAGCCATTGCCAGGCGCGTGCCGACAGCTCGGCCAGGAGCGGCAGCGCCGGCAGCCCGACGCTGTCGGACCGCATCACGAAGATCAGATAGGGCAGCGCCAGCGCCAGCACGACGAGCAGCGCGAACAGCGGATCGAACGAGCGCAGCACGCGACGGCCCTGCACAGTCGAAACTGTGAATCCGACGATCAGGAGCAGCAGACCGGCGGCCGCCGGCGTGGTCAGCAGCAGAAGGCCGGCCTCGATCGACCAGGCGAACCAAGCATTGCGCCGCCCCTGCCCCAGGATCTGCCAGCTATGCAGCAGCAGCAGCGCCCAGAGTGGCCGCGCCAGCACCTCGGGGCCGAATTCCAGGGTTGGCGCGCCGAACGCGGTGATCGTCATGGTCAGCAGCACGGCAAGCACCGCCTGCTGGCCGCCGACGATGGTGCGCGCCAGGAGATAGATCACCCAGAGCGCCAGAGCCGAGCACAGCAGCGCGACGACGTAGACGCCGAACACATGGTTGCCGGCGACGCGATAGGCGATGTCCGAAAGCCAGAACGTCAGCGGCGGTCCCAGATCGGTGCCGACCTGGTACTCCCGTCCGAATGCGATTCCCGTGGCGAGCTGGCCGGGCGGGCTGCGATAGAACAGCACGGCGACGCCGAGCCAGAGCACGGCCTGGCACAGCACCACGATGACGACGACCAGCCGCGGCCTTGCGCGGATCAGTTCGACAACCAGTGACGTGAAACGCATGAACGGCTGGATCGCTTGAAACGTCAGGAGGCCGGCAGAACCGTCCCTCATCCGCAGCTTTGTCCGACGCCCGCAATCGATACCGCGTGATCGAGGCGCACAAGACCGCCCCCGCCGCGGGGAGTGACAATTCGTGCTGGTTGGCTATCTCAAGCTTTAAGACCGCGGCGCCATCGAGGCAACCGGCATCAGGCTCACAGCGAGATTTCCGTGGATGTCACCACGGTGATCTCCGCGAACAGATCCGGTTCGGGCATATCGGTCCAAGGCTGATGCTTGCGCCGCGCGGCCACGACCGGGGCGAACAGGCTGCGATGGTGCACCGATGGACCGAGGCGGTCGAGCGCGGCGAGATGCTCCGGCACAGCATAGCCCTTGTGCTGCTCGAAGCCATAACCAGGGCAATCCTGCGCCAGCGCGCACATCAGCCGGTCGCGCGTGACCTTGGCGACGATCGAGGCCGCGGCGATCGACATCACCAGGCCGTCGCCGCCGATCACGGCCTCGCAGTTGCAGTCGACGTCGATCCGATCGCGGCCGTCGACGAACACATGCTTTGGCGCTTCCGGCAGCGCCCTCACCGCGCGCGACAGCGCCCACAGCGAGGCCCGCAGGATGTTGTCGCGATCGATTCGCGCCGGCGACGCCATTGCCACCGCGAAGGAAGACGTCTTGCAGATCTTGTCGAACAGCACCTCGCGCTGCTCGGCGGTCAGCCGCTTGGAATCGTCCAGGCCCTTCGGGATGCGATTGGGATCGAGAATCACGGCGGCGGCCACGACCGGTCCAGCCAGCGGCCCACGACCGGCCTCGTCGCAGCCAGCGACCGGCCAGATGCCCTGTTTGAGCAGCGCGCGCTCACGGCGGAAGCTTGGCGGCGCCACCGCGATGATGCCCTTGCCGGCTTTGACTGCCGTTTTGCGCGCAGCTTTCGCGGCGGCCGGCTCGGCCGCCCCCGTCACAGCGGCTCTCTTCATCGCCGCTCCAGCTGTAGCTTTCGCTCTGCCCGGTTTGTTCGCTCGATCCCGAATCATGGCCGGCATCGTGCGGACCGGGGCACAGCAGCGCAACCTGCAACCGTTCTCAATTCCCCGCTATTCGCAGCGCAGTCATCGCCCCCGTCTACGCCGGCAGACGCACCCGGCCATCATCACCAACTTCGATGCCGGGCGCCACGACGGCTTCCCAGACATGGCCATCCGGATCGGCGAAATAGCCGCAATAGCCGCCATAGTGGGTCGTATGCGCCGGCTTCAGCAGCACGGCCCCCTTCTCCACTGCCGCAGCCAGGACAGCATCAACCTCAGCCTCCGACCGGCAGTTCCAGGCCAGCGTCACCCCGCGGAACGCCGGGGGCCTCGGCTGCTCCGGCAAACCAGCCTCTCGGGCCAGGGCTTGCCATGGATACAGCGCCAGGACGGTTGCTCCGGTGTCGAAAAACGCCACGGCCTCGCCGGTATCCGCAAACTTCCGGGCGAAACCGAGCGAGGCATAGAACGCAATGCTTCGCGGCATCTCGGACACGCCGAGCGTGATGACGGTGAAACGCGGGACCACGACCTCTGCATTCATGACGCTCTCCGCACGCCTAGAACAAACTCAACTGTTGCCCACCGCCCTTCGGCCGCACGAAGTGATCGGTCGTCAGCTTGGTCCTGCGCTTGTTCAGCCCGAGCTTCTCGCAGGCGATCTCGAAGCGGCGGCCGATCATCCAGGCCATCGGCCCCGTGCCCTTCATCCGCGTGCCCCATTGCGAGTCGTAGTCACGGCCGCCGCGCATGTCGCGGATCAGGGTGAAGACGTGGCGATAGCGGTCCGGATAGTGCTCCAGCAGCCATTCGCGGAACAGGTCACGCACCTCCAGCGGCAGCCGCAGCAGCACATACGCCGCCTCCTTGACGCCGGCGTGCGCGGCTGCATCGAGGATACGCTCGATCTCGCTGTCATTGAGCGCCGGGATCACCGGCGCCACCATGACGGTGGTCGGAATCCCCGCCTTCGACAGCGCCTGCAGCGCTTCCAACCGCTTTGACGGCGTCGACGCCCGCGGCTCCATGGTACGCGCCAGCTTCGGATCCAGCGTGGTCACGGAGATCGCGACCTTCGCCAGGTTCTTCTTGGCCATCCGCGCCAGAATGTCGGCATCACGCATCACCAGCGCCGACTTGGTGACGATTCCGACGGGATGGCCAACCTTTTCCAGCACCTCGAGGATGCCGCGCATAATCTTCCGCTCGCGCTCGATCGGCTGGTAGGGATCGGTGTTGGTGCCGATCGCGATCATCCGCGGCTCGTAGCCGCTGGCCGCGAGCTCCTTCTCCAGCAGCGCCGGCGCATCCGGCTTCACGAACAGCTTGGATTCGAAATCGAGCCCCGGCGACAGGCCGAGAAAGGCGTGGGTCGGCCGCGCGAAACAATAGACGCAGCCGTGCTCACAGCCGCGATACGGATTGATCGAGCGATCGAAGCCGATGTCAGGCGACTCGTTGCGGGTGATGACCTTGCGCGAGGTATCGGTCGCGACCGTCGTCTTGAACGGCGGCAGTTCCTCGAGGCTCTGCCAGCCATCGTCGAAGACAACGCGGGCCTCCGCCTCGTAGCGGCCGCTCGCATTGGATTGGGCACCCCGGCCGCGGCGCCGGCCCCGTTCGATGGCGACCGCGAGTTCGGGAAAGTCCTTTTCAGGACTGGAGGAAGGCGCGCCCACCGGCTCGGAGGGCACCGTGACCGGCGGGCGCTTGAGGGCATGTGAAGATGCTCGGCTCATGGCCAAGACATAGCACAAAAAGAGAACATAACAAGATCAAAATTGAACAAGCCCCAACCAATTGGTTCTGAGCCTGCGCCAGCCCAGCCATCACATTCCCGTTCTATGCTGCGGCCGCGTTGGAACGGGATGGTGTGGCGTTACTCTCCTGTACTCTCCCGCAGGCGCGAAATGGACGGCAAGCGAGGTCCCATGCAGATCAGTTCTCGTTCTCCCCAACCGCCCCTTCCCGCCGACGATCTCGACCTGCTCGATCGCTATTGGCGTGCGGCGAACTATCTCTCAGTCGGGCAGATCTATCTGCTCGACAACCCGCTGCTGCGCGAGCCGCTGAAGCCGGAGCACATCAAGCCGCGCCTGCTCGGCCACTGGGGCACCACGCCGGGTCTGAACTTCATCTACGCCCATCTCAACCGCGCCATCGCCGCGCAGGATCTCAACGTCATCTATGTCTGCGGTCCCGGCCATGGCGGCCCGGGCATGGTCGCCAACACCTATCTCGAGGGCACCTACAGCGAGATCTATCCGGACATAACCCGCGATGCCGACGGCCTGCGCAAACTGTTCCGGCAGTTCTCCTTCCCTGGCGGCATTCCGAGCCATGCGGCACCGGAGACGCCGGGGTCGATCCACGAAGGCGGCGAGCTCGGCTACGCGCTGGTGCACGCCTACGGCGCAGCGTTCGACAATCCCGACCTGATCGTCGCCTGCGTCGTCGGCGATGGCGAGGCCGAGACCGGCCCGCTCGCCACGTCCTGGCATTCGAACAAGTTCCTGAACCCTGCGCATGACGGCGCCGTGCTGCCGATCCTGCATCTCAACGGCTACAAGATCGCCAATCCGACCGTGCTCGGCCGCATGAGTGATGCCGAGATCAAGTGCCTGTTCGAAGGATACGGCTATGCGCCGCTGTTCGTCGCAGGCGACGAGCCCAAGGCGATGCACCGGCAGATGGCGGATGCGTTTGACGTGGCGTTCGCAAGCATCCGCTCGATCCAGCAGAACGCGCGTCAGCCCGATGCCGTGATCCAGCGCCCGCGCTGGCCGATGATCATCCTGCGCAGCCCGAAGGGCTGGACCGGGCCGAAAGAGGTCGACGGCCTCAAGGTCGAGGGTTTTTGGCGCGCGCATCAGGTGCCGATCTCGAATCCGCGCGGCAAGCCGGAGCATCTCGCGCTGCTCGAGGCCTGGATGAAGAGCTATCAGCCGGAGATGCTGTTCGATGCGCAAGGCCGTCTCGTGCCGGAGCTGCAGGCCTTGGCGCCGAAGGGCCCACAGCGCATGGGCGCCAATCCGCACGCCAATGGCGGGCTGCTCAAGCGTGAGCTCAAGCTGCCGGACTACCGGGCCTTCGCGGTCGAGGTGACCTCACCCGGCGAGACCATCGCGGAAGCGACGCGCGAACTCGGGAAGTTTCTGCGCGAGGTCATCACGCTGAACGCGGCCAACCGAAACTTCCGCATCATGGGCCCGGACGAGACCGCCTCGAACCGGCTCGACGCGGTGTTCGACGTCACCGAGCGGGTATGGATGGAGGGCATCGAGCCCTATGACGTGCATCTCGCGCATGACGGCCGCGTCATGGAAGTGCTCAGCGAGCACCTCTGCCAGGGCTGGCTCGAAGGCTATCTGCTGACCGGGCGCCACGGCCTGTTCTCCTGCTACGAGGCCTTCATCCACATCGTGGATTCGATGTTCAACCAGCACGCCAAATGGCTGAAGGTGTCGCGCCATCTGCCGTGGCGGCGGCCGATCGCGTCGCTGAACTATCTCTTGACCTCGCATGTCTGGCGTCAGGATCACAACGGTTTCAGCCATCAGGATCCGGGCTTCGTCGATCTCGTCGCCAACAAGAAGGCGGACATCGTCCGCATCTACCTGCCCCCGGATGCCAACACGCTGCTGTGGATCGCGGATCACTGCCTGCGCACCTACAACCGCATCAACGTCATCGTCGCCGGCAAGCAGCCCGCGCCGCAATGGCTGTCGATGCAGGACGCCGCTGTTCATTGCGACGCCGGCATCGGCATCTGGTCGTGGGCGGGCACCGGCCCCGCCGACGCCGAACCCGACGTCGTGATGGCCTGCGCGGGAGACGTCCCGACCCTGGAGACGCTCGCCGCCGTCGACCTGCTGCGCAACAGGCTGCCGCATCTCAAGATCCGCGTCGTCAACGTCGTCGACCTCATGACCTTGCAGCCTGAGACCGAGCATCCGCACGGCCTCAGCGACCGCGACTTCGACAGCCTGTTCACGACGAACAAGCCTGTGATCTTCGCCTATCACGGCTATCCGCATCTCATTCACCGCCTCACCTACAGCCGCACCAACCATGCCGGCATGCATGTGCGCGGCTTCATCGAGGAAGGCACCACGACCACGCCGTTCGACATGGTGGTGCTCAACGAGCTCGACCGTTTCCACCTCGCCATCGAGGTGATCGAGCGGGTGCCAGGGCTCAGCGTCTCCGCCGCGCATGTGAAGCAGGATTTCCGCGACGCACTGATCGCGCACGCGCGCTACGTCCGCGAGCACGGCGAGGACATGCCGGCCATCCGCGACTGGGTCTGGCCGAACAGCGCGGCCGGGACGACGCCGCCAGAGGCCGGCGAATGAGCCTCTCACCACCCGTGCATCGCACCGCCTGAACGCGCCGCGGCAGCTCTTTGTCGATGTGCAGCGCGGGCTTCGATCTGGACGGTCATCATGTCGCGCCGGTCGCGGAGCCCAACCCTCATGGTGAGGAGCGCCGAAGGCGCGTCTCGAACCATGAGGCCACCATCGGGCCTCGCCCTTCGAGACGCCCGCCTTCTGGCGGGCTCCTCAGGGTGAGGATCGAGAACCACACCGTGGCGATGAGCAGTGCGTCCCAGGAGAGATTTGCGCTCCAGCGAACTCGATTTCTCGCCGGAGCCCTGCGGCCCTCGCCAACTGCTGCAAAATTCCGCAGCGCAGCGGGCTGATTTGGCCGTGACAAAATGATAACACTCCGGGCGGAGGCACTGAAAATCCCGATGTCCGGTTCATGCTGAGCGTGATCATTCCGACCGCAGGAGTCGAGCAGACCGCCGTGGCCACCCTGTCCGCGCTGGTGCCGGGAGCTGCGGCAGGTGTCGTCACCGAGGTGCTGCTGGTCGACCGCTCCGCCGATTCCAGCGTGATCGAGCGCGTCGCCGACGTCGCCGGCTGTCACTTCATGACGTTCGAGGGCTCCCATGCCGCCGCGCTGGCGGCCGGCGCCGCCCAGGCGCGCGCCCCATGGCTTATGTTTCTGCCGGCCGGCGCAATGCTCGATCCCGGCTGGATCGATGAGACCGTGCAGTTCGTGCAGAGCGTGGCGGCGGCGGGCCGGCCGCGCGCAGGCGTGTTTCGCTACGCCCGCTCGCCCTACGCGGACACCAGCCTGCGCGACCGCCTGCGATCGGTTGCGCGGGCGCTGGTCGGGCCGCTCGGCGACCAGGGTCTTCTGATCGCCAGGGATCATTACCGCCAGATCGGCGGCTACAAGGCGGACGCCAAGCGCGCCGAAGCACAGCTGTTGCGCCGGCTCGGCCGCTCGTCGCGCACCATGCTGCGCAGCCGGATCGTCATGGTGTAGGCCACCTCCATACTTGCCAAAGTCAACAAATTTGTTGACAATGGCAAGCATCGAGGAGATGCCGCCATGCCCGATGTGCAGCCCGACGGTTCGGTCACTGCCGTTCGCGCCTTCAACCGCTTCTACACCAGAAAGCTCGGCGCGCTCGATCAGCATCTGCTGGACAGCCCGTTCTCGCTCGCCGAGGCGCGCGTGCTCTACGAGCTCGCCCACCGCGACGCGACGACGGCCAAGGAGATCGGCCTGCTGCTCGGTCTCGATGCCGGCTATCTCAGCCGCATCGTGCAGAGCTTCGACGAGAAGGGCCTGATCAGCCGCACGCCCCTGCCCTCGGACCGCCGGCAGCAGCAGCTCAGCCTCACCGCCAAAGGGCGCCAGACCTTTGCCAAGCTGGATCGCAGCTCGCAGACGGCGATCGCGGCGATGCTGGCGGCGCTCGGCGCGCCGGCACGTGAGCGGCTGGTCGGCGCGATGGGCACGATCGAGCGCCTGCTGCAGGAGCCGGCGCAGACACGTCCCACCGTCGTGCTGCGCAGCCACCGTGCCGGCGACATCGGCTGGGTCGTCGCCCGGCATGGCGCGGTTTACGCCCAGGAGTATGGCTGGAATGCCGAGTTCGAGGCGCTGGTCGCCGAGATCGGCGCGCAATTCATCCGGAGCTACGATCCGGCGCGCGAGCATTGCTGGATCGCGGAGCTGGACGGTGAGCCGGTCGGCTCGATCTTCCTGGTCAAGGCCAGCGACGACGTCGCCAAGCTCAGGCTGTTGCTGGTGGAGAAGACGGCGCGCGGCTTCGGCGTCGGCCGCGCCTTGACCGAGCAGTGCATCCGCTTCGCGCGCGAGACGAACTACAAGACGATCGAGCTGTGGACGCAAAGCATCCTCACCGCCGCGCGCGACATCTACGCCCGCGCCGGCTTCCGCAAGGTCGCCGAACAGCCGCATGCCTCGTTCGGCGTCGAGCTGATCGGCGAAACGTGGCGGCTCGAGCTTTGATTTGCCGATGGACGACAACTGCCGGTAGGTCGACATCATCTCCACACCACGCCGAGCATGCCGATTGCGGAGTTCCCGTGCTTCGGTAGTATCCCGCGAAACGGAGTGGGGTCTCAGCGGTGATGAACGTGATGATGCGATCGAAGCTTGCGGCGCTGGTTGCGCTCGCAAGCCTGTTTGGAGCCGGCACGGCGGCTCATGCCGCGCCGAAAGCAACCGGCAAGGAGCGCACGACGGTCACGATCACGCGCACGACCGATTTCCTGTATCTCGCTGCGCCCGCCGCGGTCGAGATCAACGGCACCAAGGTGGCGAGCCTCGGCCGTGGCGAGAGCTACAACGGCCCGCTCGTGCCCGGCGCCACGACCATCACCGTGTCGACATGGTCCACGCCGGGGTCTTCCAAGATCACTTTCAACGCCGTCCCCGGCAAGACCTATCGGATGGTGGTCGGCCCGCGCGGGGAGAATTTCGCGGCCAACATGCTCGGTGGCCTGATCGGCGCGGCGATCGAAGGCGGCGGCGCCTTCGGGATCGGTCCGGCGAAGTAACGCCGAACGAGCCGACGTCGTCGTCTCGCCGCGTTATGCCGTCGCGCCTTGCGCCTTCGGCCGGCGCAGATGCTCGTCGAGCCGCGGCATGATCTCGACGAAATTGCAGGGCCGCGTGCGGTAGTCGAGCTGCGCGGCGAGGATGCCGTCCCAGCCGTCGCGGCAGGCGCCGGGCGAGCCTGGCAGGCAGAAGATGTAGGTGGCGCCGGCGACGCCCGCGGTGGCGCGGCTCTGGATCGTCGACGTTCCGATCTTGGCGTGGCTGAGCAAATGGAAGGCGATCGAGAAGCCGTCCATGCGCTTCTCGAACAGCGGTTCGATCGCCTCCGGCGTGACGTCGCGGCCGGTGAAGCCGGTGCCGCCGGTGGTGATGATGACGTCGACGCCGGGATCGGCGATCCAGGACCGCACCACGGCGCGGATCTTCTCGACGTCATCGGTGACGATGTCGCGCGCCGCGAGCTTGTGGCCGGCCGCCGTCAGGCGGTCGCTCAAGGTGTTGCCGGACTTGTCGTCGGCGAGCGAGCGCGTATCCGACACCGTCAGCACGGCGATGTTGAGGGGGATGAAGCTCTTGCTCTCGTCGATCGCCATGATCGCTCCTCCCTACAGCGAATTGGCGGCGAACGTATTGCAGGCCTGCACCGTGCCCTGCTGATAGCCGACCATGAACCAGCGCTTGCGCTGCGCCGCCGAGCCGTGCGTGAACGAATCCGGCACCACGCGGCCGGTCGCCTGGCGCTGCAGGGTGTCATCGCCGATCGCCGACGCCGTCGTCAGCGCGGCGTCGATGTCGCCCTCCTCCAGGAAGCCCGGACGCTTCTTGGCCTCGCGATTGACCCAGACGCCCGACAGGCAGTCGGCCTGCAGCTCGACCTTGACCTGCAGCGCGTTGGCTTCCGCCTTGCTGCCGGACTGCTGCTGCATCCGCGTCACGCGCGGCAGGATGCCGAGCAGGTTCTGGATGTGGTGGCCGGCCTCGTGCGCGATGATATAGGCCGCGGTGAACTTGCAGGCACTGCCGGAGCAGCCGCGGAACCGGGTTTCCACCTCGCGGAAGAAGCCGGTGTCGAGGAAGATCTGCTTGTCCGGCGGACAATAGAACGGCCCCATCGCCGACTGCGCCATGCCACAGCGGCCGCCATTGGTGCTGTTGCGGAACAGCACGATCTTCGGCCCGCTATAGCTCTGGCCGCTGGACTGGAAGATCTCGGTCCAGCGGTCGTCGATCTCGCCGAGCACGCCGGCGATCATGTCGCCCATCTCGTCCTTCGGCGCGCCGGTCTTGCCGGACGACCGGCGGTCGGTCTGATAGGTCGGCGCGCCACCATGGGTGATCATCTCGGCGCCGCCGATCAGGATGCGCGGGTCGATGCCGAAGGCGTAACCGATCAGGCCGAGCACGATGATGGTGCCGATGCCGAGCCCGCCGCCGCCGATCGGCAGACCCATACCGCCGCCCATCCCGCCGCCCTCGTCGCGACGGTCGTCGATGTCGTCGCTGCGACGGAAATCATCGTAACGCATGGCGGCCTTTCCTCATGATCCCTAGCGCGGCTCTGCGCGAAATGCCCACGCGGCAAACAGGTAAAATTTCCACTGTGTTAATCAATAACCCGGCCGGCAAATTTTGCCTAGCGCGGCGCGAAAATTCCACCACCTTCGCCGCATCGATGCATGCCGGCGGTGCGCGCATCCATTCAAAAAAATCCACCGCGATCGCGACGTTGCGCACAAGTTGCAATTCATCGACGAGCGGCTTTTTCACCCGCGATGCGCATCATGAAAGCGCGCACATCGATGCGAAAAATTTTCCGGGTTAAGTCCATTTTTACTTTGCCACGCCAATGTGTGGCCAGTCGGTTGTTAGGTCCCGCGTCGCCGACAGCGTCGCCTGAGTCAGAGTTCTTGAGTCATGGTTGAGTCGCGTCGCGGGGCGTCTGCAAGGGCGCCCCGCACTAAATTTCAGGCTCTCGAAGAGCACCGAATCGTCGTCGGCGACTGCGTCGCCGAGATGTCGAAACTGCCAGGCGCATCCGTCGACCTGGTGTTCGCAGATCCTCCCTACAATCTGCAGCTCAAGGGTGAGCTCAAGCGTCCCGACGAATCGCAGGTCGATGCCGTCAACGACGATTGGGACAAGTTCTCCTCGTTCACCGCCTATGACGACTTCACGCGCGCCTGGCTGCTCGCCGCGCGCCGCCTGATGAAGCCGAGCGCGACGATCTGGGTGATCGGCTCCTATCACAACATCTTCCGCGTCGGCGCGATCATGCAGGATCTCGGCTTCTGGATCCTCAACGACATCGTCTGGCGCAAGTCGAACCCGATGCCGAACTTCCGCGGCCGCAGATTCACCAACGCCCACGAGACCATGATCTGGGCGGCGCGCGACGAGAAGGCGAAGGGCTACACCTTCAATTACGAATCGCTGAAGGCCTCCAACGAGGACGTTCAGGCGCGCTCCGACTGGCTGATCCCGCTGTGCACCGGCGAGGAGCGGCTGAAGGACGGCGGCGGCAAGAAGATTCATCCGACGCAGAAGCCGGAAGGCCTGCTGGCGCGGGTGCTGCTGTCATCCTCGAAGCAGGGCGACCTGGTGATTGACCCGTTCAACGGCACGGGCACCACGGGCGCCGTGGCAAAACGCCTCGGCCGCCGCTACATCGGCTTCGAGCGCGACAAGGTCTATGCAGAAGCGGCAGAACGACGCATCGCGGCGGTCGAGCCGCTGCCGGAAGCGACGCTCGCCCCGTTCATGACGGCGCGCGAGGCGCCGCGGGTCGCGTTCTCGGAATTGATCGAGCGCGGCATGATCGCGCCCGGCGCCAAGCTCGTCGATTCCAAGCGGCGCCACGGCGCGCTGGTGCGCGCCGATGGAGCCATCATGCTCGGCGACAAGGTCGGCTCGATCCATCGCATCGGCGCGGTCGCCCAAGGGCTGCCGGCCTGCAACGGCTGGACGTTCTGGCACGTCGAGACCAAGGGCGGGCTCAAGCTGATCGACGAGCTGCGCGCCGAGATCCGCTCCGAGATGACCGCCGCCTGACGTCTACGACTTGCGGCGGCCCTGCCCGGAATAGCGGGCCAGCAGATCCTCGACCTCGTACTGGTCGTCGTAGCGCACGTCGTCGCGCGGCACGACCGAGACCTGCGAGGCGCGCTGCGCCGGCTGCTCGCGGCGCCTCGACATCTCTTGATAAAGGCTGCCGACCGGCGGCAGGTGCATGTGATCGAGCTCCGGCTCCGCCGGCCAGCGCGACATGCGGCGCGTGGCGACCGGCTCGATCCGCAACTGCCGCCGCCTGGCACGGGCCCGTGCAAGCAGGACGCTGATCGAGAAACCGGCGACCGCGACCGCGGCGAGAAACGCCAACAGCCGCGTGCGCGCCGCATCGTCGCTGAAGCCGCCGACCGGCGCTACGGGCATCGCTTCGGCCACGGTCTGCGATGGCGCGGCCGGCGCGGCTGTCTCCGACGGCGCAACATCGCTCGATGCTGCAGCCAGCACGATGGACGTCGAGCGCGGTGCCGGCGCAGGCTGTGCCTGAAGGGTGTCGGACGTATCCGGCCAACGCGTCGCAACTGCGGATTCGCTCGCGACGGCAGCGGATTCATCGACCACGGGCGCCGATGTCAGCGGCTCGGCGCTCGCAGCGGCCATCGCGGCGGACGGCGAGGCAGCGGTCGCGCCAAGTGCTGCGACCGGCGGAAACAGCACCGTTGAACGCGCCGCAGCGCTCGGGATCGACGGCGACGACTTCACCTCGTCCGCCGCCCGATTGGGCGCTGACTGAATTTCTGCATGCGCATCGGCGGCCGATGACGACAGCGGCTCACGCGCCCGATGCGATGCCAGCTTGCGCTTGACCAGCGACGCACCCTGCGCAGCGCGGTCGTCGCCAAGATACCAGCACTGCTTCTTCGTCGTGCGATCGACGCGATAGAACCAATGCTTGCCCGCCGGCGTGCCAGCTGGCTTCGCCAAGCATTCGTCAGCAGCCGATGCCGGTGAAAACTCGATTGTCACCGCAGCCGCTCCCGCCAGCGCGACAGCTGCAACACACGGCAACAATTTCGCCGTTCGATTCGTCATCAGACCTCCGACGATTCAACGCCCCCGATGCGCCGTTTCGGCGATGACTACGTTCGGAATAAGGCTGCAGAGGTTCCATTTGTCGAAACAATGTTAGAACAGCGGTCGGCCTTGGATGCCTTCTAATTATTTGGAGCTGTTTTGTCGCAGCAACACGCGACGTTAGCCCGCCATGTGATCGCTTTACCTGCAGCGTCGCACTATCAACAACACGCGGATGTGAGACGGCGCGCACAGAAAAATTATGCACGCCAATCATCGCAAGCAGAGTATCGGCCACGAAGATCAACAAAGGCGGCGCGATTATTCAACCTTTGAGCTACAAGCCAGGAAGTGCCCGCGCCAAGGTTGATAGTTCGCCATGTCGGACGCGACAGCACGCTCGAATCACGCGCGAGCATCGCACCCGCATTGCGCATCCCGATCAGCGCGCGCGACAGACACTGCCCTTGCTCTCACCCGTCTCCTCAACGATGACGCAGGAGTGGCCGGGATCGCCGTCGGGGTAAGGCGTGCCCTTCATGACCAGGAAGGTCACCGAATGCGCGCCGTGCAGTCCGGCGGGAAAGCGAATCTTGCTGCGCACGATGTACTCGCCGCCGCGGTTTTCGCTGAGCGCGCCTGATGCAAGCAGCTGGACCAATCCGGCCTGGGAAGGCAGCACCTCGTAGGGCACCGCCGGCATTGAGCTCACCACGGTCTTCGGATCTATCTCCACGACGCCGCCGGGGAAGAAGCGCATCATCTCGTCGCGCGCGCGGCTCGGCCCCATCTGGATCGTGGCATTGCCGCCGCTGCCGATGATGGTCAGCGTACCCTCGCGCTTCCTGATGATCAGCGGGGTCTCGCGGTCGTCACGGACCGTCTCGATCTTGCCGGACGGGGCGAAGAAGGCGCTGACGGAGTATCTGCCAGCAATCACGTCCGGCGCCTTTCCGGTCATCCGGCGCACCGATCCCGCACTCATCAGCGAGCCGCTGGATGGCGCCTCGGAAAAATAGCTGAGGCAGTTCGTCCGCTTCAGGAAGCTGACGCGCTCGGCGGCAACGCCGGTCACGCCCGCCAAGGGCGCGGCTTGCGCGTCGGTCCGGTTGGGACGGTTCTCCATGCTGGTCGCGACGATCCGCTCGATGCGCTCGACGGCGCCCGAGACCTGCCAGATCGTGGCGCGATGGGTCGGAACCACGATGTAGAGCGGATCGCTGCCCGGCTCGATCACGATGCGCCCAGCGCGCACTTCGACGTCCTGCGAGCCCAGGGTGACGTTCGACAGCGCTTCCGCCTCGTAGCCGCCAAACAACAGCACCTTGGCGTTGTCGGATGCGGCCGGCAGATCGCAGCCGGCCCGCTCCACCTCTTCCTTCTTGGCTGCGGCCGCACGGACCATACTCTGGGTATAGTCGGTCGCCTCCTGCTGCGAGATCGTGCCGTTGCCGTCGGCATCGACCTTGCGGAACAGGGCTTCACCGACGCTCAGATAGTCCTGCAGAGTCACCTCGTCCTTGCCGGCGGCATCCAGCGTCTGGCGCGTGCGCGCCGCTGCTCCGCTGCTGTTCCCCTGCGCGGCAGGCGGCTTGGCCGCCTCCGCCATCGAGATCCAGCCGTCCTTGTCCGCGTCGAGCGCCATCAGCCGCTGAACGGTGCTGTCGATCTGCTTGTCCGGAGAGAAGCCGCTGCTGACACTTTGAGCCTGCCCCAGTTGGAATCTCAGCTCATAACGCATCATCCGGCGGATCTCGTCCTCGGTGACGAAGCCGTCACCGTTCAGATCGTACCGGAGCACACCCATCATCAACTGGTGCCTGGCCTGGGCCGCCTCCACGGTGCCGTGCAGATCGACATCGCGCGCGGTGAGCCGGCCATCGCCGTCGGCATCGAGTTGCAGAAACTCGTTGCGCTGCTGTTCCAGAACATTCTCGAGCGTCGCACCCGCCTGAATGCGCGCCAGCAAAAGCGGCGGAGCCCAATCCGGCCTCCGCTCTGCGCGCACGGGCGACACGGCCACCATCATTGCTGCCATCGCGCCGGTCACGATCGCGAATTGAAGTGTGCTTTGCTGACGAGACATGCGTCCTCCCCACTGGCTGCATGGTCTCCTCTAGCGCAGATCGTGGACAGTTCGGACCACACGTCCGAACGAATCGCGCGCCAGCGTAAATCGGTTCGCGCAGCCAAGATGAAATTGCGCAGCGTCAGCGTAATGATCGATTTACCGAGCAGGATCGTCGCGACCGGCGGCCGCCTGCTTCAGCATCTTCGGCAGGGCCTTCTCGACCAGCTCGCGCGTGTACGGCTTCTGGATCACCGGCGCGTCAGCAAGCTCCGCAGGGATCGGCGCGCGCTCGCCATAGCCGGTGGCGAACATGAAGGGCACGTCGAGCTCCTTCAACCTGTGCCCGACCGCGAGGCTGCTCTCCGCGCCGAGGTTGATGTCGAGCAGCGCGAAGCTCGGCACTGCGCGTTCGATCGACTTCAATGCCTGATTGACCGAGGCCGCCGTATCGACATGCCGCGCGCCGAGCTCCAGCAGGATGACCTCGGCGCCCATCGCGATGATCAGATTGTCCTCGACGATCAGCACGGTGCCGGAGAGGCGCGGCATCTGCTCCTCCTTCGCGTGCTGACGCGAAGGTGCGCCGGACAGCGCCGGCACCATCTGCACGAAGTTTGCTGGGATGACGAAGCGCGCCTGCACGCCGAGCAGGTCGAAGCGGATTTCGGCGTCGCCCTTCAGATCGAACGGCACCGAGCGCTCGATGATGGTGGTGCCGAAGCCGCGCCGCGATGGCGGCTGCACCGGCGGCCCGCCGCTTTCCTTCCAGTCGATGACGAGGCTCGAAGCCGGATCCAGGCGCCAGATCACCTGAACCTGCCCGCTGGAATCCGCAAGCGCGCCATACTTTGCGGAGTTGGTCATCATCTCGTGCACGACGAGCGCGAGCGTTGCGAACGCCTTGGGGTCGAGCGCGACGTCCGGCCCCTCCATCCGCACCCGTCCCGCGCGCGAGCCGAGATAGGCGCCCGCTTCCGATTCGAGCAGATGGCGCAACGCCACCGGCGCCCAGTTCAGGTTCGTGATCTGGTCATGCGCACGCGCCAGCGCCTGGATGCGCCCGCCCAGCACCGCGGCAAACTCCTCCACCGAGGTCGCCGTGTCCTTGCTCTGCGCGACCAGGCCGCGCACCAGGCTCAGGATGTTGCGGACGCGGTGGTTGAGCTCGGCAATCATCAGCTCCTGCCGCTCCTGCGCGCCGCGGCGCTCGCGCGCGGCGAGCTCCGACAGCTGCAGGATCACCTCCAGGAGCGTGACACGCAGGCTCTCGGCAATGCGCAGGTCCGCCGCCGTCCACGGCGTCGACTGGCCCGCCACCGTCTGCTGCCACAACTCGAAGCTCTTGCGCGGCGTCAGCCGGGCGCCGAGCGGACCTTCGGCATAGGTCTTGTTGGGATCGCCCGCCCAGTTGACCGAGCGCAGCACTTCGCGGCGGAAGAAGATCAGGCAGTCGCGTGGCGTCCGCGAGATCGGGATCGCCAGGAACCCGGCGGCGCGGTCGCGGAACGACTCGCCCGCGGCATAGACCTTGGCGATCTCGGCGCTGGCGCAGATGCGGCCGGGCGAGGTGCGGTTGATGAAGCCGACGAGATCCTGCACTTCCTGCTCGGTCGGCGTCTCGCCATCGAGCGTGATCTCGTCGTCGGACCACACTGCAATGCCGTCGCATTCGATCATCTGCCGATAGTCGGCGACGAAATCGAGGATGGCGCGCTTGCTGTGGGCCTGTGCCGCCGCGCGCTCGATCAGCCGCTCCTGGATCTGATGCGCGCGCGTCTCGTAGGCAACGTCGGTCTCGCGCTCGCGCGCCTCGAGCAGCCAGGAATACATCTGGCCGAACAGCTCCGCGGCGGTGCGCTTCTCGAACGACAGATGCAGCGGCGAATAATGATGACAGGCGAACAGGCCCCACAGCTTGCCGTCGCGCAGAATGGACACCGACATCGACGCCGCGACGCCCATGTTGCGAAGATATTCGATGTGAATCGGCGAGACCGCGCGCAGCACGCTCATCGACAGGTCGAGGAGGCCTGCATTGTGCGTGGGCGTCGACGTCAGCGGCGCCGGGGCGGCATTGATGTCGGCGATGATGCGCAACCAGTTGCGCTGGTAGAGCTGGCGGGCCTGTCGCGGAATGTCGGAGGCCGGATAGTGCAGCCCCAGAAACGGCTCGAGGCCGGAGCCTGCCGTCTCGGCGATCACCTCGCCCGAGCCGTCCGGGTGAAAGCGATAGACCATGACACGGTCGAAGCCGGTGAGCAGCTTGAGCTGCCGCGCAGCCTCCTGCGCAAGGTAGATTGTGCCCGTCGTCTTGCGGATGCGGCCGAGCATCAGCCGCACCAGCTCGCCCGAATTGACGCCTGGCTCGACCATGCTCGGCTCGGCTTCGACGACGAGATACGCTCCGGAGAAATGGATGGCGAGATCGAACAGCCGGCCCTTGCCGAGCAGATCGACGCCGAACACCCGCTCGACCGCGTCAGGACCGCTCAGATAGTCGACACGGGCGCGGATCGCCGCAACCGCCGCCTCCGACAGCAGATCTGCGATCGGCCGGTTCAAGATCCAGGCGAGATCGCCGCCGAGATAGTCGGGCGCGTTCTCCGAGGCCATGCAGATCGTGAAGTCCGAGACCAGCGCCAGCAGGAAGCCGAATGGCTGCACGTGGCCGGGAACGTGGATCGGCTCGCGATCACAATTGGTAAGGTTGACCGGCTCGTTCATGGTCATGCGTTCGCTACCGCTGCCGCAAACAGCGCGAACGCGCCGAGCGCACTCTCCATCATCAGGATCTCGTCATCCGCCGTCGTCGGCCCGCGCGACAGCTGAGACAGGAAACCTTGCCAGAGCCCGGCGCCGGCGCCATGACGGAGATAATTCGTGGCTCGCCGCACCCGCGGGTCGGCCGATGCGGCAACGATGCGCAACAGATAGGTCGCGCCCAGCCGCGATCCTTCGAGAACATAGAGCGTGCCGAAGATGAAGGCGCGATCGCGCCGTGCGAGCGGCAGGCTCATCGGACGCGCCACGCCGTCGAGTTCGCCGAGATCGGCCATGATCGCGGACGAGCGCCGCCTCAGGAACCAATCGTCGATGTGGCCGGCGACGCCCGCCTGCTCCAGCGCGGCCTCCAGCGGCAGCAGCGCGGCGGCGCTGGCTTGCAGAAAGCGGCGATAATGGACCGTCGTGGTGAGATCGAACTGGCAGAGCCGCTCATCCAGCGCATGATGCGCGCCGGCGGTGGCGAGCTTCAATCTGTGGCGGATCCCTTCGGTGCTACCGGCAAAAGGCGGGTCGTCGGAAATGGCAGCCAGCGGCATCGAGGGGCCCACAAAAAGGAGAGCGGCCGCAGGCGCGCGACGGCTCCAGTAAACGCCGATCGACGACTCTGGTTCCGGCTCGCTTCCATTGTTTTCCATGCGATGGCCAGGGCGAGAAATGGAGGTCCAGCGCGGCGCTCCGTCTCGCTTGGTCGTTGTCGCGACAAACGATCCTGGCAGTCGATGACTCCATCATGCCCGGGCTTGTCCCGCCTGCGCGGCCGAAGCCGCCTCGGCGCGGCGAAGGCCCGGGCATCCACGTGGTTCTCGGCGTGCTGAACGACGTGGATGGCCGGGACGAGCCCGGCCATGACGGCGCAGAGACAGACGAGCGCACCACTCCGATCGTCATCTTAGATAGCCCTGCACCGTCTAGGGTGGGCCGAGCACGTTTTCGATCAGGAGCGTGTCGCAATATTCGATCCATTCCGTGATCAGTCCGTCCTCGAGCCGAAGCACGTTGCAATAACTGTTGTCGTAGGCGCGTCCATCCGCAGTGGTGTTGCGGCCGCGGGCCTGGACGACGACGCGATCGCCTTCCGCGATCAGCCGGAGCGGAATCGTCGTGATCCGGCCGAGTCGGGCCCGCAGCGGCGCGAACAATTCGACGAGAACCGTCTCCTTGCCGTCATAGCTGCGCGACCACGAGCCGCTGCCCATGATGACGAAGCGGAACGAGTCGGACAGATGCGCCAGCAGCGGCTGCGGATTGCTCTTGGCCAGTTCGTCGAACACGTGCTGGACGATCTGCTTGTTCTGTTCACTCGTCATGCCCGCATCGCTCATCGGTAATTCTCCTTCGATCCTGTGATGTCGGCATCAGCCGGCCTGCCTGAGCGAGGGCGGAAACGGCCCGAGCACCGCTTCCGTCAGCGCCGAGTCGCAATACTCCCGGATCTCCACGATGCGCGCCTCGCGCAATCGATAGATCAGGCAGTAGTCGTTGTCGTACGCCCGTCCGTCCCTGGTGCGCATCGCCCCCTTGGCTTCGACCACGACGATGTCATCCTCGGCGATGAAGCGCAGCGGGACGGCGCGGCGTCCCTCCGCGAGCAGGCTGGCGAGGTGACCATGGAGATTGCGCAGCAGCGCCTCCTTGCCCCTGATCGTCTGCGACCATGAATATTGTCCGGTGATCACCATCGTGACGTCATCGGCGATGGCCGCGACATAGGCCGTGCGGTCGCCCGCGGCCGCCGCCGCGAGCAGATCATGCATCAATCGCTTATTGGCGCTGGCGCTCATGACATCGTTCCTCCTGAACTCTCGGTGGGAGCAGAACGAGCTTGAGCCAGGTCACGGCATTCTTCCAATCGATATCGAATATGATATCTATTCGTCTGATGAATTTGGCCGCGCTCGATCTCAACCTGCTGGTGGCGCTTGATGCGCTGCTCCGCGAGAGCAGCGTCAGCCGGGCCGCCCTGCGCATCGGCCTGTCTCAGCCGGCCACCAGCCACGCGCTGCAGCGGCTGCGCGAGCTGCTTGGCGATCCGCTGCTGGTGCGGACCGGCGCGCGCATGGAGCCGACACCCCGCGCGCTCGCGCTGCAGGCGCCGCTGGCGCAGGCGCTGGATCAGGTGCGCGGCCTGTTCACCCCGGATGTCTTTGACTCCAGCAGCAGCGAGCGCCAGTTCCGGCTGATGATGCCTGATCTGGCGGTCGAGCTGCTGATGCCGTCCCTGATGGCCAAGGCGACGCGGTCCGCTCCGCATGTCCGCATCGACGTGGTGCCGTGGCGGGGACCTGCGATCTTCCACGCCGAGTTCGCCCGCACCATCGACATGGTGATCTCGATCGGCAACGCCTTCAAAGGCTTTCACCGCCAGTTGCTCTACACCGACAGCGATGCACTTGCGGTCCGGCGCGGCCATCCTGCAACCAGGCGGCTGAGCCGGCGCGAGGGCTTTCTCGCCGCCCGGCATGTCGCCGTGGTCCTGCGCGGCCAGAGCGAGGACCTGATCGACAACTGGTTGCGCAGCAAGGGCTGGGAGCGGCGAATCGCGCTGGTGGTCCCGAGCTACATCGAGGCGCTGCACGTCGCCGCGCGCACCGATCTCGTCGCCTTCGTGCCGCGCCGGCTGATCGCGGCGCTAGCCCGGCCGTTGTCGCTGGCAACCGTGACGCCGCCGCTCGATCCCGGTCTCGACGAGCAATACATGTTCTATCCGACGCGGGCGCAGGTCGAGCCTGGCTCGATCTGGCTGCGCAACCTGATGCTGGAGACCGGCCGCGAACTCGGCAGCGCGCCTGCGCGCGCGGTGAAAGGCAGATGAGCGGACGATGCGGGCCGTCTCCGGAGCCCGCAGTCCGCTGACGACGCCGTCAGGCCGCGAGCTCGGCGAACGCCTTCTGCACCGCCGGCCGCTCCGACATGCGCTTGAAGTGGTCGGCGACCTTCGGGAAGGCGTTGATGTCGACGCTGTCGCCTTCCAGCCATTGCGCGAGCGTGAACAGATACGGATCGCAGATCGTATACTGCTCGCCCATCACCCAGGGGCCGCGCAGCATCTTCTGCTCGATCAGGGCGAAACAGGCGCCCATCGTCTCCGGCACCTTCCGCTTCATGTCGGCGAAGGAGGATTCCTCGGTGGCCCAGCGGTGGCCGCGCATCTTGTGCGCGTGGGCGATGTGGACGGTCGAGCAGAGATAGCTGGTGAACGACTGCACCTCGGCGAAGGCGAAGATGTCGTCGAGCGGCGCGAGACGCGCCTCTGGGAAGCGCTGCGCGATATAGGCCAGCATCGCTGGCGTCTCGGTCAGGATGCCCTGCTCCGTCACCAGCGCCGGAACCCGTCCCTTGGGATTGATCGCGAGATATTCCGGACTGGTCTGCTGGCTGGTCTTGAAGCTGAGCTTCTCGACCGCGTAGGAAGCGCCGGTCTCGGCGAGTGCAATGTGGGAGGCGAGCGCGCAAGTGCCCGGCGCGACATAGAGCTTGAGCATGATGATCCCCGGATGAAACGAGCTGCGAACCTAGCGGCAGCGGCATCGGCCGTCCATCCCGCTTGTCCGGGGAACACGTCCGCGCGGCCAGCATGCGCTGGCCGTCGCGGGAATGCGGGGTCAGTCAGCCTCCGGTCAGATCGGCGCTACGTCCATGGTATGCACCGCCGTCGGATAGTAGCGGAAGCCGTCGCCGAGCTTGCCGATGTGGCCGATGCCCGGCCACGGGAAGTGATAGCCGAGAATACGCGTGCGGTTCGCCGCGAGCATGTCGAGCACGCGCACGCGGGTCTTGGCGGCCTGCTTCGGATCGGTGTCGTAGGCGAACTCGATCAGCGGCTTCTCGATCAGCAGCACCGGATGATGCGAGATGTCGCCAATATAAGCGAGCTGATCCTTGCCGGACTGGATCAGGAAGATGGTGTGCCCGACCGTGTGGCCCGGCGTGAACATCGCCTGCACGCCCGGCAGGAACTCCTGGCCGTCCTTCAAGAAGGTGATGCGGTCCTTGACCGGCAGAAGATTGCGCACCGCCTGCTCGTAGAAGGGCTTGTAGTTGGGGCCGACCTTGGCCTCGTCGGTCCAGAAGGTGAAGTCGGCCTCGGAGATGAACAGCTCGGCATTCGGGAAGCTCGGCTTGCCGTCCGGCCCTACCACGCCGCCGCAATGGTCGATGTGCGCGTGCGTCATCACCAGCGCATCGACGTCCTTCGCCTCGATGCCAGCCTGCTTCAAGGTCATCAGCATCTTGCCGGTGGTGTCGCCGAACAGTTTCGAGACGCCCATGCCGTTGTCGAAGATGATGATCTTGTCGCCGGTGTTGAGCACCAGGATGTTCTGCTCGAGAGTTGCGGCGCCGACCGGCAGGAAATTGTTCGTCAGCATCGAATCGAGCTCGCCGGGGGAAATGCCGAGGAACGCCGCATGGGGATCGCCGAGCGGCAGCACGCCGTCGGAGATGATGGTGGCCTCGGCCGTGCCGAGCTTGAAGCGAAAGAAGGTCGGCGCCTGCGTGTTCAGGAATGGGCCCTTGGCCAGGACGGGACTGACGAGTCCGGACAGTCCTGCCGCAGCGCCAAGACCGATCATCGAGCGACGTGAGAGTCCCGTAAGCTTTGCCATCTTTGCCTCCCTCTTACCAATCTGTTTCTTGCTCGCGTTGGTCCGAGCTGCCGCCTTCGATATCGTGACTCCACGATCACCCGACGCTCTCTTCTCCAAGAACACGCGGCTCATGGCCGTGTGCAGCCCCGGCTTCCAAGCTGACTCCTCATGGTGAGGAGGCGCGCAGCGCCGTCTCGAACCCATGAGGCCCCAGCGCGGGCCTCGCCCTTCGAGACGCCCGCCTGCGGCGGGCTCCTCAGGTGAGGAGCAGCAGTCGACACCGATCCACCCGCTCAAAGAGCGTGAACTTCAAACACAATCTAAGATTATCTACATCCGCAAGGCAGTCGCAACGTAAAAGAACGTCGGAACGAAAGGATTCGGCGCTGCAGTCGCGAACTCCGCCGCAGCGCGCGAGCGACGGAACAAGCGAAGCTTCGCCTTCTGAAAAAAATAAAAACCTTGCGCTTTATCGGAATCCATGATTGTCTCTCGCCATCCCGCCTCGAGCAGAGGGACGTTGCGCGCGATCGTCACGACACGTGAGGCGGGGAGCGATGGCCGAATGGTGCCGCAGCGTGTCCGCAAGGATGCGCCGACGAACGGCAGCGTGCGGACGTGAAGTCGCAGCGTGCTGGCACCCCGAAGCTGGTGTCCCGCGCAGTGCGCAAGCATTGTCGCGAATGGTGGCCAACAAGCCGGCGCACCAGGCAGACTGCGTATAAGCGTGAAGACCATCGCGCAGGGAATGCCGGCTGTGTTCGGCTGAACCTGTGGTACCTGCCGCCTGCATTCTTTTCGCAGGCGGGCCATGGGTGCGGCCAGCATCCGGCATTCCCTGCGCCCTCTGCATTTGCAGGGGGACGAGCGATCGCAAGCCTCGGGCATGCTATGCCGCGAGAATACGATGTCATGTTCATCGCCTCTCTGACTTTATCTTTGATATAACTCTCTATCGCTCATGCTCGCCGCTGTTTGAACCGTGAATCCTCCTTCACCCTCGGTTGTCGTCCCGGACAAGCCACGGCGCGCGACAGCGCGTCGTGGCGCCGATCCGGGACCCACACTCCGCAGCGGTCGTGATGCGCGAAAAGCCAATGGCCAGCGTGCCCCAATCCGCTCCCTGGGGGTATGGGTCCCGGCGTTCGCCGGGACGACGGCGGTGAGTGTTCGAAACGGCTGCCGTAGGGTGGGCAAAGCAGCCGCCGAAGGCGGCAGCGTTCCCACCGTCGTGCAGCGCAATCGGAGCCAGATGGTGGGCACGGCGCGCGCGACAGCGCGGCATGAGGCGTGCGCAGTGCTGCGCGCCTTTGCCCACCCTACGGACCGAGAACTACGCGCTTCACTCCCCCAGTCCATGCGCCACGACCTTGCGCATCACGTTGGGCAGCGCCTCGCCGTCGAGCGTGGCGATCGGCACCCAGCGCATGTCATCCGGCGCGCGCGTGCGGGCCGGCACCTTGGCGGTGTAGACTACGAGCTCCAGCGGAAAGTGGGTGAAGACATGCGTGACGACGCCGAGCTTGCGGTGCCAGCGCTTCACACCCGCCAGCTCCGGCGCCTGCGCCAACGCCTCCGCATCCTCCTGGCCGGCCAGCCACGCCGAGCCGGGGACCTCGGTCATGCCGCCGAGCAGGCCCTTCGCCGGGCGCGAGCGCACCAACAGCTCGTCGGCTCTGACGACGACGAAGGCGGCGCCGCGCCTGAGTGCGCCGGTCTTCTTCGCCGCCTTGCGCGGGAACGTCTCCTGGTCGCCGCGCTCGCGCGCCGCGCAGTCCTCGTTCAGCGGACAGAGCGCGCAGGCCGGCTTCTTCGGCGTGCATATGGTGGCGCCGAGATCCATCAGCGCCTGCGCGCTGTCGCCGGCACGTGACGGGCCGAGCAGGGTCGCGGCCAGCGCCTGGATTTGCGGCTTGGCCTGCGGCAGCGACTCCTCAACCGCGAACAGCCGCGTCGTCACGCGCTCGATGTTGCCGTCGACCGGCATGGTATGGCGATCGAACGCGATCGCGGCGATCGCGGCTGCGGTGTACGGGCCGATGCCGGGCAGCTTGCGCAGCCCGTCCTCCGCGTCCGGGAACACGCCGCCATGCTCGCGCATCACGGTGACCGCGCAGGCATGCAGGTTGCGCGCCCGCGAATAATAGCCAAGCCCGGCCCACATCCGAAGCACGTCGTCGAGCTCGGCGCTGCCGAGCGCGGTGACGTCCGGCCAGCGCGCCAGGAATTTTTCGAAATAGGGCCCAACCGCCTTCACCGTGGTCTGCTGCAGCATGATCTCCGACAGCCAGACGCGATACGGGTCGGAGCGATGCCCCGCCGGCGCCCGCCACGGCAGCCGCCGGCGATGACGGTCGTACCAGGCGAGCAGCTGCGCCGGGCGCTCGGCGGCTGGATCAATCCGCTGTTGGTTCTTGCGCTTGGAAGGAAGGGCTGATGACACCATTGGCTTAATCTAGTACGTCAGGAGCGATCGTCGCCCGCGGAACAGCGGTCTCGTCCACGGCTTTCTTCGCGCCGGACCGACGACCGCACCACGAGACCCGTTCATCATGGCAAAGCCCGGCCGCCTCACCGCAAAGCCTCTCTCGCTGATGATGGGCGACGTGCTGTCGGCCGCCTATGCCAAGCAGGGGTTTGCCGCGCGTGAGCTGGTGACGCGCTGGCCGGAGATCGCCGGGCGCGACATCGCCGAGCATGCCCAGCCGCTGAAGATGCAATGGCCGCGGCCGGTCGAGGGCCAGCCGCAGGAGCCGGCGACCTTGATCCTGCGCGTCGAGGGGCCGATGGCGCTGGAGATCCAGCATTCCTCGGATGTGATCCTGGAGCGGGTCAACCGGTTCTTCGGCTGGCATGCGGTGGGCAAGCTGGCGCTGCGACAGGGCCCGCTGACCCGCCCGCCGGTGAAGCGCCGCCCGCCCCCGCCCGATCCGAAGTCGGTGGCAAAGGTCGCCTCGACCCTGACCGCGATCGAGGACGACGCGTTGCGCGACGCACTCGCCCGTCTCGGCGCCGCCATCAAGCGAAATTGACGCTTGCCCTTCGATCCTGCTTTGCGGCCCGGCATTGCCTCAGACCGGGTTTCAAGCTAGCGAAAAGTCGAGTTACGAGCGTTTCAGGCGCGAGATGCGCCCATTCCGGAGCAGAGCCTTGATCATCACCCGCCGCGCCTTCACCGCTGCCCTGTCGCTGACCGGCCTCGCCGCGCTGGCCGGCTTCTCCCCGCTGCGGCTGATCTCGGACGCCCTGGCGCAGAGCGCCTCAGACGTGGCCAAGCCGCAGTCGCTGCCCGACATGGCGATCGGGCCCGCGGACGCTGCCGTCACCATCACCGAATACGCCTCGATGACCTGCCCGCATTGCGCGGCGTTCAACGCCACCGTGTTCCCGAAGCTCAAGGCCGAATACATCGATACCGGCAAGATCCGCTACATCTTCCGCGAGTTCCCGCTCGACATCAAAGCCGCGGCCGGCTCGATGCTGACGCGCTGCATCGCCAATGGCGACGCTCAGAAGTATTTTGCCGTCACCGACATGCTGTTCCGTTCGCAGAACGACTGGGTGGTGAAGAACACCACCGAGACTCTGACCCGTATCGGCAAGCAGGCCGGCCTCAGCCAGCAGCAGGTCGAAGCCTGCCTCAAGGACCAGGCGCTGCTCGACAAGATTGCCGCCGACCAGAAATACGCCAGCGACATTCTCAAGGTTGATTCGACGCCGACCTTCTTCATCAACGGCGAGAAGATCAAAGGCGAGTCCTCGATCGAGGAGTTTCAGAAGCGCATCAACCCGCTTCTGAAGAGCTGATTCGAGTCAACCCGAAATTACTTGAGAATCACTTGGGACTCACTGAGTCCTGCAAGTCACAGCGCGGCCCCTTCGTGGGGCCGCTTCTGTTTGTTGGGCCCGCTGCCGCGAGAAAGCCTTGGAAAAGCAGGGCCGGCGGGTTGCCCCGGGGACCGGCCATCGCCATTGTCCCGCCCTCAGAATGGGGCGCAACGGCTATTCAGTCCACATTGACATTGCCTTCCATGGTATTGTCGGGGCTGTGAGATTCGTCTCCCGCCAACAGAGAATCTGTGCATGAAACTCACGCGTCTACGTCTTCACGGTTTCAAGACGTTCGTCGAACCGACTGATTTCGTGATCGAACCCGGCCTCACCGGCGTCGTCGGTCCGAACGGCTGCGGCAAGTCGAATCTGGTCGAGGCACTGCGCTGGGCGATGGGTGAGACCTCGCACAAATCGCTGCGCGCCGCCGACATGGACGCGGTGATCTTCTCCGGCTCGAACACGCGCCCGTCGCGCAACCACGCCGAAGTGGTGATGACGATCGACAACAGCGATCGCACCGCACCTGCCGCCGTGAACGACCGCGACATTCTCGAGATCTCGCGGCGCATCGAGCGCGAGGCGGGCTCGGTGTATCGCATCAACGGCCGCGACGTGCGCGCCCGCGACGTGCAGATCCTGTTCGCCGACGCCGCCACCGGCGCGCGCTCGCCGGCGCTGGTCCACCAGGGCAAGATCGGCGAGATCATCCAGGCAAAGCCCGAGCAGCGCCGCCGCGTGCTGGAAGACGCCGCCGGCGTCGCCGGCCTGCATGCGCGCCGCCACGAGGCCGAGCTGCGGCTGAAGGCGGCCGAGACCAACCTGCTGCGCGTCGAGGACGTCATCGGCCAGCTCTCCGGCCAGATGGAAGGCCTGCGCAAGCAGGCGCGCCAGGCGATCCGCTACCGCGAGGTCGCCGCCAAGGTGCGCAAGGCCGAGGCGACGCTCTATCATCTGCGCTGGATGGGCGCCCATGCCGACCTGAACGACGCCGCGCATACGCACGACGTCGCCGTGCGCGAGATGGCGGAGCGGACCCGCGAGCAGGCCGAATCGGCCCGCATCCAGGCGATCCGATCCTCGCATCTGCCGGCGCTGCGCGAGGCCGAGGCCCGTGCGGCCGCGACGATGCAGCGGCTGAAGAATGCCCGCGACCTGCTCGACCGCGAGGAGGTGCGCGCCAAGGAGCGCGCCGGCGAACTCGATCGCCGCCTGATGCAGCTCACAGCTGACGTCTCGCGTGAGCAGCAGCAGAACCAGGATGCCCAGGTCGCGCTGCAACGTCTTGAAACTGAAGACGCGGAGCTGAAGGAAGAGATCAAGGCGCGCGTCGAGATGCGCAGCGGCGTCGACGAGCGCGTCGCCGAAGCCGAGGCGCTGCTGGCCGAGACCGAGCGCCAGTTCACCGAGCTGACGACGCAGCTCGCCGATCTCACCGCGCGCCGCAACCAGCTCGAGGCCAACGTCCGCAGCCATCGCGACCGGCTGGCGCGCCTCGACCAGGACATCGCCAACGTCCGCGCCGACGAGGCGCGGCTGGCGCAGGAGACCGCGCATCTCGGCGACCTCGACACGCTCGCCGCCACACTCGAAGCTGCAGAAGAAGCCGAGGCCCAGGCCGAAGCCGCGGTGCAGACCAACGAGGCCGCGCAGGCCAATGCCCGGCAGAAGCTCGAAGCCTCCCGCGCCCCGCTCGCCGAAGCCGAGAAGCGCGCGCAGCGGCTGGAGACGGAAGCGCGCACCATCTCCAAGATGGTGAACAGCGAGACCAAGAATCTGTGGCCGCCGATCATCGACGGCGTCACGGTGGCCAAGGGCTATGAGAAGGCGCTCGGCGCCGTGCTCGGCGACGACCTCGATGCGCCGGTCGATGCCTCGGCGCCGATGCACTGGACGGTGGCCGGCGCCGAGGTCACCGATCCCGCGCTGCCCGACGGCGTCGAGCCGCTCGCGGCGTATGTGCAGGCGCCGCCGGAGCTGTCGCGCCGTCTCGCCCAGATCGGCGTGGTGTCCAGGGATCGCGGCGCGCAGCTGGTGTCGCAGCTGCGCACCGGCCAGCGGCTGGTGTCGCCGGAAGGCGACGTCTGGCGCTGGGACGGCTTCATCGCCGCGGCGCATGCGCCGACCGGCGCGGCCCGCCGGCTCGCCGAGCGCGCCCGCCTGATCGACATCGAAAGCGAGCTGGAGCAAGCCCGCATCGACGCGACCAACAAGCGCCAGGCGCTGGAAAGCGCCGAGGCGGAGGTCAGGGCCGCGACATCAGCCGAGAGCGCCGCGCGCGAAGCTTGGCGCGCCGCCCAGCGCGAGGTGAACTCCGGGCGCGAGCGCCACGCGAATGCCGAGCGCGAGATCAACCGCCATTCGGCGCGCAAATCCGCGCTGGTCGAAGCCTCGACCCGCCTCGCCCATGACCGCGCCGAAATCGCCGAGCTGCACCAGAATGCGCTCGAGGCGATCGAAGAGCTGCCGGCGACCACCGAGGCCGACGGCCGTCTGGCCGCCGTGCGCGCCGAGATCGAGACCAAGCGCCGCGCCGCAGCGCAGGTGCGCGCCGAGGCGCAGGCACTCGCCCGCGAGGCTGAACTCGCCGATCGTCGCGTCCAGGCGATCATCAACGAGCGCAACGACTGGTTCAACCGCATCCGCGGCGCCGGCTCGCAGATCGCCACCATCGAGGCGCGCATCGCGGAGGTCCGCGACGAGCGCGCCGAGCTCGACAACGCACCGGAGATCTTCGCCGAGAAGCGCAGCGCGCTGATCGACGAGCTCGCGATTGCCGAGGAAGAGCGTCAGGTCGCCGCCGACGCGCTCGCCGAAGCCGAGACCGCGATGGGCGACACCGACCGCGCCGCCAAGGCCTCGCTCGAAGCGCTGTCGAAGTCGCGCGAAGCAGCTGCCCGCGCGGAAGAGCGGCTGGAGAGCGCCAAGCGCCGCGTCGCCGATGTCGAGCGCGAGATCCACGACATGCTCGAATGCGAGCCGTCCGCGGTCGCCGCCATGGCCGAGATCGGCCCGGACACGCAGCTGCCGCCGCTGGCCGAGATCGAGGACAGCCTGGAGAAGCTGCGTCGTGACCGCGAGCGGCTCGGCGCCGTCAATTTGCGCGCCGAGGAGGAGCTCACTGAGGTCGAGGGCTCGCACACCGGGCTGACCACCGAGCGCGACGACCTCGTCGAAGCCATCAAGCGGCTGCGCCAGGGCATCCAGAGCCTCAACAAAGAGGCGCGCGAGCGCCTGCAGTCCTCGTTCGAGACCGTCAACGACCACTTCAAGCGCCTGTTCACCGAGCTGTTCGGTGGTGGCGAGGCGGCGCTGCACCTGATCGAGAGCGACGATCCGCTCGAGGCCGGCCTCGAGATCATCGCGAAGCCGCCGGGCAAGAAGCCGCAGACGCTGTCGCTGTTGTCGGGCGGCGAGCAGGCACTGACGGCAATGGCGCTGATCTTTGCGGTGTTCCTGACCAACCCCTCGCCGATCTGCGTACTGGACGAGGTCGACGCGCCGCTCGACGACCACAACGTCGAACGCTTCTGCAACCTGCTGCACGAGATGAAGGGCTCGACCGAGACCCGCTTCATCATCATCACCCACAACCCGATCACCATGGCACGCATGAACCGTCTGTTCGGCGTCACCATGGCCGAGCGCGGCGTGTCGCAGCTGGTGTCCGTGGCGCTCGACGAGGCCGTGAAGATCCTCGACCAGCAGGTGGCGTGATCGTGCTCCGTCATTCCGGACTGTCGCGACCGCGGCACCCGGAATGACGCACGGAGAGGACGAATGATCTCTCCCGATCTTCCCGCCGCGCTGAAGGCCGCGCTGGAGACCAGGCTGCACGGCCAGTCGCGGCAGGATGCGGCGGCCCGCGCGGCCCGAATCTCGAACACCTACCGCAGCGGCGGCAATTCCGGGACGATCACGAGCGAAGCCGACGCGATCGCCTACGCGACCGTGAGGATGCCCGCGACCTACGCGGCGGTGGCTGCAAGCCTCAACGCCGTGATGCAGGCGAGCAAGGACTTCGCCCCGGTCTCGCTGCTCGACGTCGGCGCCGGGCCGGGCACCGCGAGCTTCGCCGCGGCAGAGGCCTTTTCGTCGTTGTCATCGTTCAACGCCGTTGATGCCAATCCCGCCTTGCGAACGCTGGCCCTGACGCTGGCTGAAGACACGATGCGAATCCGTGGTCTCGATTACGTGCTTGGTCCAGCGCGGGCGCAGCTCGATCGTGCCGCAAGCGCCGATCTCATCATTGCCAGCTACATGATCGGCGAGTTGACCGACCGCGAGCGCGTCGCGGTCGTCGATGCGCTGTGGGCGAAGACCAACGATACGCTCTTGATCGTCGAGCCCGGTACGCCGGCCGGCTATCGGCGCATCATCGCCGCGCGCAACCAGATCATCGCGGCCGGCGCCCATGTCGCCGCGCCCTGCCCGCACGCGGCGGCGTGTCCGCTGGTCGCTCCGGACTGGTGCCATTTCGTCCAGCGGCTGGCGCGGTCGCGGGCGCATCGCGAGTTGAAGGGCGCCGACGTTCCGTTCGAGGACGAGAAGTTCAGCTTCATCGCATTGACCCGGCAGCCAATCCCGCATCGACCGGACGCACGCGTCCTCGCCCCGCCGGTGGTGACCAAGATCGGAGCCAAGGCAAAGCTGTGTCGGGCCGACGGGACTGCGGCCGCAGTCAGTATTCCCCGCCGCGACAAGGCGGCGTTCGCCGCGGCACGGCGCTGGGACTGGGGCGACGGTGTGGAGCGGCCGCCACATCCATAGATACCGCTGCGGTGCAGCATGGTTAACTCCGGGTCGTGCCGGTCTGTCATTTTTGCAACTTCGCGAAACCCGAGAGAAATTCACGTTTGCTACGGTGAGCTGCAACAGGCGCTGAAGGCGCTGCTCACATGGGGACGCGTTTCGATGTTCAGGACGATGACGATCGCTGCAATGCTGCTCGCTTCGGCAGGAACCGCCTTCGCCGGCGGCCATGGCGGTGAGTCCTCGGCACCGCCACCTCCGAAGCAGGAAGGCCCGCCGGCCAAGGCGGTCATCGGCAAGAACGGCCCTGTCCTGACCGACCCGAAGGGCATGACGCTCTACTACACGGAGCGCGATAACACCGGCCGAAATTCGACCTGCGACGGCGATTGCGCCGAAAAGCGGCCGCCGCTCATCGCGCCCGACAATGCGATTGCCAGCGGCGATTTCACGGTCATCACCCGCAGCGACGGCAAGAAGATGTGGGCCTACCGCTACCGCCCGCTCTACACCTCGCAGCTCGATAGCGCCCCCGGCGAGATCAAGGGCGATGACCCCGGGCAGAAGTGGCGCATCGCCCGCCCCTATTGAGGCCTGCGTATCCTTGCGTTCGGCGCCCCATCCACTGGGGCGGCCACCGAACGGTCCAGCCGGCTCAGAGCGGCTTGAACGGGCGTCCCTCCTGCCGCGACCAATGCACGCCGGTTCACCCCAGAACCGGCGGCGCTGCTGCGTGTCGGCCGCCTTGTCCTCCTGCCCTCTCCCTCGGAGCCCGTCATGTCCGGCTGGATCGTCCTCGGCATCCTCGTCATTCTCGTGCTGTTCGCCTTCGGCGCCTACAACCGGCTGGTGGCGCTCAGCCAGCGGGTCGGCCAGGCCTTTGCCGACATCGATGTCCAGCTCAAGCTGCGCCACGACCTGATCCCGAACCTCGTCGAGACGGTGAAGGGGTACGCGGCGCATGAGCGCGGCACGCTGGACGAGGTCATCAAGGCGCGGAATGCTGCGATTTCGGCCCAGGGACCGGCTCAGGTGTCCGCCGCCGAAGGCCAGCTGTCCGGCGCGCTCGGTCGCCTGATCGCACTCTCCGAGAGCTATCCAGACCTCAAGGCCAACGCCAATTTCCAGCAGCTCGCCGGCGAACTCTCGGACATCGAGAACAAGATCGCCGCCAGCCGCCGCTTCTTCAACAACGCGGTGCAGGAGTACAATACCGGCATCCAGCAGCTGCCTGCGGCGCTGTTCGCCGGCACCTTCGGCTTCACCCGCAAGGATTTCTTCGATCTCGGCACCAGCCGCGCCGAGGTCGAGGCGGCCCCGAGCGTCAAGTTCTGAGCCTGCGCCCTCGCCGCTGAAGGGCCCGACACCATGGCCGCCTACGGTCTCTACACCCACATCGCATCGAACAAGACCCGTTCGGTGCTGCTGCTCGGCGGCCTGTTCCTGCTGATCTACGTGCTGGTGTTCGCCGGCGCACTGATCGCGGAGGTGATGATCAACGGCAATGGCAGCGTCGCCTATTACATGAACGCTGCCACGCGCGACCTGATCAAGGCGCTGCCCTTTGCCACGATCGCAGCCCTGGCCTGGATCGTGATCGCGTATTTCTTCCACCAGAAGATGATCGACGCCGTGACCGGCGGGACTGCTGTGACCCGCCAGGAGCAGCCGCGGCTGTACAATCTGCTCGAAAATCTCTGTATTTCCCGCGGCATCACGATGCCGCAGCTGAAGATCATGGACAGCCCGGCGCTCAATGCCTTCGCGACCGGCCTGAACCCGCGGCAATATTCGGTCACCGTGACCACCGGCCTACTCGATGCGCTCGATGACCAGGAGATCGAGGCCGTGCTGGGCCATGAGCTGACCCATATCCGCAATGGCGACGTCCAGCTGATGGTGGTCGCCGTCATCATCGCCGGCGTCGTGGGCTTCTTCGGCGAATTGTTCTTCCGCCTGTTCACCAACATGAGCTGGGGCGGCGGCTGGGGCCGTTCGTCCTCCTCCTCTTCCTCGTCGTCCTCGTCGGATTCGGACCGCAAGGGCTCGGGCGGGGGCGCGATCGTCGTCGTGATCATCGCCGTGGTGCTGATCGTGCTGGCCTGGCTGATGTCCCAGGTCGTCAAGCTGGCGCTGTCGCGGACCCGCGAATACCTCGCCGATGCCGGCTCGGTCGAGCTGACCAAGAACCCGGACGCCATGATCAGCGCGCTGCGCAAGATCGAGGGCCGCGGCGAGCTGCCCGGCGCGACCTCGGCGGTCATGGAATTGTGCGTCGACAATCCGCGCGAGGGTTTTGCCGATCTGTTCGCCACCCACCCCTCGGTCGATGCCCGCGTCCAGGCGCTGATCAAGTTCGCCGGCGGCCACGATCCGGGTCCGCTGGCGCTGCCCGCGGACCCACAGCCGGACGAGCCCGAAGCCAACGCCACAGATGGCTCCGCACCACCGCCGCTGCCGCCGGCGGGCCCCTGGAGCAATGCCGATGCCCCGGCCTCCGGGCAAGCGGCTCCCGGAGGACCTTGGACGACACCCGCTGCAGGCCCGTGGGGGCGGCACTAGCTCCGGCTGCGGTACGATTTGGGTCTCGATCCCGCGCCGCGGGCAATCCTTCTGCCACTCCCTCTCAAGTACCTCCGCGCCGGCCGGAATGTTTGGACCCAAAGCCGTCCGGGTACTTCGCCCTGGCGTGGCGAAGCCGCAAATTTCCTCTTTTCCGTGCTGCAATGAATTTGAATTCTCCAGCGTTTCTGCCATGTTCGCGCCCAAAGCAGAATGGCAAGCGCCGGCCCCCTGGCCGGCCTCAGGGCTGAAGGACTTTCCATGGCGAAACCGGCAGTGGTTGTGGTGGGCGCGGACAAGGGCGGGGTCGGCAAGACCACGGTGTCGCGGACGTTGCTCGATTATTTCAGCGCCAACAACGTCCCCACCCGCGCCTTCGACACCGAGCATCCGCGCGGCACCCTGAAGCGCTTCCACCCGGAGATCACCGAGATCGTCGACATGAATTCGACGCCGGACCAGATGAAGATCTTCGACACCCTGAGCGCAGTGGCGCCGTCGGTGACCGTGATCGACGTCCGCGCCGGCCTGATGTCGCCGACGCTGGCCGCACTGCGCGACATTGGCTTCCTCGACGCCGCCCGCTCCGGCCAGATCACCTTTGCCGTGTTCCACATCCTGGGATCGTCGATCGCCTCGCTCGACGAGATCGCCGAGACGGCGAGCTACATGATCGGGGCGAAATATTTCCTGGTGAAGAACTTCATCAACAACACCAGCTTCTTCGAGTGGGACCAGTCGACCTACAATTCCTACTTCCACCGCATCAAGGATGCGACCGAGCTGACCATCCCCAAGCTCAACGAGATGGCGTTCGAGCAGGTCGAGGTGGCGTCGGTGCCGTTCCTCAAATTCGTCGCCAACAAGGGCCCCCACGACGAGTCCGCCAACTACTCCTTCGTGCTGCGCGGCTATGTCCGGCATTGGCTGGCCAATGTCTGGAGCGAATATGACCGCATCAAGCTCACCGACATCGTCGGCTCGACCAAGGCGGCGGCGCCGCGGCCCGCCGGGGAAAAATAGCGCCTCCGTGAATGATGGGACTTTATCGCGACCGCATTTGACCTGATATAGGCTGGATGCCCGCGACGCCCGTCTACATTGTCTGCTCACCCCGGCCGCAATCCGGGAAGACGCTGCTTGCGCGGGTGCTGGCGGAGTTCCTACTGCTGAAGAACGGCCAGGTGCAGGCTTTCGACGTCACCCTGCGCGAGCCGTCGCTGCTCGACTTCCTGCCGCAGATCACGGAAACCGCGTCGATCGAGGACACCCTCGGCAAGATCCAGCTGATGGACCGGGTGATCCTCAACGACGGCATCCCCAAGGTGATCGACCTCGGCTACTACTCGTTCGACGAGTTCTTCAAAATGTCCGAACAGATCGGCTTTTTGAAGGAGGCCGCGCGGCGGAGCGTGGTCCCGATCGTTCTCTTCTGCGCCGAGGGCGACCGGGTCTCGATGCGCGCCTATGACACCCTGCGCCGGCAGATTCCGAAGCCCCAGCTGATCGTGGTCGAGAACGACCACGTGCTGCGCGAGGATCTGCCCGAGCTCTACAACCGCAGCAAGCACCTGAAGATCGCCGCCCTGCCGGCGTTCCTGAAAACCTACATCGAGCGCTTCTCGTTCTCCTTCACCAATTATCTGCGCCAGGAGAAGGACCCCTCCACCGAGCTCTACCAGTGGATCCGCCGCAACTATTATTCGCTGCGCGAGATCGAGACCGAGCTGCTGATGCAGCGGTCCTGACCCCGCGCCGGACGCCGCCTCAGTGCCCCTCGAACGCGATCAGCGAGCGCACGGGCACGTCGAGCGCGCGCAGCTTGGCGGCGCCGCCGAGGTCCGGCAGGTCGATGATGAAGCAGGCGGCCACCACGGTGGCGCCGATCTGGCGCAGCAGCTTCACCGCGGCCTCAGCCGTGCCGCCGGTCGCGATCAGGTCGTCGACCAGGATCACGCGCTCGCCGGGCTCGACCGCGTCGACATGCATCTCCATCTCGTCGGTGCCGTATTCCAGCGCGTAGGACATGCTGACCGTCTTGTGCGGCAGCTTGCCCTTCTTGCGGATCGGCACGAACCCGGCCGAGAGCTGATGCGCCACCGCGCCGCCGAGAATGAAGCCGCGCGCCTCGATGCCCGCGACCTTGTCGATCTTCGAGCCGGCCCAGGGATGCACCAGCTCGTCGACGGCGCGGCGGAACGCGCGCGCGTCCGCCAAAAGCGTCGTGATGTCCCGGAACAGGATGCCCGGCTTCGGATAGTCAGGAATGGTGCGGACCGTGTTCTTGATGTCCAGATCGAACGTCATCGTGCTCTCATCCACTCTATGTGCTTGCCGCAATTGCGAGGAGCGAAGCGACGAAGCAATCCAGTTCTTTCTTGCAGCCCCTGGATTGCGCCGCTTCGCTCGCAATGACGGCCGTGATCAACTCCCCGGCTGCTTGAGCCGGAACGCATTCTCCACGATCCTCAACCCCACGGCATCGCCGAGCGACATCAGCGATTCCGGATGGAACTGCACGCCGCCGACCGGCAGCGTCTTGTGCTCGATCGCCATCGCCACGCCGTCCTCGGTCGCTGCCGTGACGGTCAGGACCTCGGGCATGCTGTCGCGCTCGACGTAGAGCGAGTGATAGCGGCCGATGACGATCTCGTTCGGCAATCCCTGCATCAGCCGTCCGCCGCGCACCTGGACCCGCGAGGGCCGTCCATGCGCAGGCTGCGCGAGCTGACCGAGCTGGCCGCCAAAATACTCGCCCATTGCCTGCACGCCCAGGCAGACGCCGAAGATCGGCAGCTTCTTCTTAAGCGCCGCATCGATGGTCGCGGAAATCTTGAAATCCTCAGGCCGCCCCGGCCCCGGCGACAGCACGATCAGATCCCAGCTGCGCTCGGCCAGCATTGTCTGCGCGTGGATGTAACGCACCACGGTGACGTTGGCGCCGACCTGGCGGAAATAATCCGCCAACATGTGCACGAACGAGTCGTCGTGGTCGATCAGCAGCACGTTCTTGCCCGAGCCGGTGGCGTCCGGCGCGGTCGACGACAGCGGCTTCGGCGGATCGCCGCGCAGCGCCTGGAACAGCGCCGCCGCCTTGACCTGGCACTCGCGATCCTCGGCCGCGGGATCGGAATCGAACAGGCAGGTGGCGCCGACGCGGACCTCGGCGAGCCCATCCTTCATCCGGATGGTGCGGATGGTCAGGCCGGTGTTGATGGAGCCGTCGAAATTCACCGCGCCGATCGCGCCGGCGTACCAGCGCCGCGGCGAGCGCTCGTTGTCCTCGACGAACTGCATCGCCCACAGCTTCGGCGCGCCGGTCACGGTGACCGCCCAGGCGTGCGTGAGGAACGCGTCGAGCGCGTCGAAGCCCGGCCGCAGCATGCCCTCGACGTGATCGACGGTGTGGAACAGCTTTGAGTAGGTCTCGATCTGCCGGCGCGCCAGCACCTTGATGGTGCCGGGCACGCAGATCCGCGCCTTGTCGTTGCGATCGACGTCGGTGCACATGTTGAGCTCGAACTCGTCCTTCTCCGAGTTCAGGAGCTGGCGGATCTGCTCGGCATCGCCGATGGCGTCGCGGCCGCGCGCGATGGTGCCGGAGATCGGACAGGTCTCGACGCGGCGGCCGTCGGAGCGCACGAACATCTCCGGCGAAGCCGACACCAGAAACTCGCCGTCGCCGAGATTCATCAGCGCGCCATAGGGCGACGGGTTGATGCGGCACAGCCGCTGGAACACTTCGGCCGGCGAGCGCTCGCAGGGCTCGGCGAACAGCTGGCCGGGCACCGCCTCGAACAGGTCGCCGCGCGCGAACGCGGCGCGCGCCTTCTCGACCGTGGCCTGGTATTCGCCGGCCGCGTGGTCTGCAAAGCCCTGGCGCGGCTCCTTCAGGTAGACGCTGGCGTCGGTGTCGCGCGGCAAGCCCGCGGTCGACTGGCCGTTCCAGGAAAAATCGTAAGAAAGAACGACGCCGCGACCGGTGGCGCGGTCATAGGCCAGGAGACGATCGGGCACGTACAGCACGATGTCGCGCTGGTCGTTTTCACGCGCACGCTTCTGCACGAGATCCTCGATCTGGAACACGAGGTCGTAGGCGAAGGCGCCGAACAGGCCGAGCAGCGGATCGTCATTGGCCGAGAGTGCTGCGATCATCGCCCGCACCAGCGACATCACGCTGGCGCGCCGGGTGCGCTGGTCCTCCTCGACCGGCGCCGGGCCGCGGACGATGTGCCCGGCGAGCCGCGCCGGCGAGGCCGCGGTGATGACCACACAAGGCTCGCGCAGCGTGTCCTTGAGGAACGCGATCAGCACCTCGCCGCGCTTGTTCAGCGCCTGCAGGGTGAAGTCGACGCCCTTGGTCTCCAGCACCAGCGGCGGATCGGCAAAACCGAGGTCGAAGCTCTCGTACCGTCCGGGCACGGTGGTGCCGGAGGACAGCACCACGCCGCGGCGGCGGTCGAGCAGGTCGATCAGGTCGTCGAGCCGGCTGGCGCCGCCGGAAAACTGCTCGACGGCGCGCGTGATCGCAAGACCGCTGGACGTGCGGTACTCGCTGCGGGCCGGAAGGGTGAAAACGGTCCTGTTCATGGGGTCCTCTTGGGCGTCCTCTTACGGAATTTGCCGAGGAAACGCCACACAGGACCAACCAGAAGCCGCCGCTGCGTGGCGGCCCCTCTGCGATCTCATGTCAAACAAATCGCACCGGCCACCTTTTACAAGGTGCGCCACCAGAGACGGGCTGGGCGGACAACGGTGCTCATGGGCCGGAAATGACCACGGGCGGCGGCCGCGGTCAAGGGCGGCGGGGACACAGGTGGGGGTGGGATGCGTCACTCCATCAGCACGGGCGCCGCAAACCCGCTGCCCGATACAGCGCCCTCGCCCCTTGTGGGAGAGGGCATGTACGGCCCATCCGCGAACGCGGTCGGGTGAGGGGTATGTATCGGCGAACTCGACTCGTGGAGGCATACCCCTCACCCAACCGCATTTGCCGCTCTGTCCTACATGCCCTCTCCCGCAAGGGGCGAGGGCGCAGTCACGACCAGCGGCGAGCCAACGATGAGACCTACTGTGGAATAGTGGACAGGACAGGCGCCAGCATTCTCGCGACACGATCTGCCCGAGTCATGATCTTCAATCCCGCCCTCATCCAAGTCGAGGGCGCAGGGAAGGCCGGACCTCGACTGAGGCCCGTGGCCCGCCTGCAGCAAAAAAAGCAGGCGGCAGTCACCACAGGTTCAGCCGGAAGACCGGCCCTCCCTGCGCGATGGCTTACGGCTTATACGCACTCTCCCCGGGGACCGGGCTTGTTTGCCCCCGTGACCGGCGGATCATCATCACCACCAGCGTAGCCTCAGCGTCGGGAGGCCAGGACCATGCGACTTCACCGTGCGCCTCCCGCCGTTCGTCCGCACGGCATGAGCCATGCTGCGACGTGACGCGCCCACCGCATCTCCACCCCGCGTGTCATGACGATCGCGATACGCCCCTCGTGCCGGGGTGGGACGCACGCATCAAAGCATGAATTCTGAAAAATAGAAACAAGAATATTTTTGCATCAGGGACTGGACAGGCCAAATCAGCTTGAGACGATTGATGAATTTTGCCATCTCGCGCACGGTGATCAGGCTGGATTCCAAGCTGACCGAGGCGCAGGTGAATCGGGACGAGGCGTACGCGCAAAGAAAGAGCCGCGACGCCGGTGACGCAGACGCCAAGCAATGAAGGCCGACGCGTTAGAAAAGCCCGCGTCATTGAACTCGATGGCGAGCGCTCTCCTCCCCCTTGCGGCAGTGCTATCACATACGAAGATGCGGGCTGCCGCCACCAACAATCCTGCTAATTAGTTACTCCATCATGCCCGAGCTTGTTCCGCCTACGCGGCCGAAGCCGCTTCGGCGCGGCGAAGGCCCGGGCATCCACGTGGTTCTCAGCGCGCTGAACGACGTGGATGGCCGGGACAAGCCCGGCCATGACGACGTGGAGGGACGACGAGCACACCGCCGCGACCGTCATGTGCAATAGCCCCGCCGCTTGCGGGGAGAGGCTCGGAGTTGGGAGGCTCGCTCTCCACACCCCCGTCGTCCGGGCGGGAGGTCAAGTCTCGAGTCGCAGAGTTGAGTACTCTCGCTCCATTGCCTAGAGAAGCGCCAGCGCGGCCTGTTTCAGATGTGCCGCAATCGCATCGCGGGCGTCGCGCGAGGCGACGCTGCGCGCCATGGTCACGCCGCCCGAGAGCAGCGCCATCAGGGCCCAGGCCTTTTGCATCCGGATATCGTCGGTGGGTCCCTGCAGCCCTTCCGCCAACTGCCGGGCGACGCGTTCGAGGGCGGCGCCGTAGCTGGTCCTGATGGCCTCGCTGGCGCGCGTGACGTCCGGGGTCAGGCTCTGCAGACCGCAGCTCGCATCCAGCGCGCAAGTGAGGCGCTCGCCGAGATAGAAGGCGATGAAGGTCTCGGCCCAGTGGGCGCCCTGCTCCGCCTGAAGCGCTGCGATGCCCGCTCTGAGGTCCTCGAGCCCGGCCAATGCAGCCGTTTCGAACGCCGCGTCCTTCGACTTGAAATGACCGTAGAACGCACCGGAGGTGACGCCGGCCTCCTTGGCCAGGCCATCGACGCCGATCCCGCCATAGCCGAGCCGGCGAAATCCGCGGCCTGCGGCTTCCAGCAGCTTCGCCTTTGCTTCCTGTCTGTGTTCGGCCTGGTACCGCATCTGGCGCCTTTCATAGCGATCGTTATTTCATGATTGACTCATAACGATCGTTATTCTATTTAACATCACGGTCGTTATATAATGGCCGCTGTTCCCCAGACAACCGCCGCTGAACGAGCACAGGAGGACTTAATGCCGATCACCCTCACATTGACCGAAGGCGTCATTGCCGCCGACAAGGCGCCGATCGCGGTCGCGCGGATCACCGATGCCTTCCTGAGGCACCATGGTCTGGCCGGAAACAGCATCATGACGCCGAATGTCACGACCCACCTGAACATCCTGCCGAAGGGCCGGACCTTCGCCGGCGGCAAGCCGGTCGACGGCGCCTGGATCGAGACCAAGACGCCCTCGTTTGCGCTGGCCAGCCAGGAGGTGCAGACGGCGTTCTTCGGCGAAGCCACCGACATCCTGCATGACCTCTCTGGCGGCACCCTGGCCAGAGACCGGATCTGGTCCAATGGCGTGCATGCGGTCGACGGCACATGGAATCTCGACGGCAGACCGCTGACCAACGCCGCGCTGGCGGGAGCCATCTCCGCAGCCTGACATCGAGTCAGGCTGACATCGAAGCCGGCGGCCGCGGCGATTCCTCATGCGCTGGCGGCCGCCACTCAGGCGGTTCAGGTCACGTCCCCGGCTTCGTCAGCTTGAGCTCCCGGAACTTCTGCTCCGTCGCGACAACCGCATTCTCATAAACCTCGCCGCGCTCGACGAAGTAGTTGAAGTAGCCGGCCGGCGTCTCCGGCTGGATCTCGACCAGCTCGACGGCCTTGTACTTGGGATCGGTGATGACGCCACTCGCGATCAGGTCGTTGATGCGCTTGAGCGCGTCGACTTCGGCCTTGTAGCCGACCGAGAACCACATCTCGGTGGTCCAGTCCTGCACCTCGAACCAGTTCTGCGGCGCATGCCCTTGCCAGCCATTGGCGAGCGGGCGGACGGCGAAGATGCGGTCGAAGCCGTGCAGCTCGGAGATGATGCTGGCGCGGTGATAGGCGCCGTCCATCTGGCCGCCCGGCAGCTTCGTGAAGCCATACAGCGACAGCCATAGCGCGGCCTCGATCGCCTCCGGGGTGATCGGGCGGATGGCGCGCTCGGCGCTGACGTCGGAGGCGTAGCGCAGGTCGCGCTTGGCGGCGGAGCGCTGCGCCTTGGCGGCATGGGCATTCGGAATCGACTTCTCAGGCGGCAGCAGCGCCCGCGCCGCATCGTTGCCGTAGAGCCAGCCGGTGCCGGCCTCGGGATCATAGGTGTTGAAGACGATGCCGATCGGCGTCGCGTTCAGGGTGTCGGCGGCGTGCTTGAAGTCGGCCTCGCTGCGCACCGGCACGTATTGCTGCGCCGGCAGCAGCCGGTCGGCGATGACGTTGAACGGCCCATCGCGCCAGTCCGGCCAGGAGGCGAAGCGCGCCAGCGCTTCCGCAAAGGCCGGCCTGAACACGCCGGGATAACCGAACATGACGGTCCGCAGCTGCGACGCCGGATCCTCCGGGCGGCTCGAGGAGATCAATTGATCGCGCAGGTCGAGGCCCTGCAGCCAGGCCGACAGAACCAGGATCTGGCCAGAGGTGGCGGTGACGAGGTCGGGAGCGACGCCCCAGGCCCGGGCGGTATCGAGGAAGCCGGCGCCATGGGCGTTCAGGCCGCCCAGCCCGGCCAGCGCAAAGGCGATACGCACGGCTCGCTCCATCAGCAGAGGATCGGCACATGCTACCTCAGATTGTTTCGGCAACGCAAACAAAGTGCACGCGGCCCTATTCGACCATCGAACGAGAATGCCCGGACGCGCCCGTGATCGGCGCTCAAAGACCCGCAATTCAACGGTGATTCGCGGGCATAGACGGGTCTCGGACGGCCTCGGAGCTGCATCCGCTGGCTGTGATCGGCGCCACAACCTCATGTTGCGCGCGTGCACCACTCCTACTTACCTACCGCCGGTTGTCATAATCTCAAAAAGTTACATAACTCGGCCGGGCACGAGGGCAACACTGTTGTCTCCTTGCCATAGTGTAGGCAATGATTGGTTAACCATATTGAATTACCTTGGTTAACATGGCTCGCGGCAAACAGCCTCCCGTGTCGCATGCGCTCCCGAAGCAGCAGACGCTGCTCGATTGCTTCCTCGAAGCGCAGGCAAAAAGGACGAAGCGTCGACGGCGCTCCGCCGACGCGACGACCCGTGCGGCCTCTGCAGACCGGGCCGACGGTAGTTCGGTGAGCGACGAGGCCGATCCTCTGTCGACGGACGCCGAGACCGTCCGCGCGGGTTGATCCCCGCGCGATCGATCGTTCGGTGCAGCGCTCAGATCATCCGAGATGCTTGTGGAAGAACGCCGTGGCGCGGCCCCAGGCCAGCTCGGCGGCGGCGCGATCGTGCACGGTCATGCGCTGCTCGTTCACGAAGGCATGCTCGGCGTCGTAGCGATACAGCTCGAGCGACTTGCCCGCCGCCTGCATCGCCTTCTCGAAGCCGTCGACCAGCGCCGGCGTGCACCAATCGTCGGTGTTGGCGAAGTGGGCCTGCAGCGGGATTTTGACGTCGGCGGGCTTCGCCGCCTGCTCCGGCGGGATGCCGTAGAACACGACGCCGGCCGCGAGCTCACTGATCTTGGTGGCGCCGATGATCGTCACCGCGCCGCCGAGGCAGAAGCCGGTCAGCCCGACCTTGGCGCCGTTGCGGGCGAGATATTGCGCGGCGCCCCGCACGGTCTGCGTGGTGGCATCCATGAAGTCGAGCGAGTTCATCTCGCGCCCGGCGGCATCCGTGTCGTGATACGGCACCACCACCCCCTTGTAGAGGTCCGGCGCCAGCGCGTTGAAGCCGGCCAGCGCGAAGCGGTCCGCCATGCCCTTGATCTGGTCCTGCAGGCCCCACCATTCCTGGATGACGACGACGCCGGGCGCATCGGCGCGCGCCGCCTTGGCGAGATAGCCCTTGGCCTCCTGGCCGTCGGGACGCTTGAAGCTGATCAATGTGCCCATGATGATCCTCCGCAGTTTCTGATTGGGGTTGGGATCGCGGTTTAGCGCAACTGGGCGTTCGACGCGACGGCAGGCCACCTGCTTTCGCTCGAACGTGAGCGGTCATCCAGGCCGCGCGCTACACCGGCATGGCGCGCGGCGCGAACAGGATGACGGCCATGCCGGCGAGGCAGATCATGGCGCCGGCGATATCCCAGAGATCGGGACGATGGCCTTCGACCAGCCAGCCCCACAACAGCGCTGCGGTGATGTAGATGCCGCCATAGGCGGCATAGGCGCGGCCGGCGAGCGGGCTGTCGACTGTGGTGAGTAGCGCGGCGAAGCCAGCCAACGCGGCCATGCCCGGCGCCAGCCACAGCGGCGACTGTCCCAGTCGCAGCCACGCCCAGAACGCGAAGCAGCCGCCGATCTCGAGGATGGCGGCGCCGGCGAAGGCGAGGAGTGAGGGCATGGGATGGACTCCGTGTTCTCGCTGGTGAGGCTAGCCCACGCGGCCCGCGATGGGCATTACATGTTGGCCCCGGTCTCGGCGGCGCGCTCGGTGTACCTCGCCCCGCTTGCGGAGGCGCGACGAGCTTCGCTCGCGCTGAGAGGTCGGATTGCATCGAAGATGCAATCCGGGTGAGGGGGTACAGGTCCCTCCGCGCACATCACTCGCGCGTCTGCCACTGACTCGGAGCTCTCACCACACGCACTGCCCGTGCGGCTGCCCCTCACCCCGCCCCTCTCCCCGTGAAGAACGGGGAGAGGGAGCGCACTGCCCGCGCGGAAAGGGTCGCGTTCAGCTAACAAACAGCCAATAAAAAAGCCCCCGGCGGGGGCTTTTTCAATCTCATGCTGTGTTCGCACCGCTCAGTGCGCGGCGGCCCAGACGCGCTTTTTGGTGAAGTACATCAGGCCGGCGAAGATGATCAGGAAGACGAAGACCTGGTAGCCGAGACGCTTGCGGGCTTCCATGTGCGGCTCGGCGGTCCACATCAGGAAGGTCGACACGTCGTGGGCATACTGCGCGACGGTGGTCGGCGAGCCGTCGTCGTAAGTGACCTGACCGTCCGAGATCGGCTTCGGCATCTTGATCGCGTTGCCGGGGAAGTACTTGTTGTAATACGAGCCGTCCGGGATGGTGACGCCGTGCGGCGGGGTGTCCTCATAGCCCTGCAGCAGGGCGTTGACGTAGTTCGGGCCCTGCTCCTGGAACTGGGTGAAGAAGTCGATCAGGAACCAGGGGAAGCCGCGCTTGTAGGAACGGGCCTTGGCGATCAGCGACAGATCCGGCGGAGCCGCGCCGCCATTGGCCGAGCGCGCCGCCTGCTCGTTCGGGAACGGCGCCGGGAAGTAGTCGGCCGGGCGGCCCGGGCGCTCGAACATCTCGCCGGCATCGTTCGGGCCGTCCTTGATCTTGTACTCGGACGCAAACGCCGCCGCCTGGGCCACCGAGTAGCCGGGACCACCGGGCTCGGCGAGGTTGCGGAACGCCACATAGTTCAGCGAATGGCAGTTCGAGCAGACTTCCTTGTAGATCTTCAGGCCGCGCTGCACGGCGCCGCGATCGAACTTGCCGAACGGGCCGGCGAACGACCACTTGGCCGACGGCGGGGTCTCCGTGCCCTCATTGGCCCGGGCGTCGCCGACGCTGCCGAACAGCAGGGACGCGGCCGCAACCAGGGCGATCGCGCCGCTGGCCACCACCTTGCCGGACTTGGCCAGGACGTCGTCGGCGATCGAGTTCGGCAGCGGACGCGGCGTCTCGATGCGGGCAAGCAGCGGCAGCACGATCAGGAAGTAGGCGAAGTACAGCACCGTCAGGATGCGGCCGGCGATGACGTAGATGCCCTCCGGCGGCTGCGCGCCGAGATAGCCGAGCAACACGCAGACGACGACGAAGATCCAGAAGAACTGCTTGCCGAGCGGGCGGTACTTGTTCGAGCGGGTCTTGGCGGCGTCGAGCCAGGGCAGGAACACCAGCACGATGATCGCCGCGAACATCGCGATGACGCCGGCGAGCTTGTTCGGCACCGAGCGCAGGATCGCGTAGAACGGCAGGTAGTACCATTCCGGCACGATGTGCGCGGGCGTCACGGCCGGGTTGGCCGGGATGTAGTTGTCGGCGTCGCCGAGATAGTTCGGCATGTAGAAGATGAACCAGGAATAGAAGATCAGGAAGCAGGTGACGCCGTAGAAGTCCTTGATCGTCGCGTACGGCGTGAACGGCACCATGTCCTTTTCGGTCTTGGGCTCGACGCCGGCCGGGTTGTTCTGACCGGCAACGTGCAGCGCCCAGACGTGCAGCACGACCACGCCGGCGATCAGGAACGGCAGCAAATAGTGGAGCGCAAAGAAGCGGTTCAGCGTGGGGTTACCGACGGAGTAGCCGCCCCACAGCAGGGTCACGATGCTCTCGCCGAAATACGGCACGGCGGAGAACAGGTTGGTGATGACGGTGGCGCCCCAGAAGCTCATCTGGCCCCACGGCAGCACGTAGCCCATGAAGCCCGTGGCCATCATCAAGAGGTAGATGATGACGCCGAGGATCCAGAGCACCTCGCGCGGCGCCTTGTATGACCCGTAATAGAGGCCGCGGAACATGTGGATGTAGACGGCGAGGAAGAACATCGACGCGCCGCAGGCGTGCATGTTGCGCAGGAGCCAGCCGTAGTTCACGTCGCGGACGATCAGCTCGACCGACTTGAAGGCGAGGTCGGCGTGCGGCGTGTAGTGCATCGCCAGGATGACGCCGGTGACGATCTGCACGCCCAGCATCATCGAGAGGATGGCGCCGAAGGTCCACCAATAGTTCAGGTTCCGCGGCGTCGGATAGGCAACGAAGGACGAGTGGACCAGGCCGATGATGGGGAGTCGCTGCTCGAGCCACTGCAAGGCGGGGTGGCTCGGCTGGTAGGTAGAAGGTCCACTCATGATGCGTTCCTGAAAGAATTATCTTGCACGATCGAGCTTGAGCTTGCGGACGTAACGTCCGCTCAGCCGATCTGGATCTTGGTGTCGGAAACGAACTGATAGGGCGGGACAGGCAGGTTGAGCGGCGCCGGTCCCTGGCGGACGCGACCGGAGGCGTCGTATTGCGAGCCGTGGCACGGGCAGAAGAACCCGTCGTAATTGCCTTCGTGGGCAATCGGAATGCAGCCGAGATGGGTGCAGATGCCGATCACGATCAGCCACTGCTCGTGGCCTTCCTTGGTGCGAGACTGGTCGCTCGCCGGATCGATCAGGCTCGACACCGGAACCGCGCGGACCTCCTCGACCTGCTTCTTGGTGCGGTGGGAGATGTAGATCGGCTTGCCGCGCCAGAACACCTTGATGTCCTGTCCTTCGGCGACCGGGGTGAGGTCGACCTCGATCGGCGCACCGGCCGCGATGGTCGAGGCATCGGGATTCATCTGAGAGATGAAGGGCCACAGGGCGGCCACGCCACCGACCGCTGCGGTCGCGCCCGTGGCGACGAAAAGAAAATCCCGGCGTGTCGGATGATCCGCAGTAGTCGCTGTCACGATTCCAACCCTTTCTTCGTTGCAGCCGGTGCAACCGCCCCGCTCGACGTTGGAATGCACGTGATCGGGAGATGCCTGCCGGCGCCCGCGTCCCCCGCGGCGGCAGCAAACAGCTCGTTCCACCGCCCCTGGTGGAACAAGCCGCTCAGAATCGTTCTATTGGCACTCTTGCGATACGCGCGCAAGCCCGCTATCGGCCCCGCAGCACGCCATGCACCAAATCCCGCTGAGCAAGCGGACTTTCCGCATCATACCTAAGACCAATTCGCATGCAGATCGCGCTCTATCAGCCCGACATCCCGCAGAACACCGGAACGATTCTACGGTTGTGCGCCTGCCTCGGGCTCGCCGCCCATATCATCGAGCCGGCGGGGTTTCCGGTGTCGGACCGCCAGTTCCGCCGCGCCGGGATGGACTATCTCGACCAGCTGAATTGGCAGCGGCACGATTCCTGGAGCGCGTTCGAGAGCTGGCGGGCGGCCGCCGGCCCTCGCCTGCTGCTGCTGACGACCAAGGCCGCCACCTCGTATCTCGACGTCAGCTATCGCCCGGACGACATCTTGTTGCTCGGCCGCGAGAGTGCCGGCGTGCCCGATACGGTCGCGGCCATGGCCGATGCCCGGCTACGCATTCCGCTCAAGCCTGGTCTGCGTTCACTGAACGTCGCGATGGCGGCCGCCATGGCAGCGGGCGAGGCGCTGCGCCAGGTTGGACAATTCGTCCAATTGCAATCGTCCAAAGGAGCGGAAGCGTGAGCTACGCGGTGAAGGAAATCTTCATGACCCTGCAGGGCGAAGGCGCCCAGGCGGGCCGCGCCGCCGTGTTCTGCCGCTTCGCCGGCTGCAACCTGTGGAGCGGCCGCGAGGCCGATCGCGCCGGCGCCGTCTGCCGGTTCTGTGACACCGATTTCGTCGGCACCGACGGCACGCTGGGCGGCCGCTACGACAGCGCCGCTGATCTGGCCGCGGCCATCGTCGGGCAATGGACAGGCGGGTCCGCCGACCGCTATACGATCCTCACCGGCGGCGAGCCGCTGCTGCAGGTCGATGCCGACCTGATCGCGGCACTCCACGCCCAGGGCTTCGCGGTCGGCATCGAGACCAACGGCACGTTGCTGCCGCCCGACGGCATCGACTGGGTCTGCGTCAGCCCGAAAGCCGGCGCCGAGCTGAAGCTCCGGCAAGGCCACGAGCTCAAGCTGGTCTATCCGCAGGACGGCGCCGAGCCGGAGCGGTTTGCCGACCTCGCCTTCGAGCGCTTCTCGCTGCAGCCGATGGACGGGCCGGAGGCGGCCGCGAACACGGCGCGCGCAATTCAATATTGCCAGCATCATCCGCGATGGCGGCTCAGCCTGCAGACGCACAAGATGATCGGCATCAGATAGGGATTGTTAACGAACAGATGTGGGAATTGACCAAGTCGTTCACCTTCGAGGCCGCGCATGCGCTGTCGCACACGACGCTCGGCGAGGTGAGCCAGGAGATCCACGGCCACTCCTTCCGCGCCGAGGTAACGGTGCGCGGCACTCCGGACCCCAAGACGGGGATGGTGGTAGATTTCGGCGTGCTGACGCAGCGCCTGGGCGAGATCCAGGCCACGCTCGACCACAAGTTCCTGAACCGGATCGAGGCGATCGGACTGCCGACCTTGGAGAACCTGTCGCGCTTCATCTACGAGCGCGTCCGCTCCATCGGCCACGTCACCAGGGTCAGCGTCCATCGCGACAGCTGCCGCGAGACCTGCACCTATTTCGGTCCGCAGGACTGATCGATTGTGGTAGGACCGAACCCGTAGTGCAACAATGCTGTCAGCTCCTGCTGTCATGGACTCTTGACAGGGAGGCGAAATGACAACTGCCGGGGGACGTCCATGACCACTGCCGCCATCGAGGATCGCAAGGCCCGCGCCCGCGCCTGGTTCGAGAGCCTGCGCGACCAGATCTGCGCGGCGTTCGAGCGGCTCGAGGACGAGGCGCCGGCCGGGCTCTATCCGCGTGCCCCGAGCCGGTTCGTGCGCACGCCCTGGGAGCGCACCGACCATGGCGGCGGACATGGCGGCGGCGGCGTCATGAGCATGATGCACGGCCGGCTGTTCGAGAAGGTCGGCGTGCACTGCTCCACCGTGCATGGCGAGTTCGCGCCGGAATTCCGCAGCCAGATTCCGGGCGCATCGGAGGACCCGCGGTTCTGGGCCTCGGGCATCTCGCTGATCGCGCATCTGTGGTCGCCGCACGTGCCGGCCGTGCACATGAACACTCGCTTCGTGGTCACCACCAAGGCCTGGTTCGGCGGCGGCGCCGATCTCACGCCCGTGCTGGATCGCCGGCGCAACCAGGAGGACCCGGATACGGTCGCCTTCCACGCCGCGATGCGGGGCGCCTGCGATGCGCACGCGGCGGTGGCCTCCTACGACAAGTACAAGAAATGGTGCGACGAGTACTTCTACCTGCCCCACCGCAAGGAGCATCGCGGCATCGGCGGCATCTTCTACGACCACCATGAATCCGGCGACTGGGACGCCGATCTCGCCTTCACCCAGGACGTCGGCCGCGCCTTCCTGAAGATTTATCCGGAGCTGGTCCGTCGCAATTTCGCCGCACCCTGGACCGAGGCCGACCGCGAGGAACAGCTGATCCGGCGCGGCCGCTACGTCGAATTCAACCTGCTTTATGACCGCGGCACCACATTTGGGCTCAAAACCGGTGGCAATGTGGAGTCCATTCTGTCGTCGATGCCGCCTGAAGTGAAATGGCCCTGAAACCCGCTTTTGATTGATCCGTAAGCCTCGTTATGACCATCACCCTGCCCCGCGCCATGCTGATCGACATGGACGACACCATCCTGTCGGCCTATGGCCGACCCGAGATCGCCTGGAACATCATCGCCACCGAGTTCGCCGACGAGCTGGCGCCGCATCGCTCGCAGGATGTGGCGGCGGCGATCCTGACCTCGGCGCGCAGCTTCTGGTCGGTGGCCGGCGCCGAGTGGCGGCTGAAGCTGATGCAGGCGCGGCAGGAGGTGGTGAAAGGCGGCTTCGCGGCGCTGAGCAGCGACGGCCCTGCCCTGCCGACCGAGCTTGCCATCCGCATGGCCGACCGCTTCACCACCTATCGCGACGAGCAGATGTTCGTCTTCCCCGGGGCACACGAGGCGATCGACGAATTCAAGGCGCGCGGCATCAAGCTTGCGCTGGTGACGAACGGCGAAGCCGGCCAGCAGCGCGCCAAGATCGAGCGCTTCGCGCTGGCGCATCGCTTCGATCACATCCAGATCGAGGGCGAGCACGGCTTCGGCAAGCCGGAGGAGCGCGCCTATTGGCACGCGATGGAGCGGCTTGGCGTCGGCCCCGAAGACACCTGGATGATCGGCGACAATCTGGAATGGGAGATCGAGGCGCCGCAGCGGCTCGGCATCTATGCGATCTGGATCGATGTCCACGGCGATGGCCTGCCCGAAGGCACCCACGTCAAGCCCGACCGCATCATCCGCTCGCTGACCGAGCTGGTGCCGGCGCGCTAGGCTTCCCGCTCATCGCGGCCGTTTCGGCGCACCCGCCGCCATGCGCTTGTGCGCGTCCATCAGCATCGCCGCGAACGCCGTCACCTTCGGCGCGCGAAAGCGCGCAGCCGGATAGACGACATGGATGCCGCCGGACGGCAGCGTCCAGGACGGCAGGATGTGGACAAGGCGGCCCGCCGCAAGATCGTTTCTGATCAGGAAATCCGGCAGCACCGCGAGACCGCCGCCGGCCACGGTCGCAGCGAGCACGGCAGGCGTCGTGTTGATGGTCAGCGCCTGGCTCATCTGGACGCTCTCCCGCTCCGCATCGCCTCTCGCGAACTGCCATGCCAGCGGCGCGCTCAGCGCGGCATTCGCGATGAACGGCAGCGCGGCGAGGTCCCGCGGATGTGCGACCCGCTTGACCACGCCCGGCGCGGCCACCAGCAACTGACGGAAGCTGTCGATCCGGCGCGTCTGCAGCGTGGAGTCGTCGAGCCAGCCCACCCGGATCGAGAGGTCGATCTGGTTGGCGATGAGGTCCACCCTGCTGTCGGCGAGCACCAGATCGACCCGGCAGGCCGGATAGGTGCGCGAGAACGCCGTCGCGATCGCGGCCAGGATGTATGTGCCGTAATCGTTCGGCGCGGCGATCCGCAGCAGGCCCATCGGAGCGGCGTTGGACTGCGCCAATTCAGCCATGGCGCTGTCGGCCTCGCGCAGGATCGCGGCGCACCGCGCATGCAGCAGGCGGCCGGCTTCCGTCGGCTCGACGCGCCGCGTGGTGCGCACGAGCAGGTCCGTCTTCAACTCGCGCTCGAGCGCGGCGACCTGCTGGCTGACGACGGCCTTGGTGATCCCGAGCCGGTCGGCGGCCCGGGTGAACGAGGCCGCATCCACCACGGCAGCGAAGTAGACCAGGCGATTGAGGTTGATCGGCTCCATGCCGCACTTCCTCGATTGTAAGTCCATGGCATACAGTTTGTCTGATTATGCTGTATTTATCAACAACGAAGACCGCGCTATCTCAGCGCCGTACCCCCTCCAAGACAGGATTTTCAGCATGCGACTGACCTACCTGTTCGATCCGCTGTGCGGCTGGTGCTACGGCGCGCGCCCCGCCCTCGACAAGCTCGCCGAGCTCGACGACGTCGCGCTCGAACTGCTGCCGACCGGCCTGTTCGCCGACAAGGGCGCACGCATGATGGACGCGCAGTTCGCGTCCTTTGCCTGGCGCAACGATCAGCGCATCGCCGAACTCACCGGGCAGCCCTTCTCGGAGGACTACCGCAAGCGCGTTTTGGGAGCGGTCGGCCCGTTCGACTCGGCCGCCGCATCGCTCGGCCTGACCGCGGTTCACGTCACCGATCCCGCCCGCGAGATGGCGGCGCTGAAGGAGCTGCAGCTGGCGCGCTACGTGCTCGGGCAGGATATCGTCAGCCTCACCGCCGTCAGCGAACTTCTCCGATCGATCGGGCTTGACGACGCTGCTGCGCGGCTGCTGTCCAGAAATCCGGAAATCGTCGAGATCCATAGCCGTCGCGTCCAGACGGCGCAGACGCTGATGCGACGCCACGGGCTCACGGGCGTGCCGGCCCTGCTGGTCGGTGACGGACCTGCCCAGAAGCCGCTGCGCAGCAACGGCCTGTTCGAACCGCCCTTCGATGGTTTGTTCGCGCAACTAAGCGCGGCCTGAACCGATCAGTTAGCACCTTAAGACCGCCCCTGCAGCGATCCGTTGCAGGCGTTGCGAGCTGCTGCCTTCCCGCGTCCTTCGTCATCACCAGGAAATCCCACATGTTCACACGGAGACAGATCATGACCTCAGCAGTGGCCGGCGGCGCCGCAGCCGTTCTCGGCGCGTCCGCGAGCGGCCAAGCCGCGGAGGCCAAGCTCGGCTGGACGCATTTTCCAGCCGGCCCCAACGGCTTCTTCCGTGCGCCCGTGCTGCTGTCGGGCCCGACCGAAGCGCTGCTGATCGACGGCGGCTTCAATTATCCGGACGGCCGTGCGGTGGCGGCCGCGATCAAGGCGTCCGGCAAGAAGCTGACCGCGATCTATGTCAGCCAGTCCGACCCGGACTATTACTTCAGCCTGAAGCCGATCCGGGACGCCTTCCCCGGCGTCAAGGTGATCGCCGCGACCGCCACGATCGAAGCGATCAAGGGCAATGTCGAAAAGAAGCTCGCGGTGTGGGGACCGCAGCTCAAGGAGAACGGCCCGCAGACGATGGCCGACATCGTGCTGCCCGAGGCCTTCGACGGCCCGTCTCTGTCGGTCGACGGCGAGACGGTCGAGATCGTGAACGCCGAGGGCCTCGCCAACCGCCGCTTCCTCTGGGTGCCCTCGCTGAAGGCGGTGTTCGGCGGCGTCATGATCTTCTCGGGCGTCCATGTCTGGACCGCTGATACGCAGAGCAAAGAGCAGCGCGCAGCGTGGATCGCGAACCTCGACAAGATCGCAGCACGCGCACCGGCCATCGTGGTCGCCGGCCACGGCGCGGCTGACGCTCCGACAGATCTCTCCGGTGTCCGGCATACCAAGGACTATCTCGTCGCCTTCGAAGAGGAACTCGCCAAGGCCAAGGACGCGGCGGCGCTGAAGGCCGCGATGGAGGCCAGGTTTCCAGGCCTCGGCATGGGCGTGGCGCTCGACATCGGCGCCAAGGTGGCCAAGGGCGAGATGAAGTGGGGCTGACGCCCGGCCCCTCTCGCGCCCTGCACGACAACACCTGCTCCCGGCATGGGCTTGCAACCCATGCCGGGCACCGTGTTAGGACGACGTTCACCGCTGCGCCACACGCACCGTTAACCAGGCGCAGCGGTCGCGGCCGCCCCCGTTGCCTTACGGAACTCCCGTAACCGAATTGAAATTGGCGCACCTCTCTACTGGGCGCGGGGCTTGGAGGGGAAAAGGCGCCGTCCCCGTGCGCGCCGCTTCGACCGATCGCAAGCCGTTGGTGCAGCATCGGTGTCATGTCTCTCAATCTGCCGCAGATCTCGCTGAGCGTGTCGATCAAGAACTCGCTCCTGACCTCCGTCTTTCTCCTGCTGGCGATCCTCGGCGGCGTGTCGGTCATGGCGACGATGCGGCTGTCGGCGCTGCAGGGCGCGGTCGAGATCATCAACCATGATCGCCTCCCGCAGATTCACGCGCTCGGCAATCTCGAGACCCAGATCGCCCACACCCATCTCGTCGCGATCCGCGCCGCGCTGTCCACGGCGGTCGAGCCGCGCGCCGATGCCGAGCAGGAATTGCGGCTGCGCACCGCCGAAGCCGACGCCAAGATCGCGCATTTCAAGGAAACCATCGGCGCCGATACGCCGATGAGGATGGCGTTCGAGCAGTTCATCCACAAATGGAGCCTGTACCTGAAGCTGCAGGCCGTCATGCTCGAGCCGGAGGTCGGCGCCAACCGCGAACGTCTCGAGCGTGTCGTCAACATCGACATGCCGCCCGTATTCCAGGCGGTGGTCGATGCGATCGGGCACGCCACCAGGCTCGCCGACCATCGCGCCGATACGGCGATCGACAACGCCAATCTCGATGCGCGGCTGTTTCGCCTGGTGCTGTGGACCGTCAACGGCATCAGCGTGCTGATCGGGCTTGCCACGCTCGGCTACGTCACCCGCCACGTCTCGCTGCCGATCTTCCGCATCACCCAGAGCATGGAGGCGATCGCGCGCGGGCGGCTGGACACCGAGATTCCCTATGCCGGCCACAGCAACGAGCTCGGCATGATGGCCCGGGCGCTCGCCTTCTTCCGCATCAGCCTGGTCGAGAACGAGCGGCTGAACGCGGCGACCCGCACGCTGTCCGAACTCAGCGAATGGCTGCAATCGGCCAAGTCCGAACCCGAGCTCTACCAGATGATCTCGACGGTGCTCGGTGGCCTGATGCCCGAATGCACCGGCGCCCTCTACATCTATGCCGACAGCCGCGACGTGCTCGATGTCGCCGCCGAATGGAACGGCCAGGCCCGCACCCGGTCGCTGAATCCGGACGATTGCTGGAGCCTGCGGCGCGGCCATGTCTACATCCACGGCACCAGCGAGGTCGAATTCCGCTGCGATCACGTCCATGACGGCGCCAACGAGAACTATTGCTGCATCCCGATCCTGGCCCATGGCGAGACCGTTGGTCTCCTACACGTCGAGTATGCGTTCAAGGGCGAGGAGAGCGCCGAAGACGCCAAGGCCAGATTCGCCGATCGTGCCCGGCTGGCGCTCGCCTGCGCCGAGCATCTGTCGATCGCCATCGCCAACATGAAGCTGCGCGAGGGCTTGCGCGATCAGTCGCTGCGCGACGCGCTGACGGGGCTGAACAACCGCCGCTGCCTGATCCAGACGGCGCGCCGCGAATTGCTGCGCGCCTCGCGCAAGCATACGCCGCTGAGCGTGGTGACCCTGGACATCGATCACTTCAAGTCCTTCAACGACAATCATGGCCATGAGGCCGGCGACGCGGTGCTGCGTCACGTCGGCGAGATCCTGAAGGCTGCGTTCCGCGATGACGACGTGCCGTGCCGGCTCGGCGGCGAGGAGTTCGTCGTGATGCTGCCGAACTGCACCATCGAAGAGGCCGCACTGCGCGCCGAGGAGCTGCGCGCCCGCGTCGAGGCGCTCAACGTCAGCTATGGCGAACGCATGCTGCCGCCGGTGACGATCTCGGTCGGCGTCGCCGCCTACCCCGAGGCCGGCATCGACCTGCCGGAGATCCTGCGCGTCGCCGACGGCGCGCTGTATCGCGCCAAGCAGAAGGGCCGCAACCGGGTCGAGCTCGCCTCGGGCGGCATGGTGCCGCCGATCGACGAGGTGACGAACCGCGCCGTGGCCACGCTGGACGCCATCGTCGCGCGTGCCGCGACGGACACGATCGCGCCGCCCGACGGGGATGCCGACCAGCGCGTGGCGTAACACCGCTCGCGACTACCCCGCCGGCAGCAGATGCCGCAGCGCCGAGGCGATCATCACACCGCCGCCAACGATGACGGCGGCGTCGAGAATGGCGGCGTGGATGTGCACCGGCATGCGCGCGACGAACGCCTTGGCGAGGAACGCGCCGGGCACCGCGACCACGCCGATCAGCAGCGCGAACGCCAGCACCTGGGCCGTCACCACGCCGGCGAGGCCGAACACCGAGATCTTGATGATGCCCGTCACCACCGAGATCATCGCATCGGTGGCAATGACCGCCGCGCCTTCGAGTCCCGCGGCCATCAGCAGCGACAGCAGGATCACGCCGGAGCCGGAGGTGCCGCCGACGAGTACGCCATAGCCGACGGCGCCGGCCGCGAGCCCGCCATTGCCGATCCGGACATCACGCTTGCGCAGGATCCGCCGCAGCGGAACGCTCATGATCAGCATGGTGCCGATGACGAACGCCGCGCCGGCATTGGTCAGCCGCGTGTAGCCGTAGGCGCCGAGCGCCGTCGTCAGCGCGGCCGCCATGATGACGATGCCGGCGCGCGTACGGTCGGCCTGCTGGAAGTAGGCCGCGACGCGGCTGAGATTGGTGAGGATCGCCGAGATCGCGATGATCGGCACGACCGGCTCGGCGCCGACCATCGGCACCAGCACCAGCGGCATCAGGGCGCCGGTGCCGTAGCCGGCGAGACCGCCGATGATGGAAGCAAACAGGGCGACGGCGGCGACGAGCAGGAGTTGCAGCAGCGAGATGTCGGCAAAGCCTGCCAGAAAATTCATGAACGTCCGTCGCGGTTGACACGCGCCGCCGCCTGATCGGCGATCGTGTTCAGCGAAGCCTCGTCGAGCGGGAAGTCCGCAGCCAGCCAGGCATCCTCTGCGAGGGTGAGCACATGACCGAGGAGCGGCCCCTCGGCAACCCCGCGGGCGATGAAATCGGCGGCCTTCAGCGGCAATTTCGGCGGCGTGAAGCGCTGCGGCAACAGCGCGCGCTCGCGCCAGCGCGGGTCGTCGCGATCGTTGCCCGCGCGCGCCCAGCCGAGCAGCAGGCGATCGCGATAGACCGTCTCACCCAGCCGATACAACAGCCGCCGCACGCGCGCTTCATCCGCGGAGGCAAAGCGCCACCACCGATGGCCCATGCCGTCGAGCGCCTTGGTCTCGGCATTGGAGAGCTTCAGCCTGACGCCGAGGCGGCGCGCATCTTCCGTGACCGCAACCGCGAGCGCGGCAAGACGGCGGACCGGGTTCGCCGGCAGCGCCAGCTCGCGCTCGATCTCGATCATCGCCGCGAACGGGCCGAGATAGGCGACGCCGCCGAGCAGCGTCGTCAGCAACCCGCCCTCGGCCATCGCGGTGATCGCACCGACCGCGCCAGCGGTGACGACCAGCTTCAGCATCTCCATCCGCACGCGCTCGGCCGACAATGTCGCAAGCCCGGCGCGGCCGGCGATGCAGGCGAGATAGCCGTCGCGGTCGGGAGCGCCGTGGCCGAACGCAGCGTGAATGCGGAAGAAGCGCAGGATGCGCAGATAGTCCTCGGCGATGCGCTGCGCGGGATCGCCGATGAAGCGTACGCGCCGCGCGGCGATGTCGTCGAGCCCGCCGACATGATCGTGGATGCGCCCGTCCGGGCCGACCGACAGTGCATTGATGGTGAAGTCGCGCCGATGCGCGTCGCCGACCCAGTCCCGGCCGAACTCGACCTTGGCCTTGCGGCCGAATGTCTCGGTGTCCAGGCGCAAGGTCGTGACCTCGAACGGATGGCCGTCGAGCACCAGCGTCACGGTGCCATGATCGATGCCGGTCGGCACGCTCTTGATCGATGCCGTCTTGGCACGCCGCGTCACCTCAGTCGGCAGCGCCGTGGTGGCGATGTCGATGTCGCCGATGTCGATGCCGAGCAGCGCGTTGCGCACGGCGCCTCCCACCACCCGCGCTTCCTCGCCGTCGCAATTGAGCAGCGTGAGCACCCGCGCCGCTGGGCCGGACGAGAGCCAGGGCGCGCTCAGCACCCGCGCGTCGGTCATTTCTCGACTCCGGGGACGAGCCTGCCGTTCTCGATGTGAGCGGGCACATAGGTGGAACGCGGCGGTGCGCCGGAGAACTCCGCGAGCAGGACCAGACTTGCAATCACCAACACCAGCGCGGCCACCGTCAGCTTTGCGACCAGATGCAGCGGCCACGAGGCTGGCACGAGCAGCCCGGACCGGGTCGCGATCAAGAACAGCACATAGAGGGCAAAAGGAATGAGGAAGATTCCGATTTCCGTCAACACAGGCCGGATCATGGCAGGTAGATCCGCTCGTAGAGCACCCGGAGGATTCCGGCTGTCGCACCCCAGATGTATCGCTCGGCGAACGGCATCGCGTAATACGAGCGCTCCATGCCGCGAAACTCCTTGGAATGCAGCTGGTGATTGGCCGGATCCATCAGGAACGCCAGCGGCACCTCGAAGGCATCATCGACCTCGCCTTCGTTGATCCGAAGCGAAAATCCCGGCCGCACCCGGGCCACCGTGGGCAGGATGCGGAAGCCGAAGGCGGTGCCGTAGACGTCGAGATAGCCGATCGGATCGACGAAGCTGCGATCGAGCCCGACCTCCTCCTCGGCCTCACGCAAGGCGGCATCGAGCGGCGTGGCGTCCGTGACGTCGATCTTGCCGCCCGGGAACGCGATCTGCCCGGCGTGGCTGGAGAGGTTCGGCGAGCGCTGCGTCAGCAGCACCGTCGGCTCGGGGTGATCGACCACCGGGATCAGCACCGCCGCGGGGCGGATGGGCTGCTCGCGGGCGATGATCTCGAGCATGCGGTCGGTGCCGGAATCGCCGCTGGTCGGAATCACGTCCGGATCGAGCAGCGCCGGCGGAACATCGAAACGCAGCCGCTCGCGGCCGCGCGCAAAGAACTCGGTCGAGCCTACTGCGGCCATCACATTCGTCGCCACCCTGGGCTCGTTCAAAGCGCCGCCCTCACCTCTTCTGCATTGGCCATGGGAAAGAACGCACCTGATGATTCCACCCCGAACATGACCTCACCATCGATCATCCGCTCCTCACCCATGTCAACCAGCTCATAATAGAGCGCCCGCGTCACCTTGGCCCAGAGCTCGGCGCGGACGTGCAGATAGGGCGTGAGGCCGCCGCTTTCGCCCGGCTCGAAGCGCAGCCGGTGCTCCGCGTCGCAGGCAACCCAATCGTCGACATTGGTGCGGAAATGCAGCGCCATGCCGCCGGCATCGCGCTGTTTCCGCATTTCTACCGCCATGAACGGCGCATCATCGACGCGGATGCCGACCTTCTCGACCGGCGTGACCAGGAAATAGCGGTCACCCTCGCGCTTGAGAATGGTGGAGAACAGCCGCACCAGCGCGGGCCGGCCGATTGGCGTGCCCATGTAGTACCAGCTACCATCGGCAGCGATTCGCATGTCGAGATCGCCGCAGAATGGCGGATTCCACAGATGCACCGGCGGCAGGCCTTTGCCGGATGCGTCAGCCTGCGCTGCGGCGGATGTCAGCCGCTCGAGTCCGTGGTCGGTTGTCTGCCCTTGCTTCGCCATGGTTTGCCTTGAGTTTGCGTGCACCTTGGCACGATTGGTGCATGATTGATCGCGCTCGTCTGTGCAAAAGTTCCTGGCGGCAGTGCACTGGATGTAAGGTCGCCATAACGTGATGCCGTCAATACCCCGGAATGCCGATAATATGGGGATAGTTTAACTCAACGAATACAGCGCCTTCGCATAGATTGGCATCCGCGTCCGGGCAAACTGGAGCGGAACGTCGGCAGGAATGCCGACGATGCGGGGCAGAAGGAGCGACGGGAATGGCTGAGAGTGCCGAGAAGCTCGAGGATGCGATCGTCCGATCGGCCGAACAGGTCTCCGGTCAGATCCGCGCGGCCAAGGAGGCGATCTCCGGCGTCATCTTCGGCCAGGACCGCGTGGTGGAAAACACGCTGGTGACGATCCTGTCCGGCGGCCATGCGCTGCTGATCGGCGTCCCCGGTCTCGCCAAGACCAAGCTGGTCGAAACGCTCGGCGTCACGCTCGGCCTCGACGCCAAGCGCGTCCAGTTCACGCCCGACCTGATGCCGTCGGACATTCTCGGCGCCGAGGTGCTCGACGAGAGCACGGTAGGCAAGCGCTCGTTCCGCTTCATCGCCGGCCCCGTGTTCGCGCAGCTCTTGATGGCCGACGAGATCAACCGCGCCAGCCCGCGCACGCAGTCGGCGCTGCTGCAAGCCATGCAGGAACAGCACATCACCGTTGCAGGCGCGCGCCATGATCTGCCCAAGCCCTTCCACGTGCTCGCGACCCAGAACCCGCTGGAGCAGGAAGGAACCTATCCCCTGCCCGAGGCGCAGCTCGACCGCTTCCTGATGGAGATCGACGTCGATTACCCGGATCGTGATGCCGAGCGCCGCATCCTGTTCGAGACCACCGGCGCCGAGGAGAGCGTCGCCAAGGGCGCGATGACCGCCGACGCGCTGATCGCGGCACAGCGGCTGGTGCGGCGGCTGCCGGTCGGCGATTCCGTGGTCGAGGCGATCCTGTCGCTGGTGCGCTCGGCGCGTCCAGGCCCGGAGGCCGGCGATGCCGGCAAGCTGATCGCCTGGGGCCCGGGTCCGCGCGCCAGCCAGTCGCTGATGCTTGCGGTGCGCGCCCGTGCGCTGCTCGACGGCCGCCTCGCGCCGTCGATCGACGATGTGCTCGACCTCGCCGAGCCCGTGCTCAAGCACCGCATGGCGCTGACCTTCCCCGCCCGCGCCGAGGGCCGCACGATTCCGGACGTCATCCGGCAACTGAAGAGCCGGATCGGTTGATGGCGACAGCATCAGGGCACGCCGACAAGGAGATCCTCGCGATACGGCGTGCCGACGGCGAAAGCCGGACGCTCGCCTCCTCGTTGCCGCGCCTCGTGCTCGAAGCCCGCCAGATCGCCGCCAACGTCATCCACGGCCTGCACGGCCGGCGCCGCGCCGGCTCCGGCGAAAGCTTCTGGCAGTACCGCCGCTTCGTCTCCGGCGAACCGTCGCAGCGCGTCGACTGGCGCCGCTCCGCGCGCGACGATCATCTCTACGTTCGCGAGCAGGAATGGGAAGCCGCGCACACGGTGTGGATCTGGCCGGACCGCTCGCCGTCGATGGCGTTCGCGTCGAAGGGCGCCCGCGACAGCAAGCTCGAACGCGCGCTGATCGTCACCTTTGCACTGGCCGAGCTGTTGGTCGCCGGCGGCGAGCGCGTCGGCATTCCCGGCCTGCTCAATCCGACGGCGAGCCGCAACGTCATCGACCGCATCGCGCAGGCGATGCTGCATGACGAGGCGTCCAGGCCGAGCCTGCCGCCCTCCTTCGTGCCGTCGGCGCTTGCCGAGATCGTCGTGCTGTCCGACTTCTGGTCACCGATCTCCGAGATCGGCACCATGCTCGCCGGCCTCTCGGCATCGGGCGCGCACGGCACCATGGTGCAGGTGGTCGATCCAGCCGAGGAGACCTTCCCCTATTCCGGCCGCGTCGAGTTCGTCGAGCCGGAAGGCGGCGAGGTGATCACCGCGGGACGCGCCGAGAGCTGGGCGCAGGACTACGTCGCGCGCGTCGCCTTGCATCGCGACCAGATCCGCGCCGAGACCGTCAGGCTCGACTGGCTGTTCACGACGCACACGACCAGCCGTTCGGCGGCCGAGCTGCTGCTGTTTCTCCATGCCGGCATGACGACCAGCAAGTTCGGTGCACGCGGCAGCGTCAAGGTCGGGGCAGGCGTTGGAGGATCGCGCGCATGATGGGTCTGCCGCTGTCCTTTGCCGAACCGTTGCTGCTGGCCGGCCTGCTCAGCCTGCCGGTGCTGTGGTGGCTGCTGCGGGTGATGCCGCCGCGGCCGCGGCGCATCGAGTTTCCGCCGACCCGCCTGCTGTTCGACATCACGCCCCGCGAGGAGACGCCGTCGCGTTCGCCGTGGTGGCTGACCCTGTTGCGTCTAATCGCAGCGGCGCTGGTGATCTTCGCCGCGGCCGGCCCGATCTGGAATCCGCGCACCGAGGCCGGCGGCAGCAAGGCGCCGCTGGTGCTGCTGCTCGACGACAGCTGGAGCGCGGCCGCGAGCTGGGAGACGCGCATCAAGGCCGCCGACGAGATCATCGCGAACGCCGATGCCGACCGCCGCGGCGTCGCGCTGGTGCCGCTGTCGGAGCCGGCGCGCGACCTTACTTTGATGCCGGCCGGCGCGGCGCGCGTCGCGCTGCGCCAGATCGCGCCGAAGGCCTACACCACCGAGCGCGCCGACGCGCTGCCGCAGCTCGACCGTTTCCTGAAAGCCACCGGCGATGCGGAAATCCTTTGGTTGTCCGACGGCGTCGATCCCGGCCGCGGCAGCGAGTTCGTCTCTGGGCTTGCCAAGACCATCGGCGAACGCAGCCTGACCGTGTTCGAGGGCGGCACGACGTCGACGCTGGCGCTTGCCGGCGCCGAGAATGCCGCCGCCAAGATGACGGTGAAGGTGCTGCGCGCCGATCTCTCGGTGCCCGGCGGCATCGTCCGCGCGCTCGATGCCAAGGGCTCGCCGCTCGGCGAGGCGCCGTTCAGCTTTGCCGCCAGTGCGCATGACGCCGAGGCGAGCTTCGACCTCCCGGTCGAGCTGCGCAACGACATCACGCGGCTGGAGCTCGCAGGCGAGCGCTCGGCCGGCGCCGTGCAACTGCTCGACAAGCGCTGGCGCCGCCGCGCCGTCGGCATCGTCTCCGGCGCCACCAGCGACACCGCGCAGCCGCTGCTCGCGCCGACGTTCTACCTGACCCGAGCACTGTCGCCGTTCGCCGATCTCAGACTCGGCGACCGCGGCGCCCCGCAGCAGGTCATCACCCAGTTCCTCGATCAGAAGGTGCCGATGATCGTGATGGCCGATGTGGGGACGCTGTCGCCGGAGTTGCGCGACCGCCTCAACGGCTGGATCGAGAATGGCGGCGTGCTGGTGCGTTTTGCCGGGCCGCGCCTCGCGCAGGGCGACGACGATCTCGTGCCGGTGAAGCTGCGCCGCGGCGGCCGCACGCTCGGCGGCAGCCTGACCTGGGAGAAGCCGCAGCATCTCGCCGCCTTCGCCGCCGACGGCCCGTTCGCCGGCATCGGCGTGCCGAAGGACGTCACCGTCAATCGCCAGGTGCTCGCCGAACCCGATGCGGTGCTCGCGACCAAGAGCTGGGCCTCGCTCGAGGACGGCACCCCGCTCGTGACCGGGGAGCATCGCGGCAAGGGCCTGATCGCGCTGTTCCATGTCAGCGCCGACATGCGCTGGTCGGACCTGCCGATGTCGGGCGCGATGGTCGAGATGCTCCGCCGCGTCGTCGACATGTCCGGCTACACCTCGACGCCGGGACCGGGTCCCGCCGGCGAGACCGCCAAGGCGACGCTGGCGCCGCTCCACATCCTCGATGGCTTCGGCGCCTTTGGACCGCCGCCTTCGACGGCCAAGCCGCTGCCAGCCGACTTCAACGACAGGGCTTCCCTGGATCATCCACCCGGCTTCTACGGCCCTGCCGAGGGACCCACCGCAGTGAACACGCTCAGCCCCGCCGACCGCATTCTGCAGCTCGACACGTCCGCATTGCGGGCCAAGCGGGCCAGCTACAGCACGGCGGAGCCGCGTGATCTCCGGGGCATCCTGCTGTCGACCGCGCTGCTGCTGTTCCTGATCGACGCCGTCATCGTCGCGTTGCTCGGCGGCGTGCTGGCCTCGCTGATCCGGCGGCGCCGCCCGGCCGCTGCAGTGCTCGCGTTCGCCATTCTGGCAACGGCTGCCGTGCTGGCGATCGCGATGCCGAGCTCGGCCCGCGCCGATGCGACCAGCGACGATTTCGCCATGCGCGCCGTGCAGCAGACGCGGCTCGCTTATGTCGTCACCGGCAATGCCGACGTCGATTCCATCGTCAAGGCCGGGCTGACCGGGCTGACCTTGTTTCTCGCGCAGCGCACCGCGCTCGAAGCCGGCGATCCCGTCGGCGTCGATCCGGCGCATGACGAGCTCGCGTTCTTTCCGCTGATCTACTGGCCGATCGTGCCGGGCGCGCCGAAGCCGCCGCAGGACGCGATCAACAAGATCGACGCCTATATGAAGCAGGGCGGCACGGTGATCTTCGACACCCGCGACGCGGTCGAGGCGCCGCCGGGCGACAATGGCGCCCAGCAGACGCCGGGCATGCAGTCGCTTCGTGAAATCCTGTCCTCGCTCGACGTGCCCGAGCTGGAGCCGGTGCCGCGCGAGCACGTGCTGACCAAGACGTTCTATCTGCTGCGCGACTTCCCCGGCCGCTTCACCGCAGGCCAGACCTGGGTCGAAGCGCTGCCGAAGGACGAGGATGAGGACAGCGCCGCGCGCCCCGCGCGCGGCGGCGACGGCGTGTCACCGATCATCATCACCTCCAATGACCTCGCCGGCGCCTGGGCGATCCGCCCGGACGGCCAGGCCATGCTGCCGATGGTGCCGGGCGAGCCGCGCCAGCGCGAATTCGCCTTCCGCGCCGGCGTCAACATCGTGATGTACACACTGACCGGCAACTACAAGGCCGACCAGGTTCACGCGCCGGCCCTGATCGAACGGCTCGGGCAGTGATGCTCATGATGCGCGCCGTGGGTCTCGATATCGCAACAACAACGGTCGTCATGGCCGGGCTTGACCCGCCTGCGCGGCCGAAGCCGCTTCGGCGCGGCGAAGGCCCGGCCATCCACGTGCATCAACGAATGCCGGACGACGTGGATGCCCGGCACAAGGCCGGGCATGACGACAACTGCGGGTCCGGCTCATGAACTACGGCATCGCGTTCACGCCTCTGGTCCCGACGATCGTGCTGTGGCTCGCGATCGCCGCGATCGCCGTCATCGCCGCGCTGCTGCTGCTGGGCCGTTCCCGTTCGGCCTGGATCCGCGTCACGGCGCTGGCCCTGATCGCGCTGGCGCTCGCCAACCCGCAATTCACGCGCGAGGACCGCGAGCCGCTGACCTCGGTCGCCGCCGTCGTCGTCGACAAGAGCCCGAGCCAGAATTTCGGCGACCGCAACAAGCAGACCCAGGCGGCCCAGGAGGCGCTGGTCGACAGCTTGAAGAAGATCAGGGGACTCGAGGTCCGCGTGGTCGATGCCGGCCAGGCCGACGGCGAGACCGACGGCACGCATCTGTTCAGTGCGCTGACCTCGGCGCTCTCGGACGTGCCGGTCGACCGTGTCGCCGGCGCCTTCCTGATCACCGATGGTCGCGTGCACGACATTCCCGGCAACATGGCCGCGCTCGGCTTCCAGGCGCCGCTGCAGGCCTTGATCACCGGTCAGAAGGCCGAGATCGACCGCCGCGTCGCGATCACCGCTGCACCCCGTTTCGGCATCGTCGGCCAGCCGCAGACGATCAACTACCGGCTCGACGACCAGGGCATCAGCGGCGCCAGCGCCAAGGTCGTGATCCGCCGCGACGGCGAGGTCATCAGCGAGCGCAGCCTGGCCAGCGGCCAGACCGCCAAGATCGACGTCGACATCAAGCACGAAGGCCAGAACATCGTCGAGATCGAGGCCTCCCCGCTCGACAACGAGCTGACGCTGGTCAACAACCGCGCCGTGGTCTCGATCGACGGCGTGCGCGACAAGCTGCGCGTGCTCTTGGTGTCGGGCGAGCCGCATTCCGGCGAGCGCACGTGGCGCAACCTGTTGAAGTCGGACGCCAGCATCGACCTCGTCCACTTCACCATCCTGCGGCCGCCGGAGAAGCAGGACGGCACGCCGATCAACGAGCTGTCGCTGATCGCGTTTCCGACCCGCGAGTTGTTCCAGCAGAAGATCAACGAATTCCAGCTGATCATCTTCGATCGCTACGCCCGCCAGGGCGTGCTGCCGATCGCCTATTTCGACAACATCGCGCGCTATGTCAGGAATGGCGGCGCCGTGCTGGTGTCGGCAGGGCCGGACTATGCATCCAACACCAGTATCTGGCGCACGCCGCTAGATTCGGTGCTGCCCGCCGAGCCTGTCGGCGTCACCGAGAAGCCGTTCTATGCGCACCTGTCCGACGCCGGCAAACGCCATCCGGTCACGCGCGGGCTCGAGGGCTCTGCGGTCGAGCCGCCGCGCTGGAGCCGCTTCTTCCGCACCGTCGAGACGCGCAACGCCGTCAGCCCGCCGGTGATGACCGGCGCCGACGGCAAGCCGCTTCTGCTGCTATCACGCTTCGGCGCCGGCCGCGTCGCGCTGCTGCTGTCCGATCACATCTGGCTGTGGGCGCGTGGCTACGAAGGCGGTGGCCCGCATCTCGATCTGCTCCGGCGCACGTCGCATTGGCTGATGCAGCAGCCTGATTTGGACGAGGAAGCGCTGCGGCTGCAGATCCAGGGCAAGGACCTCGCCGTTATCAGACAGACCATGGGCGACACCGTCCCGCCGGTGACCGTGACCTCGCCGTCGGGCCAGACGCGCGAGCTCACGCTCGCCCAAGGCGATCCCGGCGAATGGCGCGCGACCCTGCCGGCCAGCGAGCTCGGCCTGTGGCAGGCCACCGACGGCACATTGAAGGCGCTGATCAATGTCGGCCCTACCAATCCGAAGGAATTTTCGGAGGTCACCTCGACCACCGAGACTTTGAAGCCGCTGGCGCAGGCCACCGGCGGCGACGCCCGCCGCATCGCCGACGGCTCCGGCCTCGACATGCCGCGCATCGTCCCGGTCAAGTCGTCGACGCTGTTCAGCGGCGATGGCTGGATGGGCGTGCGGATGCGCGACGCCAGCGTCGTCAAGGGCGTCGGCGTGCTGCCGATGTTCGCCGGCGTGATCGGCCTTCTGCTGCTGCTCGGCGCGCTCGCTGCGACCTGGGTCCGCGAGGGGCGCTGACTTCGAAGAACGCAGGCTCGCGCGACGTGGCACGAAGGGCACAGCGAGCTACATTCCTCTGCTCGCCGTAGGACACCAATTGACAGCCGCAAAGCCGGCTTGCGATGTTACAATGTAACACCGGCTGAGCTTCTCAGCCGAACGGAGTGGCCGTTTCACATGAGCCAGAGCTGGCCATGAGCTGGTTTCGCGCGAACATCAAGCAAGGCTCGCGGCTGGCGCTGATCGCGCTGCTGTTGCAGTTCGCGCTCGCGTTCGGCCATGTTCATTGGATCGCTGGGCAGGCTCAGGGCGGCGGTGTCACCGTCGCCGAGCGTCATACCGCTCCCTCTCCGGCCGACCAGGACCGCGATCAGCAACCATCGCCCGATGGCTGCGCCATCTGTGCCGTCATGGCGATGGCGCAATCGATCTTGCTGTCGCCGCCGCCGGTTCTCACTCCACCTCAAGCGGTCGCTTCCCGTCTGCCCGATGCGCTGACGGCCTACGTCACGGAAGCGGTCATCGCGCCCGCGTTCCAGCCGCGCGCCCCTCCCGTCGCCTGATCTCAACCACTCCACGCTGCGACCGTTGCGCTCACGCGCACGGCGTCAGCTTGCAAGCTTGGTCCGTCGCAAAGCGACGGCAGGCGCATCCCGCCCGCAACGAAGCGCGTGGGACGCCTGATCTGGATCAGGAATTGAATGATGTTCGCGAGAGCTTTGATGTCGGGCTGCAGCGCCGCAGCCTTGTTGTGCATGCTTGGGACGTCGGCGCGCGCCGACGATCCGAAGCCGGTGACCGAGTTGCCCGAGGTCAACGTGACCGCGCCGAGCCCGATCCGGGCCCGCAAGCCGGTGGTGCCGCGCCCCAACCCCACGGCCCGCATCGCACGAAGCGGCACCCGCGCGCCGGCGCCGGTGCGCGAGGCCCAGGCGGCACCGCCAGCCCCGCAGCAGGGCGTGCTGCCGGTCGTCACCGATCAGTTCGCGACCGTCACGGTGGTACCGAACGAGGAGATTCGCCGCTCCGGCGCGGCCACGCTCGGCGACCTCCTGAATTCGAAGCCCGGCATCACCGGATCCAGCTTCGCGCCGGGCGCGTCGAGCCGGCCGATCATCCGCGGCCTCGACGTCAACCGCGTCGGCATCGTCGAGAACGGCATCGGCGGCGGCGGCGCGTCCGATCTCGGCGAAGATCATTTCGTGCCGATAGATCCACTCACCAGCGACCAGGTCGAGGTCGTCCGGGGCCCGGCGGCGCTGCGCTATGGCTCGACCTCGATCGGCGGCGTCGTCAGCGCCACCAACAACCGCATTCCAAGCGCATTGCCGACCTGCGCTACGGCGCCGTTCCAGACCTATGGCCTGCCGGCGAGCGCGCCGGCCGCAGGCGCCGCGCCTTGCGTCACCGCGGAGACGCGGACGTCCTTCAGCTCGGTCGACCGCGGCGTCGAGGGCGGCGTGCTGCTGGATGCCGGCGGCGGCAACTTTGCCGTTCACGCCGACGCCTATGGCCGCAAGACCGGCGACTACTCGATCCCCGGCTATCCCTATCTGTTCGATCAGACGCGGCCAGTGAACGGACGCCAGCCGAACTCGGCCGTGCAGAACGACGGCGTCTCACTCGGCGGCAGCTACTTCTTCTCTGGCGGCTTCATCGGGGCTGCGATCACGCAGACCGATGCGCTCTACCATATCCCCGGTATCGACGGCGCCGACAGCCGGACCCGGATCGACGCGCATCAGACCAAGATCACTGCGAAGGGCGAATACAGGCCGGACTCGGCTGCCATCGACGCGATCCGCTTCTGGGCCGGCGCGACCGACTACCGGCACAACGAGATCGGCCTTGCCGATCCTGCCGATCCAACTACGGACGGCGTGCGGCAGACCTTCACCAACCGCGAGCAGGAAGCCCGCGTCGAAATGCAGATGATGCCGGTCAATCTGCGCTTCGCAACGCTGACCACCGCCTATGGCGTTCAGGCGGGCCATCAGGAGCTGAACGCGCCGAGTCCTGACAATCCCGGCTCCGTCTTCAACGGCCTGTTCGGCCCCAACACCAACAACCGCATTGCCGGCTATGTCTTCAACGAGCTCGCCTTCTCGCCGTCGACCAAGGCGCAAATCGCGGGCCGCATCGAGCACGTCTCGCTCGACGGCTCCACGCCAAACTTCCCGGCCGACTATCTCCCAGACGGCACGCCGCAGGCCAACATCGCGCGCAATCCGGCCTATACGCCGAAGAGCGCGAGCGTCGGCCTGTTGCAGAATCTGCCCGGCGATCTCGTGGCCAGCGTGACCGCACAATATGTCGAGCGCGCACCGAAGGCGGCCGAGTTGTTCTCACGCGGCGGCCACGACGCAACGGCAACCTTCGACATCGGCAATCCGAACCTGACGATCGAGACCGCCAAGACGGTCGAAGTGGGCTTGCGCAAGGCCACCGGCCCGTTCCGCTTCGAGGCCACCGCCTACTACACGCAGTTCAGCAACTTCATCTATCGGCGGCTGACCGGTGTGATGTGCGATGGCGAATTCGCCTCCTGCGGCACCACCGGGACTGAGCTGAACCAGGCGGTCTACTCGCAGCGCAACGCGCTGTTCCGCGGCTTCGAGTTCCAGAGCCAGTACGACGTCGCTGCGCTCGGCAGCGGCATCTGGGGCATCGAGAACCAGTTCGACGTCGTGCGCGCCACGTTCCCCGACGGCACCAACGTGCCGCGGATTCCACCGATGCGCGTCGGCGGCGGCCTGTTCTGGCGCGACGCCAACTGGCTGACCCGCATCAACCTGCTGCACGCCTTCGCGCAGAACGACATCGCGCCCATCGCGGAGACGCCGACCCCGGGCTACAATCTCCTCAAGGCGGAGGTCAGCTACCGGACCAAGCTTAATCCCAACATGTTCGGCGCCCGCGAGATGCTGGTCGGGATCGTCGGCAACAATCTGCTCAACGAGAAGATCCGAAATTCCGTGTCCTACACCAAGGACGAGGTGCTGCTGCCCGGCATCGGCGTGCGCATCTTTGCCAATCTGAAGTTTTGATTCGGAGCTCAGCGGGGCGCAGGCGACGATCGACCTGCGCTCCCTCCTTCGTCATTGCGAGGAGCGAAGCGACGAAGCAATCCAGAGCTTCATCGGGACTCTGGATTGCTTCGCTTCGCTCGCAATGACGAAGAATTTTTAACGCGCGTGATCCCAATCGGGCCGGATCGCGCCTGAGACGCCTTCGAAGGCGCCCTCCACCAGTTCGTTCACCAGCAGGCGATTGTAGTCGACCGGGCCCGGCATCGTCGCCCTGCCCTTCGGCACCGGCGTGAAGCCGACGCGGGTGTAGTAGGCGGCGTCGCCGACCAGCAGGATGAAGCGGTGGCCCTGCGTCCGCGCGTCTGCGATCGAGCGCTCCATCAGCATGCGGCCGATGCCGTGCTTGCGGAACGGCGGCTCGACGGTCAGCGGTCCGAGCATCAGCGCCTTGGTGTCGCCGACGCAGATCGGTAGCTGCCGCACCGAGCCGACCAGCAAGGTGCCGATATGCGCCGTGAACGACAACGGCAACAGATGATCGACATCTTCGCGCAGGCGGTAGGCGCTCAGCACGAAACGGCCGGGGCCAAAGGTACGCTCATGCAGCCGCTCGATGGCTTGCGCATCGCCGGGCTTCTCGGCGGATATCGTAATGGACAGGTCACTCATGTGGGGTGGCGAGATAGCATTTGGGAGCGGCGCGGTCCATGGCCGTTCGGCAGCGCCGCGCCGGCCAATTGCGTCGTCATGGCGGCGAAACTGGACCGGACGCGGAGTTCCGGACGGACCTAGGCCGCCGGCATCGTCTTCTCGACCAGCCGCACCCAATAGGACGCACCGTGGCCGAGAATGTTGTCGTTGAAACGGTAGGCCGGATGGTGGCAGTCCTTGCCGTCGCCCATGCCCAGGAAGACGAAGGCACCCGGGCGGGCCTGCAGCATGAAGGCGAAATCCTCCGCGCCCATCAGCGGCGGCGCGTTGTCGACGACGCGCTCGGCGCCGACCACGTCGCGGGCGACATCGGCGGCGACGCCGGTCTCGCGCACATGGTTCATCGTGATCGGATAGAGCCGCGTGTACTTCGTCGTCGCCGTGCCGCCATAGGTCCGCGCGATGCCGTCGGCCACCTCGGCGATGCGGCGCTCGACCAGGTCCTGCACCTCGGCATCGAGCGTGCGCACGGTGCCCTTCAGCTCGACGGTCTCCGGGATGACGTTCATCGCCTTGCCGGCCTCGACCATGCAAATCGAAATGACGGCCGATTTGATCGGATCGACGTTGCGCGACACGATCGACTGCAGCGCGGTGATGATGTGCGCGGCGATCAGCACGCTGTCGACCGCCTTGTGCACGCCGGCGCCGGCATGGCCGCCCTTGCCGTGCACGGTGATCTCGAGCTGGTCGGACGAGGCCAGCATCGGACCCGGCCGCAGCGCGAACACGCCCTCGGGGACACCCGGCGCATTGTGCAGGCCATAGACCTCCTGAATACCCCAGCGGGTCATCAGCCCGTCATCGACCATCGCCTTGCCGCCGGCGCCGCCCTCCTCGGCGGGCTGGAAGATCACGATCGCGGTGCCGTCGAAATTGCGAGTGTCGGCGAGATGCTTGGCGGCGCCGAGCAGCATGGCGGTATGGCCGTCATGGCCGCAGGCATGCATCAGCCCCGGCGTCTTCGAGGCATAGGGCACGCCGGAGGCCTCCTCGATCGGCAGCGCATCCATGTCGGCGCGCAGGCCGATGACGCGGCTGGAGTTCGTCTGGCGGCCACGGATGACGCCGACCACGCCGGTGCGCCCGATGCCCGTCACCACCTCGTCACAGCCGAACTCGCGCAGCCGGTCGGCGACGATGCCGGCGGTGCGGTGCACCTCGTACATCAGCTCCGGATGCTCGTGGAGATCGTGGCGCCAGGCGGCCATGTCGTCGGTGAGCGCGGCGATGCTGTTCAGGATGGGCATGGGAGGCGGTGTTCTCGTTGGATGGATCTGACCAGCCCGAACCATGGCCGGAATGGCCGGCGGACACAAGCATCGGTCCCGCAATGGCCCCCGCGCAGTCCCAGCGTCAGCCTCCCACCGGTGATTGCGACAGATAGGCCAGCAGCTTCATCTCGCGCCGGCCGCGCGTGACGGTATCGAGCACCAGGCCCGAGGAGGCCGACAGCAGCGCCATGATCATCAGGCCCATCGAAAGCACCGCGGTCGGCAGCCGCGGCACCAGCCCGGTCTCGATATAAGTGACGAGGATCGGAATGGCGAAGCCGATCGAGACCAGCGCGAGGAAGATGCCGATCGCGGTGAAGAACCGCAGCGGCTTCTCCGAGCGATACAGTTTCAGGATCGTGCCGAGAATACGAAATCCATCGCGCCAGGTGTTGAGCTTGGACACCGAGCCTTCGGGCCGGGCATAATACGGCGTCGCGATCTCGGCCACCGGCAGCGCCAGTTCCAGCGCATGCACCGTCAGCTCGGTCTCGATCTCGAAGCCGTCGGACAGGACGGGGAAGGATTTGACGAAGCGGCGCGAGAACACGCGGTAGCCGGAGAGGATGTCCTTGAAGGCCTGGCCGAACACCTCGGCCAAAAAGCTCGTCAGCATCCAGTTGCCGGTGCGATGGCCCATGCGATAGGCGGCCTGCTCCTGGTCGACCCGCAGGCCCACCACCATGTCGAGCCGCTCGGCCACGAGACGCTCGATCATTCCAGGCGCGCTCGGCGCGTCATAGGTCGCGTCGCCGTCGACCAGCACGTAGATGTCGGCATCGATGTCGGCGAACATGCGCCGGACCACGTGGCCCTTGCCCTGCCGCCGCTCGCTGCGCACCTCGGCGCCGGCCGCGCGCGCAACCTCGATGGTGCGGTCCTTCGAATTGTTGTCGTAGACATAGACAGTCGCCGCCGGCAGCGCCTGCTTGAAGTCCCGGATAACGGCGGCCACTGCCGCCTCCTCATTGTAGCAGGGCACCAGCACGGCGACCCGCATCGATGGTGAACTCATTGACCCATCTCCCCAGGGGCGGGAGACTGCCGCCTTTGGGTGCAAAAATTCATAATGATCCGTTGGCCACGCGCGTTTCCGGGCGCCAGGTGGGAATGATCTTAACGCCGTCTAGCACCTCGCGCAGGCGCGACAGCGTGCCGAGCGTGGTTCCCTCCGGCAGCGCATCGCGGGCGAAAAACCCGGTCTCGACGATCTCGTGGTTCGGCTCCGGCGGGCGGTCCTGCGTAAACCCCTTGATAACGAATACGGCGACGTGGTCGCGCGGCGAGACGTGGCTGTTGAGGAAGATGCCGTGCAGCTCCGGCTCGCCCGACAGCGCGATCCGCCCTTCCTCGAACAGCTCCCGGGTCAGCGCCTGCAGGAAGGTCTCGCCGACCTCGACGCCGCCGCCCGGCAGGTGCCAGCCGGAGACGTAGCCGTGACGGACCAGGAACACGCGGTTGTCGGCATCCAGCACCACGCCGCGGACGCCCAGCGTCATGCCGCGGGCGAACCGCCAATACAAATGGAAGCCGCGCCGGAGCACCGGTTCGAACCGGATCCGCAACCTGCTGAGGTCTGTCGTCATCAATTCCGCCGTCCCAGATGTTCTTGCGCTTGTCCGCCGGGCTTGCCATGAGAGCCGAACAGCATGGGGATAGCATGACATGACATCAGAGCGCGCCTTCATCCGCCATGGGCATCGCGAGGCGTGATGGCCGCGTTCACGCTCGCCCATCTGTCCGACCCGCACCTCGCCCCGCTGCATCGGCCGCGGCTGTCCGAGCTCGCCGGCAAGCGGGCGCTCGGCTATCTCAACTGGACGCGCAACCGCTACAAATATCATCGCCGCGACATCCTCGATTTGCTGATCTCCGATCTGCAGGCGCAGATGCCGGACCAGATCGCCGTGACCGGCGATCTCGTCAATTTCGCCCTGGAGTCCGAATTCCCGCTCGCCCAGGCCTGGCTCAGGACGGTCGGCCCGCCCGACAAGGTCACCGCGATCCCCGGCAATCACGACGCCTATGTGCGCTCGACCCGGCTGCGCTTCGCCGAGAGCTTTGCCGACTATTTCGGCGCCGATGCCACGAGCCCCGCCAGCTTCCCGTCGCTGCGCCGGCGCGGGCCGCTGGCGCTGATCAGCCTGTCCTCGGCGGTGCCCTCGGCGCCGTTCATGGCGACCGGCCGGATCGGCAGCGCGCAGCTCGCCGCACTCGAGCAATTGCTCGAGACGCTCGCTCACGAGCAGCTGTTTCGCGTGCTGCTGGTGCATCATCCGCTACGCTCGGCCAATCGGATGAAGCGGTTGACCGACGCCAAGGATCTCATCGCCCTGCTCGGCCGCCATGGCGTCGAGCTGGTCCTGCACGGCCATGACCACGTGCATTCGACCATCTGGATCGACGGTCCCGATCGCCAGATTCCGGTCGTCGGCGTGCCCTCCGCCTCTTCGCTCGCGCACGGCCATTATCCGGCCGCCGCCTACAACATCTTCGCCGTCAACCGTGACGGCAACCACTGGCGCTGCGACATGACGGTGCGCTCCGTCAACGATGCGCTGCGCGTGCGCGAGATCCGCGAGATCCGCCTGCTCTGACCGGGTGGTCAGAAGGTGATCGGCTTCAGGCTCTCGTAGACCGCGACGGCAAACAGCGACAGCGCGCCGAGCACGAAGCCGAGCACGAACGGCCACACGCGGCTGCGCTGCCGCGGCTTGTCGTCGGCCGGCAGCGCCTGCACGTGCGTCACGCTGAAGGCGCGCTCGCGCTCGACCATGCGGCGGGCGACGTAGTCGGTCACGGCCTTCACGATGGCGGCGATATCGTGCGACTCGGCGAGCACGATGCGACCGTTGCGGGTGTCCTGCACGAAACGGTACTGCCGTTTGTCGCGCCCCATCACGACATGCGCGACGACGTCGATCCACAGCCGCGGCGTCTCGCCCTGGCTGATGCCGCGATCGAACAGGTCGATCTGGCCGGGGATCTCGTTGAACAGTGCATCCAGCGCGTCGTTGAGAATCTCGAGCCGGGCCACTTCGGCGTCGCGCAGATCGACCACGACGCCCGTTCGGTCTGCGGCCTCGATCCGGGCCTGGCGCAGGGCTTCGCGCAGCCGCACGGGACGAGCTTCGGTGGCGCTGTCGGGGGCCTCGGACATTGCTGACGCTTTCACGTTTTGGCCCTGGTTCTGCCAGGTTTCCACCGCGTTAACCTAGCAGTAACCCAGTATTCCGCAAACCCCTTTCATCTTCAATGGGTTATACGCACGCTGCCGTAACCACCCGGATCGAGCAGGCAACGCCATAACGGACGTGGGCGGCCTCCTCCGGTGTGACCCGGCTGAGACCGCCCCGTCCTTGGGCTCTTCCTCGAGCTTATTCAAATACCCGGCAATGCATTCCCAGGCGGCGCTCAGGCCGCCGGCGCGCGCTGCGGCTCCTCGACGATCGAGAAGCGGACGCCGGCCTTGTGGCGGTTCTCCTCGGAGACCTCGCGCCAGCAATCCTCGGCTTCCTTGCGCGACTTGAACGGACCCTTCACCTGGGCCGAACCTTCCACCAGCTTGTGGAAGTTCATCGAGCCGAACTCGCCGCCGATCACCCAGAAATTGCTGGTCATGAGACCCTCCTTCAACCGTCACAACTTTGACAGTGCATTGCGATTTGCGTGACCAGAGATAAACGCGAAACCGGCAGCTTCGTATAGAGGCCTTGTTTTCGAATGGTGATGTCATGTAACATCATCACTTGTCATAAATGTCATTTTGTAAAAAATGTCACAAATACGCAGGCCGAGGGGGTCGTCATGCCCGGGGGATCCGGAAAGAAGCTGTTCGTCGGCCCACGCTTCCGCCGCATCCGCCAGCAACTGGGCCTGTCGCAGACCCAGCTCGCCGAGGGGCTCGGCATCTCGCCGAGCTATGTCAACCTGATCGAGCGCAACCAGCGCCCGGTCTCGGCGCAGATCCTGCTGCGGTTGGCCGAAGCCTACGACCTCGATCTGCGCGACCTCGCCACCGCCGACGAGGACCGCTTCTTCGCCGAGCTCAACGAGATCTTCTCCGATCCGCTGTTCCGGCAGATCGAGCTGCCCAAGCAGGAGCTGCGCGACCTCGCCGAGCTCTGCCCCGGGGTGACCCACGCGCTGCAGCGGCTCTACGCGGCCTATGCCGAGGCGCGGCGCGGCGAGACTCTCGTCGCGGCACAGATGGCGGACCGCAATGCCGGCGGCCATTTCGAGGCCAACCCGATCGAACGGGTGCGCGACCTGATCGAGGCTAACCGCAACTACTTCGCCGAGCTCGAGCAGCAGGCCGAAGCCTTGCGCGATGCGCTCGACGTGCCGGCCGAGGGGCTCTACGCCGCCCTCGCCGCCCGCTTGCGCGAAAAACATTCGGTGCAGACACGGGTGATGCCGGTCGATGTGATGCGCGAGACGTTGCGTCGTTATGATCGTCATCGGCGTCAGCTGCTGATATCCGAGCTGATCGATGGCCCCGGCCGCACCTTCCAGCTCGCGGTGCAGCTCGGCATGGCCGAGTGCCTGCCGCAGTTCGAGATCATCATCGGCCGCGCCGGCGCGCTGGATGATACGTCGCGCCGGCTCTACCGCATGACGCTCGCAAGTTACTACGCGGCCGCCGTGATGATGCCCTACGCGCCGTTCCTCGCTGCCGCGGAGGCGCTGAGCTACGACATCAACGTGCTGGCGCAGCGTTTCAACACCGGCTTCGAGCAGGTCTGCCACCGCCTCACCACCTTGTCGCGGCCGAACGCGCGCGGCATCCCGTTCTTCATGCTGCGTGTCGACAATGCCGGCAACGTCTCCAAGCGCTTCTCCTCGGGCACCTTCCCGTTCTCCAAGTTCGGCGGCACCTGCCCGCTGTGGAACGTGCATTCGACCTTCGACACGCCGGACCGTCTCTTGAAGCAGATCATCGAGCTGCCGGACGGATCGCGCTATTTCTCGATCGCCCAGATGGTCCGCCGCCCGATCGCGCCGCACCCGCTGCCGCAGCCCCGCTTCGCCATCGGCCTCGGCTGCGAGATCCGTCATGCGTCGCGCCTCGTCTACGCCGCCGGCATGGACCTGGAGAAGACCGAGGGCACCCCGATCGGTGTCAACTGCCGGCTCTGCGAACGCGAAAACTGCGCCCAGCGCGCCGAACCACCGATCACGCGGACATTGATTTTGGACGAGACGACACGGCGCGTGAGCTCGTTCGCGTTCAGCAATGCGCGGGAGTTGTGAGGTCACCGCTCTCTCCTCCGTCATTCCGGGGCGCGCGCGAGCCGCGAGCCCGGAATCCATTGATCGACCCGGCTTGCTGCCCGATGGATTCCGGGCTCGCGCTTACGCGCGCCCCGGAATGACACCGAGTTTGTGGCACAACTCTCTCCGCGTCATTGCGAGCGAAGCGAAGCAATCCAGGGCCGCGCGCTGAGCCCTGGATTGCTTCGGCGCAAGGCGCCTCGCAATGACGTGGAGAGACATGTTCACCCTCTTGCAGAGACATGAGATCACCCTCTCGCGGCGCGCATCACGCCCGAGCTTTGCTGATTGTTCGCACCCTTCAACACAGAGGGCGCAGGGAAGACCGGGAGCTCGCCGCCCCCATGGCCCCCGTGCGAAAGAAATGCACGGGGCAGGAACCACAGGTTCGGCTGGGACATCCCGGCCTTCCCTGCGCAATGGCTTTACGGCTTACTCCGTGCTCTCCCCAGGGACCGGCTTGTTGACCCTGTCATCAGCGCCATCGTCGGCGCGAACTTGATCTCAGCACCGGGAGATCAGGACCACACGGCTTCGCCGTGCGCACCAAGCTGTTCGTCCGCACGATCGCTCGCGCTGCAGCCCGGCACGCCCATCGCATCCTACCCCCACGCTCGTGACGACCGCGATACGCCCCTCAGCTCGAGGCGGGACGAGCACATACAATCACGATTTTCGGAAAAAGGAAAGAGCCATCTAGCGTGCAATCGAATATTTTTCTGTAAATCAGCACCGCAATCGACGGGAGCGCGTCGCACTTGCGACTGTTCAACATCCGCTGCCATCGAAGGCCGGTCACTCTCGTCCGCCGGACTTCGCTCACATGCCGTTCATGGCGTCCCCCGCATGCTTCCATCCCATATCAATTGAAATGGAACCGCGCGGCCTCAGAAATGTTGCTCCGCAGTTCCATTCAGCAAAGTGAGAATAAGTTGAATCGCCGTCAGTTCATTCAATCTGCGGCTGCGATCCCGGTCGCCGCTTCCATTGCGCGGAGCGCATCGGCCGCGTCGGCGGCGCAGCCGTTCAGCGCGGCCACGGTGCGCAATCTCGCGCGCGCGCTCGCGGCCAAGCCGTATGCCGCGCCGGACGACAAGCTGCCGGATGCGCTGGCCAAGCTCAACTACGATGCCTATCGCTCGATCCGGTTCCTGCCGGAGCATGCACTGTGGCGCGATGAGAAGCTGCCGTTCCAGGCGCAGTTCTTTCATCGCGGGTTCATCTACAAGGATCGCATCGACGTCTACGAGGTTGCGGACGGTCAGGCCAAGCCCGTGACATATCGTCCGGAAGACTTCGCGTTCGGCCCGCAGGTACCGGCGTTTCCGGCCGCCGATCTCGGCTTCGCGGGATTTCGCATTCATACGCCCATGAACCGCCCGGACTATTACGACGAGGTCTGCGTCTTCCTCGGCGCGAGCTATTTTCGCGCGGTGGCCAAGGGCGAGATCTACGGGCTCTCGGCGCGCGGGCTGTCGATCGATACCGGCGAAGCCAAGGGCGAGGAATTTCCGGTGTTCAAGGCGTTCTGGCTGGAGAAGCCGGTCGCCGGCGCCACCGCGATGGTCGTGCATGCGCTGCTCGACAGCAAGAGCGCGGCCGGCTCGTATCGCTTCACCATCCGCCCCGGCGAGACCACCGTGTTCGACGTCGAGGCCTCGCTGTATCCGCGCGTCGAGATCGGCCATGGCGGGCTGGCGCCGATGACCAGCATGTTCCTGTTCGGCCCCAACGACCGCAGCGACAACGACGACTTCCGGCCCGCGGTGCACGATTCCGACGGGCTTGCGGTGTTCAACGGCAAGGGCGAGCAGATCTGGCGCCCCCTGAGCAATCCGCGCGACCTGCAGGTCAGCGTCTTCAACGACCTCAACCCGCGCGGCTTCGGCCTGATGCAGCGCGAGCGGCAATTTGCCGCCTATCAGGATCTCGAGTCGCATTTCGAGCGGCGCCCGAGCCTGTGGATCGAGCCGATCGGCGACTGGGGCGAAGGCGCCGTAGTGCTGTTCGAGATTCCGACCCGGGAGGAGATCCACGACAACATCGCCGCGTTCTGGCGGCCGAAGACGCCGCTCGCCGCCAAGGGCGAGCACAACATGACCTATCGCCTGCATTGGGGTCCGGACATGCCGAAGCCGCACGCCTTGGCGCGCTTCACCCGTACCGGCGTGGGCGCCCTGGGCGAAGGCCGATTGTTCGTGCTCGAGCTCGCGGGTGACGCTCTCAAGGGGCTCGATCCGGCGACAGTGAAGGCCGTGGTCAGCGCCGAGAAGACGGATGTCAGCAACGTGGTCGCCCAGCCCAATCCCGAGACCGGCGGATGGCGGCTGAGCTTTCAATGTGCCGCCAAGGACGCTTCTGTCGAGCTCCGAGCCGAATTGTTCGCGAGCGACAAGCTCGTTTCGGAGACATGGATCTATCGATGGACGCCGTGAGCGCCAGACTGCCGCGCCAGCCGCAGGATCAGGCTGGCTCGACCTTCCTCCCGGCGGAAGCCAGGGCTATCGCACGTGAGCGAGGAGTTCGAAAAAGAAGTCATCGCTCCAACCGGCGCGCTTGAGCTTGAGACGCAA